>JAHJTB010000380.1 GCA_018830135.1 Pseudomonadota bacterium | reverse complement strand
GATTTATTTGTATATATTTCAATTAGTTACCGGATACCCGGCTCCCGTCCCCCTCAAAACGACTTTACGAAAAATTATTTCACACTCCCCCGGGAACCACCACCAACACTCAATAAAAATTTTCACCCATTATTGCTGCCGAACCGAAGGCTCACCCGGACATGTAACGGCGCGATTTATCGTACAGTTCGGTTATCTGGGCCCGGGCGGCCTGACGTTCCTCGGGGCGGGTCTCCCGGATGACCTTGCCCGGCGAGCCCATGACCAGGGCATGGTCCGGGATTTTGGTCCGGGGAGTCACCAGGCTGCCGGAGGCGATGATGGCCCCCGCGCCGATTTCCGCGCCGTCCAGGACTATGGCTCCGATGCCGACCAGGGCCCGGGCCCGGACCACGGCTCCGTGGATCATGGCGCCGTGGCTGACCAGGGCTTCCTCCTCGATGATGACCGGCAGACCTTCCGGGGCCTCGAGCAGGGCCAGGTCCAGAACGGCGGCCCGGTCCTGGACCCGGATTTCATCGTCGTCGGCCCGAAGCACGGCCATGGGCCAGACGCTGGCTCCGGGGCTGATGTGAACCCGCCCGATCAGGCGGGCCGAGACGTCCACAAAGGCCTGGGCGTGGATGACGGGCCGATGTCCGTCGTACGCGGTAATGAGCGGGTTGTTCCTCATCTCGTCTTCCATATTCCCAGGGAAGGGATCAGATACGCCGGACACGGATGGGCCGTCTCCGTGACTTCAGATCGGTCCGGCCGCGCAGCAGATTTTTCAGCGCGGTCTTGGTCGCGGCCGCATCCTCCCGGTCCTGGTAGTAGCTGTTCAGGTTTTCGAACTCGGGGTAGACCTGATCGACGGGGACCCAGACATTGGGCTCCAGCTTGGCCTCGACGGCGTACATGGCCTCGACGGGCCGGACGGCCACCAGGCACACTCGCCCCAGCCGGGCCTCGAGGGCCTTGATTTCGGCCAGTTCCTGGGGCGTCAGATCGGCGGGTTTCATCTCGCGCATATCGTCACCACCCTATCATCAGGACCGAACCGGGTCAATAAAGCAGAAGAAAAGCCGTGCCGACCAGGATGACGCTGATCACGCGCGTGGTCTGCCCGATGGCCAGCAGTTCCGTTCCCAGGGCCGGAGAATAGATGCCCATATAATGGGGCAGCTGGTGTCTCAGAGCCCGCACCGGCGTCGCGATTACGTTGCCGATGAGGAGAGCGGCCACGACGGCCTTGACGGTCAGAGCGCCCGAGGCGAGCAGGGCGCCGGCGGCGGCGAAACCGGAAGTGAATTCGGCCACCACCGAAAAAATGACCACGCTCATGGCCTCGACCGGAACGACCGAGCTGACGACCCAGGAAGCCAGAATTTTTTCCAACCAGCCGAAAAAACCGGACTCGGCCACGAGGGCCACGCCGAGATAGACCGGGACGATTACGAGAACGATCCGCCACAGCCGGACCTTGAACTTGGGCCAGGTTTCGGCCCAGACCTCGCGCCAGGGCCTGGTCCGTTCCGTGCCGTCGTACCGACAGGCCTCGCAGACGGGCATGGTCACTCGGCTGACCGCGGCCACCCCGACCATCCTGATCACGGCCGCGGCCAGGGTCAGGCCCACGTACCAGGCTCCGGCCCGTCCGGTCAGGGAGATGACGATGAACAGGGTCGTGGGCATGTGCAGAACGTAGGCAGGCAGGCTGGCGTTGAGCAGATTGGACAGGATGAGTCCCTTTCGGTCCACATGGCCTTCCTGCCAGCTGGTGTAGAGCATGGTGTTGGCCAGCACGCCGGAAACAAAGGCCGAGGTAAAGGCCGCGCCGGCCTGACCGGGCAGCCGGGCCCAGTTGATCAGGGGCCAGGCCAGGCGCCCCAGGCGGGTGGTCCAGCCCAGGCCTTCTATGAGTTGGCCGACCAGGAGGCCCATGGAGACGAAAAGCACGGTCCGGGACACGGGCAGGGCCAGCTTGCGCCAAAGGAATCTGGATTCGAGCAGTTCGGCCGGGTTCGGATGCGCCAGAACCAGAAAGACCAGGGCGATCAGAAAGGCCCCGACGACCAGGACCCAGACCCCTTTGGGGGTCCCGGCTTTCCGGGACCGGCTTCGTGAGGCGGCGGGGGCGGGAGAGGTCAAGGTTTGGCTCCGTGAGGCACGAGGATCGGTTCAGCGGGAGCCGGACCGTTTGACGATGAGCAGAGAAAGATAGGGCATCTTTTCGCCTCGAAGGCCCATGACATCGTGCTCGATGCGCTCGCCTTCCTGCCCGCAACGTGAGACCAGGACCGCTCCCCGGGCCAGGTCCAGTTCTTCGAGGGTGTCGCAGATCCGGTCGAAGTCCCGATAGGTTTTCAGGATGACGGCGTTGTCCACTTTTTGGAGGATGGTTTTCAGAGTCTCGTTCCGGCCCACGCCCGACGTGACAACGATGTTCTCCCCGGATTCGGCCAGGATGGTCTGAGTCCGGGCCGCGGCGGCCTGAAAAGAGGTGATGCCGGGAATGATCTGGCAGACGACTTCGGGATGTCTTTCCTTGAGGGTGCGCAGCAGATAACCGAAGGTGCTGTATAGCAGGGGGTCGCCCAGGGTCAAAAAAGCGGCGTGGTTCCCTTGGGCCAGGGTTGCGGCCACGGCTTGGGCGTTTTCCCGCCAGGCCTTTTCCAGCACAGCCTCGTCCCGGGTCATGGGGAAGCCCAGGGTTTCGATGCGTGGATGCTTCGAAAGGTATGGCCGGGCGATGTCCAGGGCCACGGAGTAGTCATTTTTGGTCGAGGCGGCGGCATAGACCACGTCCACGCGTTCCAGGGCCCGGACCGCCTTGATCGTGATCAGCTCCGGGTCGCCCGGCCCGACGCCGATGCCATATAAGGTTCCTGGTTTCATTTTTCTTCCTTTCCTTCCGCTGCCCGGCCGCCCGCCCCGATCTTCGGGTAGAGCAGCCCGGCCAATTCTTCCACGGCGTCCACGTTGCGCGGACCCGGCCGGGAGTATGCCTGTTCGTCGACAATAAAGACCCGGCCGGCCTTGACGGCGCTGAGGGTCCGATAGTGCGGCCGTGTGGACGGCGGGACGGGATTCGGATTCATCGGCCCTTTCTGGACCAGATAAACGTCGGGGTCCATCCGAAGCAGTTCCTCCTCCCCCAGCCGGACGAGCTTGTCCGTCCCGGTCGCGCAGTTACTTCCCCCGGCCCGACGGATCACGTCGCTGACCATGGAGGTCTGGCCCGCCGCCAGCAGGTTGGGATAGCGGACCTCGAAAAAGACCCGGGGCGCCGGTCCCGACTTTCGCGCAACCGCCGCCGCGACCCGGTCCAGCCTTTGGCGCATGGTCCGGACCAGTGCGTCGGCTTTTTCCTCGGCCCCGAGCAGAATGCCGACCCGCTTGGCGATTGAAAACAGGTCGTCGAATGACTCGACCCGGAACACGGCCGTCTCGACCCCGAAACGGTTCAGGGCCGAAGCCGCCTCGGCGGCCTGTTTCCTTCCGGCCATCTGCAAGACCAGGTCGGGCTTGTAGCCCAGGACCCGTTCGATATTGGGCCGCATGTGGGTGCCGATGGTCGGTTTGCCCACGATCGACGGCGGCAGGCGGTCGGCGTCGGTCCTGGCCACGATGCGGTCATCGAGTCCCATGGCCGCCAGTATCTCGTTGAAGGCCCCGTACAGCGCAATCACCCGACGGGCCGGACATTCCAGGCGGACCGTCCGTCCGGAATCGTCCTGGACCGCGACCTGGGCTCGGGCCTCAACCGCAAATAGAAGCGCCAGGCACAAGAAAAGCTTGAGGAGCCCCCGTTTCCGGATGCGGGGCGACCTTGATCCGGGCACCATATACCTCCGCCAGATTCTCTTCCGTGAACACGTCTTCGGCCGGACCGTCCAGGACGATCCGGCCCTGTTTCAAAAAAACCAGCCGCCGGCAGTACAGGGCGGCCAGGTTCAGATCGTGAATGGCTGAAACAACGGTCTCTCCACCCCGGTTTTTTTCCAGCAGCAGATCGTAGATTTCGACCTTGCGGGCGATGTCCAGCCCGGAGGTCGCTTCGTCCAGAAGCAGTACGTCGGTCTGCTGGGCCAGGGCCCGGGCGATGATGACACGCTGGAACTCGCCGCCTGAAAGCTGCCCGGTCAGGCGGTCCCTGAAATCCACGGTGCCCGTGTCCTTCATGGCCTCCAGAGCGATTCGTCGGTCGCGATCCTGATACCCGCCCAGAAAGGAGATGTAGGGGTATCGGCCCATGAGCACGACCGAGAGCACACGCAGGTCGAAGGCCCTTTCGATGCGCTGGGGCACGGAGGCCATGCGCCGGGCCTGGGCCTTGGGAGACATGTTTGACAGGGAGGCCCCTCCGATTTCGATCTGTCCGGTTTTCAAGGGCAGCACGCCGGACATGGCCAGGAGCAGGGTGGTCTTGCCGCTGCCGTTGGGCCCGAGAACGCCGACCATCTCGCCGTTGGCGAAATCGAGGTCGATGCCCTGGAGGACCTGGCGCCGACCGTAGCCGCAACTGACGTTCCGGAGTCGGATCATCGGACGTCCTCGGCCGCCTTGCGCCGGAGCAGCAGGCAGAAAAAGGGGCCGCCCAGGAGGGCCGTGACCACGCCGACCGGCAGTTCCGCGCCGCCGGGCAGGATGGTTCGGGCCATGACGTCCGACCAGAGCAGAAGAAAGCCGCCCAGGAGGCCGGAGGTGATCAGCAAGGGGCGGTGTTCGGCGCCCTGGACCATGCGGACCAGATGGGGCACGACCAGCCCGACGAACCCGATGACGCCGGAGACCGAGACGGCGGCCCCGGTGATCAGGCTGGCGCCGATCAGCAGGACCAGCCGGACCCGGCCGGCATCCATGCCGAGCTGCCGGGCCTGGACCTCGCCCAGGGATAGGATGTCCAGCTCCCGCGAATAGCGCCAGATGATTAAAAAGCCGACGGCGAGATAGGGTATGAACAACACGACGTGGCTCCAGCCCCGGCCCTGAAAACTGCCCATGATCCAAAACACGATGTTCGAAACCGACTCCTCGTCCAGGGCCTTGAGCAGCGAGATGAGGGCGGCCAGAAAGGTGGCCACGACGATTCCCGCCAGGACCAGGGTTTCGCGTCGCAGATAGCCGCCGACCCGGCTGAGCAGGATCACGGCGGCCAGCGCGGCCAGGGCCCCGGCCAGCGCGGCCAGAGGCAGCAGGTCCAGGCCGGTGACCAGGACCAAGCCGCCCAGGCCCAGGTAGATGGCCAGGGAGGCGCCGAAGGCCGCGCCGGTGGAAACGCCCAGGGTGAAGGGATCGGCCAGGGGGTTGCGCAGAATGCCCTGGAAAACGGCGCCGGCCACGGACAGGGCGGCGCCGACCCCCCAGGACAGGCAGATACGGCTGAGACGGATGTCCAGGACGATGACCTTCCAGGTCGGGTCCAGGGACGCTTCCCCGCTCCAGCCCAGGGCGGAGCCGATCACAGCCAGCACGCCCCGGACCGGAATGGGGAAGGCCCCGAACAGGGCGGCCAGGAAAACGGACAGCAGCGAGACCCCGGCCAGGAGGCCGATCGCGACCAGGAAACCGGTCCGCCTCCCGTCCCTTTCGGTCCGGCCATCGAGGGCCGTCAGGGTCTCACTTGCCGCTTCCCGACTCATTCCGCTCCGTGCTTTACTTCAACCCGGCCAGGGCCGTTTTCAGATGGTCGCCCCAGACTTCGGCGATCGGATCATATTCGGCCGTGCCCTTGAGTACCGCCTGACACTTGTAACCGGCCTTGGTCAGGATGGACATCCACGAATCATCCTCAGGCCCGGCCAGGTCGTTCCGGGCATGGTCCCCGGCCACGGACATGAAGGGCACCAGCCAGACCTTTTTGGCCCCCTTGGCCTTGAGTTGCTCCTGGACATCGTCCAGGGAGGGCGAGCCCTCGACCGTGCCCAGAAAGACGTTGGGGTCCTTTTTCCATAGATAGTATTGCATCCCCGGATAGTAGACGTTGGCCGGATGCGGCGTTCCGTGCCCCATCAGCACGACCGCTTCGTCCTTTTTCCGCTCGGGGGGCAGCATGGCCAGGACGGCCGAAGTCACCCGCCGCAGGTCCTCGTCCCGGGCCAGCAGAGGCATGCCGATGCTCAATTTCATGTTTCCTTCGGGCATGCCCTGAAAGGCCTGTACGGTCCGGACCATGTCGTGATATTCTTCACCCGGAATGGTGTGCAGGGACTGGACGGCCACCCGGTTGAAACCCTCGTCGTTCATACGGGCCAGGGCCACGGCCGGGGAGTCGAGGACTTTTCCCTGTTTGGCCAGCTTGTTCCGGATGATCTTGGAGGTGTAGGCCCAGCGGACCGGCACCCCGGGAAAGGCGGCCGTGACCATTTTTTCGATGTTCCGAAAGGCGCCCTGGGCTTCCGGGACGCTGGTCCCGAAGGCGACCAGCAGGATGCCGGTCTTGGGCGTTCCCTTTTCATGCCCGGCCATGGCGGGCCTGGCTAGCAGGACGAGCAGGAAAATCAGGGTCAGACAAGTCAGGATTCCAACGTTTCTCGATACCTCGGATCGCATGTTTGTGCCTCCATTGCTTGAGCTGGAGGGGCTTGGTCGAAGGCCGGGACAAATGAAAAACCCTCCCGCCCCACCACGGTGGGTACGGGAGGGAACTCGTTTTCGTCCCCCGGCCGCCCCGATCGGCGAAAGCCCCGTTCGCCGAGGGGAACTGACACATACAGGCTCCAGGCAGGTCTTCCGGCTCGGCCTACCGACCATGCCTTCCCGGGAGGTCATCCCAGTGGCTTGTTCAGGATCGGTTACATGGGCCTTACGGCGGCGGGTCCGCTCCAGACTCTCACTGGATTCCCGTTTAAGCCCGTCAAGGCACCCGAAGCGTGTCGCAGATTATCCTCTGCGCATCGGGAAGGCAAGTAAAAACAACCGGTCGTGCGGAGCGGAGCGGGGTCAGGCCTCCTGCCGGCGTCCCCCATCGGGCGGGTCGTATTTGTCCAGGTATCCCCGGGGGGTAACCATCCGATTTTCGTAGATGAAGGTCCGGCTGTTGCCGATGACGACCAAGGTCTGCATGCCCACGTCCGCCTCGGGCGCCTGATCCAGCGTGGTCAGCCGTAGAGTCTGCCCGGTCCGCATGGCCCGTGTCACCAGGCCGACCGGGGTTCGGGACGGCCGGGTCCGGCCCACGATCCGGCAGGCCTCGCCGAACTGCCAGTCCCGGCCCTTGCTCCTGGGATTGTAAAGGACGATGACGAAATCGGCTTCGGAGGCCAGGGCCAGCCGTTTCTCGATGACCGGCCAGGGGGTCAGGCGGTCGCTCAGGCTGATCGAGGCGAAGTCGTGGGTCAGGGGCGCGCCCAGCAATGCCGCGGCCGCGGCCAGGGCGGGAATGCCGGGAACGACCTCGATGCGCAACCGGTCCGGACCGTCGCCCAGGGCGAGGCCTTTGGCTCGGGCCAGGTCGAAGACCACGCCGGCCATGGCATAGATTCCGGGATCGCCGCCGGAGATCAGGGCCACCTTTCGTCCTTCCAGGGCCAGGGACAAGGCCCGGTCGGCCCGGTCCAGTTCCCGAGTCATGCCGCTGCTCAGTATCTCCTTGCCGTCCAGGAGGCCGGCGATCTGGTCGGTGTAGGTCCGGTAGCCGACGATGACCTCGGCTTCGGTTAGGGCGGCCCTGGCCTGACCGCTCAGTCCGGCTTCGTCACCCGGGCCGATTCCGATAACCCGAAGGGTATTCTGGCCACGGCCAGGGTCGCATTGAGGCTTTTCTGCTTGGTCACCACCAGCCAGTCGGTCCGGGCCGCGATCAGGGCCGCCGCTTCGCATACGCTTTCAACCCCCACATGTCTTTTTACTTGAGCCGAGGGGCTGGGCGCATCGGCCCTGGCCAGTTCCCCGGCGCTGAAAAATTCCAATGGCTTGTTCATTCTTTTGGCCAGGTCCAGCAGACCGGCCTCGTCCCGCTTGAGATCGATGGAGGCCAGTCCTGCGATAGCCGTCACGGCCAGGCGGTGCCTTTCGAAGGCCGTCTCGATCAGTTGGGCCAGTTCCGTTTCACCCGTGCCCCGGTTGCAGCCCAGACCCACGATCAGGCAGGGCGGCCGGATCAGGAACCAGGTTTCGGGGAAGTCCCCGGCCTCGGGCCCGACCCAGACCAGGGGCTCGTCCCGCTCGGCGGAAGGGGCGGAGTCCAGCCGGCAAAAATCGTCCGGCCAGGGGTCCAGGGCCGGCCACAGCCAGCCTTCGGGATCAAAGACGTCCACGGTCCGGTCGTCCAGGAGCATGCCGCTGATCCGGGCCAGAGCCCGGACGTTTTCCACCGCCAGCCCGGCCTCGCGGGCCAGGACTTCGAGGCTGGGCTTGCCCGCCGAGTCGGTGGCCGTGGTGATGACGGCCTGGCCGCCCAGCAGTCCGGCCACGCGTCGGGCCAGATCATTAGCCCCGCCCAGGTGCCCGCTGAGCAGACTCACGGCGTACTGTCCGGCCGGGTCGAGCACGACCACGGCCGGGTCCACGGTCTTGTCCCGGAGGAGCGGGGCCAGGGTGCGCACCACGATGCCGGCCGCGGCGATCACGACGTGCCCCTGGTAGGCCTGAAAATTTTTCTCGAACAACGTACCCAGCCGGTCGAAACCGTACTCGCCCTTTTTCGTCCAAGCCAACCGACGTGGCAGAAACAGGTCGGACCCGTCGAGGCCGCCGGCAATCCTTCGGGCGGTCTCGGCGCCCGTACCGGTCAATGCGTAGATGGCGATGGAGCCGCTCGGCACGCTCATTCGTCCGCCGGCTCCCGGCCGGACCGGAAGCCGTGTTCAAAGCCGGCGTCGTACAGTTTCGAGGCCGGAGCGTGGCCTCCCTGTTGGAGGACTTCGACGGCGCGTCCGGCCAGAATGAGCACCTGTCGGGTCAGCCCGGCCCGGGCTACGTCGTCGGCCAGCCGGGACGCGGTCGTCCAGATGATCTGCTCGTCCGGCCAGCTGGCCCGATAGACCATGGCCACTGGCGCATCCGGCCCGTAGGCCGGGACCAGGGCACTGGCCACCTCGTCCGTCAAGCCGCCGGACAGGTACACGGCCAGGCTGGCCCGATGAGCGGCCAGTCCGGCCAGGTCCTCGGCTTCGGGCACCGGTGTCCGGCCCGATGCCCGGGTCAGGATCAGGGTCTGGCAGACTTCCGGGAGGGTGAATTCGAGTCCCAGGGCCGCGGCCGCCGCGAATGCGGCCGTGACTCCGGGAATGACGCGGTAGGGCACGCCCCGTTTTTCCAAGGCTATGAACTGCTCACGCGTGGCCCCGTACAGGCTGGGGTCGCCGGTATGGAGTCGAACCACTCGGAGCCCGTTTTCGAAGCCGGTTGTCATCCGTTCGACAATGGCTTCAAGGTCCATTCCGGCCGAATCGACGCATTCGGCGTCGGGCCGGGCCCAGGTCAGCATGTCGCGACTGACCAGGGACCCGGCGAAAACGATCAGGTCGGCCGCTTCCAGGGCCCGGCGGCCGGCCACGGTAATCAGGTCGGGATGGCCGGGGCCGGCGCCAACAAAGAGAATGGGCGATCGGTTCTCATTCATGTTCCGGGTCCTTTTCCGCGGCTTTGAGCCCGGTGACGAGCCAGACCGGGTTTTGGGCCTTGATATACTGGTCACCGCCCAGCGGGGCGGTCCGTCCGACCTGGACCTGGACCACGTCCACGTCCAGGCCCTCCCGGTTCATGGCCTCCCGGGCCCGATCCAGGCTGGCGAGTTGTACGACCGCGGCCACCAGACGCCCCTCAGCCGGCAGCCTGGGCGCGCAGGCCCGGATGATATCAGTCAGAACCGGGCCGCCTCCGCCAATGAATATCCGGTCCGGATCGGGCAGGCCGTCGAGAGCCTGGGGCAGTTCGCCGTGAACGACCTCCAGGATCGCCGCCCCGAATCGCCGCCGGTTCGCGCGAATATGTTCGGCCCGCTCCGGCCGTCTTTCCACGGCCACGACCCGGCCCCGCCGGACCAGCAGACAGGCCTCCAGGCCGATCGAACCGCAGCCGGCCCCCAGGTCCCACAAGGTATGCTCCGGCCGAAGGTCCAGCCGGCCCAGGGCCACGCATCGGACCTCGGCCTTGGTGATCAACCCGGCTTCATGGACATATTGGTCCTCGGCGAGCCCCAGGCTCAAAGGAGCAGGGCGCCGGGTCCGGATCAGGACTGTCACGTTGAGAGGTGAAAAATCGAGACCGGCCGCCTGCTCCAGTTCGTAGCGTCCCATTCGCTCCCCGGTCGTCCCCAAATCCTCCAGGACGTGCATCAGCCAGCCGTTCTGGTCCCGGGACAACAGGGAACGGGCGATCCGGTCCGGGGAATGGACCGGGTCGGTATAGACGGCCAGATTGTCGCCGGCCATGAGGGCCTGGAACAAGGCCTGGTCGTCCCGGCCGTGGAGGCTGACGCAGATGACGTCTTGCCAGGGCATTTTCAGCCTGGCCATGGCGGCCTGAACGGCGGTGACGTTGGGGTGGATGACCACATGGTCGGGCCCCAGCCGGTCCAGGACCCTGGCGGCCACGCCATAAAACCCGGGGTCTCCCGAGGCCAGAACGACGACGGGGCCTGTTGCGGCGGCCCGGGCCACCCGGTCCAGCCAGGCCGTCAGGTCGCCGGCCAGTTCCAGCCGCTCCGCCGGGTGGTCGGCGAAATGCTCCAGCAGCCTTCTCCCGCCGGCCAAAACCCTGGCCGATTCGATCCGGTTCAGGGCCTCGGTCCCGAGGTTACCGGGCTCCAGCCCCAGGCCGACGATGTGGACCTCGTTCATACCTGTTCCTTCTCTTCCGGCCCTTCATAGATGACGGTCATGTCATAGTCCATGATTTTCACCCAAATTTCGGGCCCGGGTCCGGCAAAGCCGCGGCAGGAGTCGAGCATCCGGCGCCCCACGACCCGGACCAGGACGAGCGCCCCGGAGCCGCGCAGGATATCCAGGGCCTGGCGGGCGGTATTGGCCGAGGCCACTTCCTCGACCAGGGCCGGACCGGCCCCGGCCTCGTCTAGCCAGCCCGAAAGCCGGGACAGGTCGAGGGGGGCCTTGTGGGCATGAGTGTATTCGAGTCCCTGGGCCTGTTTGACGGCCTTGCCGAAAAAGGAGACCAGTCCGACCTTGCCGAACCGCCTGGCGGCGGTCTCCCTCAGGGCGAAACCGAAATAATCGGCGATCTGGACAAAGCCGAGTTCCGGAAGGTGGGGGCGAATCCGCATGGCCGCTTTCTCGCTCTTGCCGCCCGTGGTCAGCACGACCTCGTCGAGTCCCCCGGCCCGGGCCACGTCGAGGCCGGCTTCGATGGTCGCCGTGTAGGCCTCGTGGGAAAATGGTTTGACCAGCCCGGTCGTCCCGAGAATCGAAATGCCTCCGACGATGCCCAGGCGAGCGTTCAGGGTCCGGCGGGCCAGCTTTTCGCCCTGAGGTACGGAGATTTCGACCTCCACCCGGAGGGGTCCGCCGTTCGGACGACCGTCCCGCCAGATACGGCGCAGGTTTTCGGCGATCATTTGCCTGGGGGTGGGGTTGATGGCCGCCTCACCCGGCGGCACGGCCAGTCCCGGCCGGGTCACCCGGCCCACGCCGGCCCCGCCTTGAATGACGATTGTCTCCAGGTCAGGCCCGTCCGGCATCAGGGTCACCCGGGCCTGAATCTCGGCCCGATTGGTCACGTCCGGATCGTCCCCGGCGTCCTTGACCACGACGGCCACGGCCTCCCGGTCCGATTCGGAGCGGACCCGGTTCACGGTCACGGTCAGGTCGCCGCCCAGGGGCAGTTCGATCCGGACCTTCTCGGACGCCCGGCCCGCAAGAAGGAAATCCAGCGCGGCCACGGCGGCCGCGGTGGCCGCCGATCCGGTGGAAAAACCGGTTCTAAGTCCGCGTCCGGCCAAACCGGTTTCCCGTCCGGAAGATCAGGAGGCGGTGGCCAGATCGGCCAGGGCGTTGATGACGCTGGCGGCCACGGCCGAGCCGCCCTTGCGCCCCACGGCGGTGATGTAAGGCACGGAACATTCCAGGAGGGCCTCCTTGGATTCGGCCGCGTTGACGAACCCTACGGGCAGCCCCACGACCAGGGCCGGCTGAGCCCGGCCGGCCTGAATGTGCTCGATGAGCCGGAAAAGGGCCGTGGGCGCATTGCCGACGACGTAAATGCCGTCCGCCAGGCGATCCAAGGCCAGGTCCACGGCGGCGACCGAGCGCGTCGTGTTCCCTTCCCTGGCGCGGGTAATGGTCTCCGGGGCGTCGATCAGGCATTCCACGCGGCCTCCGAACCGTTCCAAACGCCGGCGCGACATGCCGGACTGGGCCATGCGCGTGTCGGTGAAAATCACCCGTCCCCGACGGATGGCTTCCAGGCCCGAAGCCACGGCCCCGGGGTGTACGCGCACCGAGCTCACGTATTCGAAATCGGCCGTGGTGTGGATCATGCGGCGAATCACGCTCCAGACGTCCGGCGGCCATTGATGGGCCGGGGCTTCGGCGTCGATTATTTGAAAACTTCTTCGCTCGATCTCGTCGGGGGGCAGGTTCCAGTCGGTCATCCGCTTTTCCTTGGTCCGCCCTTGCGGCAGGCGGAGATGAAGTTTGGGGCCAGTTCCGGACAAGCGCCGAAATGCAGGTGGGTGTAGCTGGCCAGAACGTTGCCCTGCATATAGCCCTGGCCTGCCTCCCGCCATTCTCCGGTCCGATCCGCCGATCGATAGACGGCATGGACCGGGTCCAGGGCCGCGATTTCCGAATAGTGAAACTCGTGTCCCCGGGCCACGGTGCCGGCCGGTCCCAGGGGCGTGTCCACGGTAAAGGTCACCTGGCGGTAGCCCAGGGACTTGAGGCGGTCGAGCATCCGGATTTCCACGGGCAGCAGCCCGGACATGGGCCAGCTTCGGCCTTCCAGGTCCTCGATGGTCCGACATAGGAACATGAACCCGCCGCATTCGGCATAGATGGGACGCCCGGACAGGCCGAACTCCCGGACCGCCCGGCGCAGGTCGTAGTTCCCGGCCAGTTCCCGGGCGAACAGCTCGGGATATCCGCCTCCAACATACAGGCCGTCAAGGCCGGCTGGCAAGCCCGGTTGTCTGAGGGGCGAAAAAAAGACCAGTTCGGCCCCGGCCGCTTCGAGGCGTCTGAGGTTTTCCTGATAGTAGAAGCAAAAGGCCTCGTCCCGGGCGACGCCGATACGGACCCGGTCCGTTGGATCGGCGGCCATGGGGGCGCATGCCGGCGGTTGCGGAGACGGTCGCTCGGGCAGATCGGCCAACAGGCCGGCCACGTCCAAGCCGGATTCGATCCAGTCGGCCAGACGATCGGCGGCTTCCCGGTCCCAGGTGCGTTCATCGGCCGTGACCAGCCCCAGGTGCCGTTCGGGAAGTCCGATATCCGGCTCGCGTCTCAATCCGCCCCGAAAGCTGAGTTCCGGCACCCGGGTCATGGCCTCGGCCAGATAGGCCGTGTGCCTGGGGCTGCCGACCCGATTGGCCGCAAGCCCGACCCATTTCAGATCGGGATCGAAGCGGAAGAAACCCAGGGCCAGGGCGGCCAGGCTGCGGGCCATGGACCGGGCGTCGGCGACCAGGAGCACCGGCAGCCCCAGCCACTTGGCCATCTGGGCCGTGGAACCGGCCTCGGACAGTCCATCGTACCCGTCGTACAGGCCCATGACGCCTTCCACGACCACAACCTCGGCCTCAGACACGTAGCGATTGAACACTTCGATGTTCTCGATCGGGGGAAGCATCCAGCCGTCCAGGTTGTGGGAGGCCCGACCCGTGATCTGGGTGTGATGACCGGGATCGATGAAATCCGGGCCGACCTTGAAGGCCTGGACCTGGAATCCTCTGCGCTTCAAGGCGGCCATCAGGGCCAGGCTGACCGTGGTCTTGCCCGAACCGCTGTGGGTGCCGGCTACGACCAGGCCTTTCATGGGAAAGCGCCCCGGGGGGAACGAGGGCCGGTTTTTGAAGTCATGGGCCGCCTCTCAGACCGCCAGGCCGATCAGGCCCCAGGGACCCGCGCCGGTCAGGGCCATCAGGATGAAGGCCGCGCCGGCTGAGATCATGGATACCGCGTACAGCAACCGGATCGCCCGGGCATAGTCCCGGCCGCCGATTTCGTGATCCGCGTCGCCGATGTAAGGCTTGTCCTCGATCACGCCGAAATAGGTGCTGGGACCGCCGAGCCGAATGCCAAGGGCGCCGGCCAGGGCCGCTTCGGGCCACCCGGCGTTGGGGCTGCCGGCATTGCGCCGGTCGCGCCGGAGCACCCGTCCGGCCTCTTTTCCGTCCAGTCCCAGCAGCCAGGCGGCCAGGGCGACGATCAAACCGGTCAGCCGGGCCGGGAGGAAATTGGCCGCGTCGTCGGCCCGCGCGGCCAGTCGGCCGAAAGCCAGGTATTTTTCGTTTTTGTACCCGACCATGCTGTCCATGGTGTTGACGGCCTTGTACAGTATCATGCCCGGCACGCCCAGGAGCAGGCCGTAAAAAATGGGCGCCACCACGCCGTCAGACATGTTCTCGGCCACGGATTCAATGGCCCCCCGGCGAAGATTCATGGGATCGAGATGGGCCGTCTGGCGGCTGACAATAAGCGACAGCTTCTGCCTCGCCCTGCTCAGGTCGTCCCGGGCCAGGGCCTCCTCCACGGGCCGGCTTTCCTCGTGCAGGGAGCGGGTGGCCAGACAGGCGTAAGCCAGATAGACCAAGGCCACGGCTTCCAGAGGCGCCCACATCCGGGACAGCGTTCCCAGCAGGATCAAGGTCATGGACAGAACGCTGCCCATGACCGCGGACCAGAACAGGATGCCGGCCGAGACGTCGGGCCGGTACAGGATTCGTTCCCAGTAGGTCACGATCCGCCCGATCAGCCGAATCGGATGGGGCCAGGCCTTGGGATCGCCCAGGATCAAATCCAGGACATACGCGGCCAGAAAAAGATATGCCAGATCGAGGGACATTCAGCCTTGGGACAAACAGCGTGACAGGGACTCGATCAGACGACGGTTTTCCTCGGCCGACCGAACGGCGACCCGGAAGAAGGTCTCCCCCAGGCCTCGGAAGTTCGAGGCGTCCCGAATCAGAATGCCTTGCCGGAGCATCCGCCGCCGGAGTTCGGCCGCAGTCCAGCCCGTCCGGGTCAGCTTGGCCAGCAGATAGTTGGCCGCGCCCGGGAAGACCTCGATGCCGTCGATGCCGGCCAGGGCCCCGGCCAGAGCCTTCCGCTCGCGGTCGACCGCGGCCCGGGTCCGGGCGATATAGTCCGGGTCATCGAGGCAGACCCGTCCGGCGACCTGGGCCAGGACGTTGACCGACCAGGGCTGGCTGTCCCGGGCCAGGGTCCGGATCAGGCCGGCCTCGGCGAGCAGGTAGCCCAGCCGGAGGCCGGGCATCCCGAAAAACTTGGTAAAAGACCTCAACACGACCAGTCCCGGCAACCGGCCGACCAGAGCCTTCATCGAGGCCTCTTCCCGGAAGTCCACAAAGGCCTCGTCCAGAACCACTTTCGCGCCGTCCCGGTCCCAGGTTTCCAGGATCGGCCGCAACCGTTCCGGACCCAGCAGCCCGCCGCCCGGGTTGCCCGGATTGGCCAGGAAGATGAGGTCGTCCGCCCCCAGCTCCGGCGGGTCTTTCAACAGAAAACCGTCCGATTCCGAGGTGACGAAAAAATCCACCGCCAGTCCGGCCGTTTCGAGGGCCCGTTCGTACTCGCTGAAGGCGGGGGCCACTACCAGGGCCCGGTCGGGCCGCCAGGCTCGGGCGAGAAGGTAGATGAGTTCGGTCGATCCATTACCGACGAGAACTTCCGAAGCCGACAGCCCGTGATAATCGGCGATGGCCTGCCTGAGTTCCCGGCAGTCCGGGTCCGGATAGTGGCGGATAAGGTCGAAGGAGTCGAAAACGGCCTGCCGGAGACAAGGCGGGTAGCCCAGGGGATTGATGTTGGCCGAAAAGTCCAGCAGGTCGGCCACGGGGGTGCCCAGGGACCGGGCCGCCGCGTACACGTCTCCCCCGTGGGGCGGCACGGTCGGAAGCGGAATCGGCCTGGCCGATCGGGAGGTCGGTTCTTCCTGAGCCCGATTGGGACGGAAGGGCGGGCCGGTGTCGAGGCTCCCGGGGCGGTTTATCGTTTTTACCGTCAAATCAATACCTTTTTCATTCGATCATCATGAACGGCCGCTTCGGGCCTTTTTCCCTGGTATACAGCGGCCTAGCCGGAAAGTCAATCCAGCCGGACCGCCCGGACAACCAAGCCACCCGGGGTCTAATATTTTTTTTCATTATTATGGACATCCAATTTATTGACGTTCTGATTTTTTCTTGGTATCATGGACGGAAGTTGGAGGCATGTATCATGACCGTCGCCCGCAGCGAAGTCGTCTATCAAGGTGTGGAGGCCTATTATCACTGCGTTTCCCGATGCGTACGCCGCGCTTTTCTCTGCGGCGCCGATTCCCGCACCGGCCGCTCCTACGAACACCGCAAGGCCTGGATTCAGGCCCGATTGAAGGACATTACGGCCGTATTCGGCATCGAGGTAGTCACTTACGCGGTCATGTCCAACCACCTGCATGTGGTGCTCCGCACCCGTCCGGACGTGGTCGAAGGCTGGTCGGCCGAGGAGACCGCGGAGCGCTGGCTGACCCTGTTCCCCATGGACCGGGACGACGAAGGCCTGGCCAAGGCCCCGAGTCGGTCGGTCATCGAGTCTTTGGCAGGCCAGTCCGAACGGCTGGCTGAAATCCGGTCACGCCTGGGCAGCGTAAGTTGGTTCATGCGGTGTTTGAACGAGTACGTGGCCAGAATGGCCAACCGGGAGGACGGCTGCAAGGGACGATTTTGGGAGGGGCGGTTCAAATGCCAGGCCCTGTTGGATGATTCCGCCCTTCTGGCCTGCATGGCCTATGTGGACCTGAACCCGATCCGCGCCGGGGTGGCCGAGACCCCGGAGGGCAGTCAATATACAGGTATTTACGATCGAATCCAGGCCCGAACTTCCGGCACCGACGAGACCTGGCTTTGCCCGATCGAGGACGGAAATACGGGGGACCGCCGAGGTGTGCTACCGTTTAGCCTGGACGATTATTTGTCTTTGGTGGACTGGACCGGTCGGGAAATCCGGCTGGGCAAGCGGGGTGCGATTCCTGCGCATCTGGCGGATATTCTGGACCGTGTTCCGATCAACCAGGACCGTTGGCTTCAGACGGTTCAGGAGTACGGCGGACTGTTCCACCGAATAATCGGGCGGATGGAGGCCATGTTAGAGGCAGCTCGGCTCATGGGTAAGCACTGGTTGGGCGGCCTTAGGGCCGGCCAAGCAGCCTTTTCCACCGTCTGATTTCCTAAGACTGGCCTCCATTTCTGTCTAATTCAGGGCCGCAGGGCCCGACCTAGCCCGATTTCCCCTGATTTCGAAGCAAGACTGGCTCACCCGTTACGATCTTATGCATCCAGAGCATTCATACTTGCGTTCTTGATTGAAATTGAGCTTCAAAACGTATTGAAGATTAAAGCATATTTTTTGGATGTCCCATTTAAATCATCCCGAATCAATCAAGGGTCGAGGGGGAGGATAGGTGCGGCCAGGCCCGGGTGGACCAGACGAGCTTGACATGGTAATCCTAACGGCTTGACAAGAAGGCGGCCAGGGGTTTTATTGAGTCAAGTGAACAAGTCGAATCAGCCTTAAAATTAATCCAGAATGGTAGGAGGAAGCACCATGAAGCTGGACGAACTCCAGGACGTGTTGTATGAGGTGGATCGCGGTCTGGCCTGGGTGACCATCAACCGCCCCGACCGGTTCAACTCGTTTCGAGGCCGGACGGTGGACGAACTGATCGCCTGTTTCAAGGCGGCCTGGGTGGACAACAGCGTCGGCGTGATCGCTCTGACCGGGGCGGGTGAAAAGGCCTTTTGCGCCGGTGGAGACCAGAAGCAACGCCAGGAGACCGGAAACTACGGTCCCACCGAAACCGGCATCTTCGAAGTCGAGACTTTCCACCGTCTGATCCGGGACGTCCCCAAACCCGTCATCGCCGCGGTCAACGGCGTGGCCGTGGGCGGCGGACACGTCTTTCACGTCCTGTGCGATCTGACCATTGCCGCCGAACACGCCCGCTTCGGGCAGGCCGGCCCGCGCGTGGGCTCTTTTGACGCAGGTTTCGGGAGTGCCTATCTGGCCCGGATTTTGGGGGAAAAGCGGGCTCGGGAGGTCTGGTATCTCTGCCGGCTCTACGACGCGGCGACCATGGAACGCTGGGGCCTGGTCAACCGGGTCGTGCCCATGGCCGAACTGAAGGGCGAGGTCAGGCGCTGGGCCGATGAAATGCTGGCCATGAGTCCAACGGCCCTGAAGGTCCTCAAGCACTCCTTCAACGCGGACAGTGAAAGCATCGCCGGCCTCGGCGCCCTGTCCTTCGACAGCCTGGAGCTTTTCGTGGAAACGCCCGAGGCCAAGGAGGGTGTCAACGCCTTTAACGAAAAGCGGTCCCCGGACTTTTCCCCGTATCGGTAAGTCAAGTATGGCGGCCGGGCGGCATTTCGAGTATTGGTCCGACGGGTCAGAAAGCTTTCGGTTCTTTTAGATTGAAAAAGCCATTCACTCCGGCAAGGGCTGTTTCAAAGAGGTTGCCGGAGGACGGAATGACGGCATAGACGCCGGCCTGGCCCATGCCCCGGACGCTTTCATCGGTCCGGCCCCGGCGCCGATGGAAATCTGTGTGTAAAGCCAGGATGGGAACGCCCCGGGCATGAGCCAGGCCCAGGGCGAACCATGTCCAGGCGTCGGTTTGGCCCGGATCGATTACCGCCAGGACCAGGTCCGACCGTTGGACCACGGTCAGAAATTGGTCCAGGATGTTCCCTGGGGACTTCTTGTCGTCCGGGTCGGGCATCAGGTCTGCTTGATAGCCCGCCCCGGCCAGGACGTCCTTGAGCCGTTGGTTGAATGACCGGTCGGCCCAGTCGAACATCGCACCGCAGATCAAGATGCGATTGGCCATAGGGATTCGGTCCGCCGCTTTTCCGGATTCAGGCCCGCCTTCTTCCCGGCGGGGTTGAGTTTACCTTTTTATTTTTAAAAACGGAACGCTTCGACCATCCGGGCCGGGACGATGGGGCCGCGGATGGGAAAACCCTGTACAGCGTAGGCCAAACCACCTGTAATGTCAATAAAATCCAAATTATCGCGATATATGACGATCGATCCGGCGGCGAATGAAAATCCGTGCCAAAGGCCAAGCCGGAACCCCCGCGGCAGGCAACTCCTGATTCGTCCGGACTGGATACCGTACCGGGAAACGTAGCTATTCAGTGGTTGGTGGCAACGAAGGACCGCCCTGTCGCGGCCTTTGGCCTCAGGACTCCGGCTGCCGCCTTTTCCATATATACCGAGGGACTCGGCGGCAGAGCCGTCCTTCGGCCAAAGGCCCCGCGGGCGGCTGAAAAATGATATGCCCCGATTCATTAAATGGTTACCGGGAAACCACTACCGCTCTTGACAGTTCAGGGGGCCTGGGCTACCATGCCGACATTTTCAAGTCCGTGAGGTTTCATGGAGAGCGCAAACGTCATCGACCGGCTGGCGCCCGTTTTCAAGCAAGTCGACCAGCAGATCCGGGACCAGATCGGCTCGGACGTACCCTTTGTTTCCCAGGTCAGCGAGTACATCCTGTTATCCGGGGGCAAACGTCTGCGACCGACCCTTTTCGTGCTGGCGGCCCGGCTGTGCGGTTATAATGGCGGGCGTGAATACTACTTTTCTTCCATGTTTGAATACCTCCACGCCGCAACCCTTCTCCATGACGACGTGGTCGATCAGGCGGACACCCGCCGGGGCCAGAAGGCGGCCCATCTGGTTTACGGCAACCAGGGCGTGATTCTGGTGGGCGACTTTCTTTTCGCCAAATCCATGGCCCTGGCGGCGGAAACGGAACAATTGAAGATTGGCGAGTTTTTGGCCGATACGGTGGCCCGGATGGCCGAAGGCGAGATTCTGCAACTCCTGCATGCCTGGGACGTGGAGATCACCGAGGCCGAATATGAACGGGTGATTCACCGCAAGACCGGCGCCCTGATCGAAGCGGCCTGCCACCTGGGCGCGATTTTAGCCGGGGCGCCCCAGGACTGGGCCGACCGCCTGGGCAGTTACGGCCGAATGATCGGCCATGCCTTTCAGATCATAGACGATGCCCTGGACTATTCGACCACAGCGGCCGAGTTCGGCAAGCCGGTCGGGCACGACCTCGACGAAGGCAAAATCACCCTGCCCATCATTCGGACCCTCCGGGAGGCCCATGCCGCCGACCGGGCCGAACTTTTGGAGCTGGTAACGAAAAAAAGGCGTTCGGATGAAGAATTCGAGCGGGTCAAGGCCCTGATCGACCAGTACGACGGGTTGTCCCAGTCCCGGGACCGGGCGATCCAACTGGTCGACGAGGCCAAGGCGAACCTGGAGGCCTTGCCGGATCGTCCGGAAAAGGCCGATCTGGCCGACCTGGCGGATTTCATCATCGTCCGCCGCAACTAGAATTTCCACCACCCGATCGATCCACCGTAACCGAATGGGGCAGCCCGGGAGGGAGTATTATGACCCAAGACGACGGTCTGACCGCGTGTTGCGGTCTGTTCTGCCAGGACTGCATTCCTTCGAAAAGGGATTTCTTCGACGCCGCCCGCCGGCTGGCCGCCTGGCTGGAAGACCTGAAATTCGATCAATACGCCGGGATGCTGGCCGAAAAGCGACCGGCCCTGGATGACTATCCTGCTTTCCGGTCCGTTCTGTCAGCCATGACCGCACTGGAATGCCCGGCCCCCTGCCGCCGCGGCGGCGGCAAACCGATCTGCGCCGTCCGGGACTGCGCCCGGGGTCGAGGGTACACGGGTTGCTGGGAATGCGGGGAATCGGTGAACTGCGACCTGCTGGACCCGCTCAGGAATTTTCACGGGGAAAACATCGACCACAACCTGGAGATGATCCGCCGGTACGGCCTGGCGGACTGGCCCGCTCATCGGGGCAGGCACTACCGCTGGTCCTGATCAGACCGGGACCCGCATCAAGTCTTCGGCCAGAATAATCCGGCCTTCGAATTCCTGGGCGGCGTGGGCTTCCAGGTCATGTCCCCTGGTTTCCGGATAGAAATGGGTCAGGGCCAGGGCCCCGACGCCGGCCTCCCTCGCGGCCCTTCCGGCCAGTTCGGGGGTCAGGTGTCCATCGACTTTCATGCCTTGGGGCATGGAGCATTCGGTCACCAGCAAATCGGCCCCCCGGGCCAGGGCCACCAGTCCGGGCCCGTAGTCGGTATCACCCGTGACCACCAGGGTCGGACCGTCTGGTTCGCTGAATCGATACCCCAGGCTGGCCTCGGTGTGGGGGATGGGTCCGGCCGCAACACCCAGCGGCCCGCATCGAAAGGCCGTTGAGGCTCCCAGTTCCAGTTCATGGAACTCGACCCGGTTATCCGGGGGTTCGACCCAATGTCCCCAGGCCGCGCGCAGGTGTTCCAGCCAGGCCAGCAGACCGCGAGGCCCATAAATGCGGGCCGGCTGGAGGCGGGTGAAGCCTGGCCAGTAGTTGGTCGCGAACAGATAAGGCACCAGTTCGGCCGTATGGTCCGGGTGGAAATGGGTCAGGAAAATGCAGTCCAGGTCGTTGTAGGAATGGCCGGTTCGGGCGAGCTGCCGAAGCGTGCCCGAACCGGCATCGACCAGGATTTTCAATCCCCCGGCCAGGACCAGCAGGCCGGGCGAAGCCCTTTCGGCGGAAGGCACGCCCGTGCCGGTCCCCAGGAACAGGACCTCCATCGGATTTCCTCCGAAATAACCTTACATCTGGATTTTGCAGTTGGGTTCGTAGCGAGGCGTCGAGCCCAACCTCAATATCCGGGTTTAAACGAGCATACAGGACAAACGGCGTTTGGAAAAGCCGGATCGGACAATTGACAGTCCGGGCCAAAAAGGCCATGATGAGTACATACCGAGCAAACAGTCCGGGCCTTGGCCACCGGAATCCGGGTTCAGGCTCCGAATCCGGTGTCTCTGATTTTATTTTGCGGCCCCGGCCCGTTCCGGTCGGACCCAAGCCCGAACGATTCATGCTGTATCTATCGCGGCGACGACGATTTGGCAGGCCAGGCCGCCTGATGAACCGTCCGGGCGAGATCGAATACCGGGGTAATGGGGGGACGGCATGACAAAGCCCCGTGTCCTGCTCACGGCCAACTACGGTCCCAACGAACCGGGCTGGGGAGAGGACATGTACGACGTACTGGCCTCCCGACTGGCCCGGGGGCACGGTCCTTTTCAACTGACCGCCCACTGCCACTACTACGGCCTTTACATAATCGCGGAAAATATATCCTGTCCGACCACGGTCCTGGAGGACCCGCACTGGGAGGATTTCGACCGGGAACTCGACCAAGGATACGACGTCGTCGGCTTCCAGTTGAAAAGTCTGCACACGGCCAAGATCGCCCGGATGATGAAACGGGTCCGGGAAAAGCGCCCGGGCACGATCATCGTGGTGGGCGGTTACGGCGTGGGGACCCTGGATCGCCCGGTGCCCGGGGACTGTAACCGCGATGCCGATTACATTCGCGAAAACGCGGATCACCTCTGCCGGGAGGAGGGTGTCCGATTCATGCGCGGGCTGCTGGACGATGAACCGGTGGATCGCGAGATCACCCAGTATCATTTCCCCATGACCGGGTTTTCTATTCCCGGCCTCGAGGCCCAGGCCCGGATTCCGGTGCTCCTGGTGGCCCTGGGCTGCCCCAACGCCTGTGATTTCTGCAATACCAGCGCCTTTTTCCGTCACCGGAAAATCTACGTCGCCGAACCGGAACAGGTGTATCGGTTCATCAAGAACTACCAGGCCCGACTCCGGTTCAAGGACCTGTTCGTCATTCTTTTTGACGAGGACATTTTCATCCGCCCGGATTACGTCCGGGAGTTGGGACGGTTGTTGCGGGGGGACCCGGAGACGTGGGGCGTGCGCTGGTTCAGCTTCGGGTCCATGCGCTCCCTGGCCCCGTTCGATCCCATGGAGCTGAGGGAGTGCGGAGTGGGTTCGATCTGGATCGGGGTGGAAAGCTTTCTGGGCGGGTCCGGCCGGACCGAAGACCGATACGCAAAGCGCCAGGGCCGAAGCATCGAGGAGACCTTTGCCGGGCTTCACCGCCACGGCATCCAGACCACGGGCTCCCTGGTGCTCGGCTTTGATTTTCACACGCCGGACAACCTGAGGGAGGACATCGACCGGTTCGTGGCCCTCAAGCCGACGTTCTACCAGATTTCGCCCCTGACACCCTGCCCGGGCACGGAGCTGTATGAACGGATGGCCGATTCGGGCCGGATTCTGGAGACCTATGGATGGGAGGACTTCCACCTCTGGAAGGACGACGTGTTCCGGCTCAAACATTTCCAGCGGAACGCCATCAAGTCCTATTTCGACTATGCCCATGAGAGGCTGCGGGACGAAAACGGTCCGCCGCCGCTCCAAATCATGGAGAGCGTCCTGGACTCGCTGACGGTCTTCAGGAAACAGAACGGCGCGTTCCATGAATATCAATATATGAGGGCCCGCAAGATGGCAACGGGGCTTTACGGCTTTCTGCGGGCCTGCATCCTGCATCATCCCAGCCCCGTGGTGCGCGAACGGGCCGGCGGGCTCGAACGCCGCTATCGGGAGGAGGTGGGCCGGCCGCCGCTGCTGTCCCGGATCATCTCGCGGCACATTGCCGGCCGGATCGCCAAGAGGTCGAGGCAGCCGCGGGTCGCCTCGGTCTCCGACCCGCCGACCCGCTGGAGCTACTATCGGACCTTTGACGACCGGGTCTGGGTCCGCAAGGGGCGCCAAGCAGGAAAACCGAGGCCGTACAAAGACCGGCGCGTCGTGTCCGTTGGCCATCACACCGGATAGCCCCGGGTCCCGCGTCCCCGGGTTTTTCCATCGGAAACTAAAATCGAATCAGGAGGTATCGAACCATGAATCAACTTATCGACCCGGAAGCGGTGGAATCCATCCGTTCCTCCGGCAAGGCCAACGCCCAGATGCCCGACCGGATTCCCATACTGGAAAAATACAATCTGCCCTATGACCAGCCGGCGAAAAACGTCCTGGTTTCCGGTTGCCAGGTACTGCCCAACCTGCCCCATCTGCTCGAACCGCTGGCCCGCCTTTTCGACAAAAAAGGCCTGTCCTACACCATGCTCTCAACCGAATACTGTTGCGGCAATTATTTGTACCGGCCGGCGATCAAGGCCAAGGATGAGGCGGCCATGGAGGAATGCCGCGAACTGTCCAAGGAGTTCGCGGGCAAAAACATCGAGCAGGCCGAAAAGCTCGGGGCAAAACGATTGATCATCTTCTGTTCGCCCTGTTATCCGATTTACAAATACGCGTTTCCCGACGCGGAGATCGTTTTCTACCCGGCAGTCATCAATGAGCTCCTGAACGAGGTCCGGTTCGAGGACCAGATCGACTACTATGCCGGGTGTTACCGCCTCCATCGGAAGTTCTCACCGGCGCCCATGGACCTGAAGTCCACCAACGAGGTTTTCGACAAAATCAAGGGGCTGGAAATCAACCGCATCAGCGCGCCGAAGTGCTGTTTTCACCCGGAAGGCCTGGCCCATATGATGGACAACGTCTCGACCCGGACCATGGTCCACGTCTGCACCGGATGCTACAGCCAGGCGCTGAACAATCTGCCCGAAGGCAGCGAGACCCAGGTCATGATGCTGCCGAGTTTTGTGGAAAAAGTATTGGGGAGGTGATCGGCCCGGTAATATTTGGGGGAGGAATCCATACCGGTTCGAGGCCATGGCCCAACTCATGATGTCCTTCGCTTCGTCCAGGAGAAGCGGGCCGGCCCCTTGCAGCCCGCTACGAAACAGAACAGTTGCCCATTGGACCGGTCCCCGGGTATTTTTTATTTGTTAAGCAAACGCCGGTCCGGGCGGTATTCGGGTGTGGGAGAACGCGTGGTGTAACGATCAACATTTTTAATAAAATGAATACCGATTTCCCGATTGCCGTCTGCCGGGGAACCCATTACCTCCTTTGATCGGATATAGAACAGCGAGAGGGTCGGATGACGGGAAAGTCGGTAACAGCGGTTCATTTTCAGGATTTGACCAGTGGCCTGAGCTATCTGTTTTACTTCCTGGTTTCAATGACGGCGGCCGGGCTGGTCGCCTGGCGGGTACCCTTGCGGAAGCAGGGCCGTTTAAAACTGCTTTCCCTATACGGCGGCCTGTTCGCGGCCCCGGGGATCATCGCCTCGTTTTCCATGTCAGAAAGAGAAGCCTTGTTAAAAATGATCGGCAAACCGACCTTCGAGGCCTTGGCCGAAGGCCTGGATACCCCGCGGAGTTTCCACAACATGGCCGAATGGCTTAACTATGTGGAGTTATTCGGTATACTTTCGATTGTAGCTGGCGCTGTCGCCTTGATGTTCAAACTGCATCCTGCGATTCAGCGCCTGCGTATCGCCGTGCGCATCGGCTTTTTTCTTTTTGGGGCGATCAATGCACCCGGACCTGCAATCTGATTCATACACTTCGACTGCTCAACCTCGCCGGGTTGTTACAAACCCGGCAGGTCTTTGCCCGACTGGTTTGGCTGCATCCGGATTTTTAGGGCCGGCCAGCGGTTTCGCAGGCCATGATGTTTGGCCGGACGGTCAGGTGCAACGGGTGTAAGAGGGATTTATGAATGCGGATGGTCGTAATGAGATCATTTTCTTTTTTTTTCCAGTTATTGAATGGGTTCGTGGTTGAGATTTCCGGAAGTTAGTTTCATTACAAAACTGATTATATAAATATACACATTTAACAAAACAAGATGAATCACAACGATTCGGGTTAAATTCCATTTAATATTAGGTTGTTATATCAATAACGCATCAAACCGCTCCACACGGGCTTTTAAAATGGACCTTGACTTTTCATATCATCCAGCTTACTATATAGGCGTTTACTGCGTATTTGGGGCACGTAGGGCAGAGATGTGAATAAAAGGAGGGTACCGTCCGATCGGCGGTATTGTCGCAAAAAGTCGGGTCAGTTCAACTTATAAACAATTTTTCCACAGGCTCGAAGACCACTGGAAACAGCCGGGGCAAGCCAGGGATCGGTCTCCATCGTTTTGGCGTGATTTGATCGCCCGAACAGGGAATCCGGCTGCCAAACCCCGCGGAGCCGCCGGCATTTCCGAAGGATATGCGACGCCCGTGGGGCGGGTTCTTGGGACGACCCGATTTACGTTCACTTACTAACCAGAGACAAAGGAGTGTTTCATGCCAAGAAAAAAGATCGTTGACAACGAAAAGCTGATCAAGGCGGTTGATGCCAAGGTTCCGGCCAAAGAGATCATGGCCAAGTTCAGCATCAAGACCACCGCGCAGCTCAAAGCGCTATATCTGGATGCGCTGGTGGAAAAAGGGAACATCAAAGGGATTACCGGCAAGGCATCGAAGGATGGCCTCGGTCAGGGCGGCAATCAGATCAAAGTCAACAAACGCGGCAGCCTGATCGTGCCCTCGGACATAATCGAAACCATGGGTTTCCAGGTCGGTGACCAGTTCTCGGTTCGGAAGACGAAATCCGGCGTGAGCATTAAAAGGATTTAGATATCTTCAAGCAGGCGCGAGACGCGGGTCGCCTGTTCCAGATGGATCGATTTGTGATAGATGCTTTCTATCACCGGAACCGACAGCAGGCCGTGGGTGAGGTTTTCGAACTTTTGCCTCAGTTCCCGCTGACTCAGGGGGTGTTCCGGATCGCCTTTGGGATAGTCGACCGAACCCGTTAAAGCGCGTCCGTCATTCAGGGTGATTTCGACCCGCGCCGGCCACTTGGCCGGATAGGTTCGATCCAGTTCCGGGTCGGCGTTAAGGATTATTTTGTCCATCAACCGCCTGAGGTCGGCGTCCCGGAGGCAGGCTTCGTCGAACTCCTCTACTCCGACCCGGTCGAATTTAAGGGCCGCTGCCAGACAGTAAGGCAGGCTGAATTTGGCGGCGTAAGGCGTGTCCGGGTTCACGCCGCCGAGCAGATCGAGGGCGGCCTGATAGGTCCTGACCTTGACTTCCCGGACATCCGGGTCGGTCCAGGTCTCGCCCTGGGAAGCTTGGAGCACGGCGTCAACGGCCGCGTGGGTGTGTCCGCACGAAGCGTGATATTTCAATGAGTTGCGTTCGAATCGGAACTCGTGGCCCAGTCCGTCCAGACACCGGTTCCCGTCGAAGTCCGTGGAGGTGGCCTGGAGGAATCCTTTCTCCCCTTCGAGTATGCCTTCAGCCCCGGTGAATCCTTTCCGGGCCAGCAGTGCGGCCAGGAGGCCGTTCATGGCGGCCTTGCCCGGATGTAGCTGTTTGCTCATGGCCCCTTCGGTCAGAAACTGCCATAGGCCGGAGGCCTGGGTCCCGGCCGAGCCCAGGGCCCAGACGGTCCGGTCCTCATCGAGGCCCAAAATCCTGCAGGCCCCGGCGGCGGCCCCAAAGGTCCCGCAGGTAGCCGTGGTGTGCCAGTATCGGTAGTGGTCCGGTCCGGCGGCCAGGGCAACCCGGATGCCGATCTCGTATCCCACGGCGATCCCCACGATCAGGTCGGGCCCGGTGACGTCCTCCCGTTCGGCCATGGCGAAAACGGCCGGCATGATGGCCGCGGCCGGGTGGAGGATCGACTCCCTGTGCAGGTCGTCCATTTCCTTGACGTGGGACGAGGCTCCGTTGACCAGGGCGGCCAGGGGGGCGCTGGTCCGGGTTCCGTCCGGAATCACGGTCGCTTCCGGTCGGCCGCCCATTTCCTCGGCCACCTCCCGGATCATGCGGACCGGGGCTTCGCTCCGGCCGGCAATGGCCGAACCCAGCCAGTCGAGGAAAAAGTCCTTGAGCCGATCGACCTGCCCGTCGGTCAGGTCCTGGTAGTTCAGCCGGCAGGCAAACCGGGCCAGGCGTCGGGCCAGCGAATCAGACGCTTGCACATTCATGGATTTTCCCGGCCAGCATTTGCGGCGTGACTTTGGTGAAACTGAAAAGGGGCCGATCGAGCACCTCGGCGATTTTCTCTTCGAACAGAACCCGGTCCAGGGGTTGGTTTTGCAGGACTTTTTCGATTTCGTGGACAGGCGAGGTGGGCTGAAGCGGGCTGGCGTGGATCGTGCCGGTGATGCGCAGGGCCTTCAGGCGCCCGCGGTCGACAAAGGTGACCAGTCGGACCAGGGGGCCCTGGGGCACCTTGAAAAGCATCATGGCCCGGTTGACGCCGGGTCCGAGATCGCCCAGGCGCTTTTCGGAACGCTCCATGAAAAAGTCGTCGGCGGTGTATTCCTGTTCCAACTCCAGGTACATGCCCTTTTCCCGGTCCGTGAGTTCTCCGTCTGCCAGTTCGACTCCAAATATCCGGCCGATCTGGTCTCGATAGATTCGCCTGATCTCGCTCATGTCGACCGTCCTGCCGACGGCATTTTCGAGGTAGGTGATCCGGTCGCGGACGCTTTTTGCCTCCTTGTCCTGAAATTTTTCCGGCGGGGTGATGATGGCCGTTTCGATGAGGTGGGTGTCGGGCTTTCTGACCTGGAGGCCCGATCCCATCTGGACGGTATGGCCGTCGAAAAAGCAGGACGAGGGTCCGATCTTTCGCCAGGCCCCGTCTTCACACCGGACTTCGAGGTCGTTGAGGGGGCGGAAGCGGCATTCGACGTCGAATGCATCCGAGATGCCCTCGGCCAGTGCGGTCAGGGTCTTGGACAGCATGCCCGGCGTGTCTCCGGGCACGTTGGGTCGGTCGGTATTCAGGTGGAGGAAGGTAAAGGTGTATCCGGCGTCGCCCAAAATCGGGCCGCCGTTGGAAATGACCCGGCAGACGGGAATGCCTTGCCGGCGACAGAAGTCGAGATCGACGTCCTTGTCCGGGTCGTTGAAAAAGTTGAGAACCAGGCTCGGTTTGGGAAACGTGCAGAAGGTGACCGTGTCCGGGACCTGTTCCCTTCCCACGGCCCGCATGAGCACCGGCCGGTAAATGGCCGTTTCGGCGTAGGTCAGCCAGTCGACGTCGAGAAAACGCCAGGTATCCATTATGCGGCCTCGAGGGGCCCGGCCGGGCCGTCGGGGTGGATTTCGTTCCGGAGCCTCTGGGCGGGGGGAGCCCTTGAGACGAGGACGGGGGCCGCGCCGGACCCCGATTCCGGCGCGGCCCCGAGACGTTCGATCAGAATCCGCACTCCTTGGCGATGACCATGCGCTGGACCTCGGAAGTGCCTTCGGTCACGGTGTAGAGCCGGGCATCCCGGAAGTGGCGCTCGATGGGGTATTCCTTCATGTAGCCATACCCGCCGAATATCTGGATGCAGTCGCCGGCGATCTTCTGAACCATTTCCGTGGCAAAGAGTTTGGCCATGGACGATTCCTTGCGAACCTTCTTGCCCTGGTCGAACAGCCAGGCCACGCGCCAGGTATATTGGCGCATGATGTCCACCAGCATGGCCACTTCGGCCAGGCGAAAGCGGATGAACTGGTGTTTGACGATGGGCTTGCCGAACTGGACGCGCTGTTTGGCGTACTCGACGGTCAGGTCGTAGATGGCCTGGGCCGTGCCCGTGGCCCGGGCGCCGTAAGTGATCCGTCCGGACAGGAGGGTGCTGGCAATCTGCTCGAACCCGCCGCCTTCCTTGCCGCCGATCATGTGGCTGGCCGGGACGCGGCAGTCCTCGAAGACCAGTTCTCCGGTCTCGGAGCAGTGGTTGCCGAGTTTTTCCAGTTTTCTCGAAACGACGAATCCGGGCGTGCCCTTGTCCACGACAAACAGGTTGATGCCCGCGCCCCGCTTGCTGGGATCGGTATAGGCGCAGACCACGACGTAGTCGCAAATGGGACCGTTGGTGATGAACATCTTGGTGCCGTTGAGGATGTAGCTGTCGCCGTCCCGCACGGCCCGGGTCCGGATGGCGGCGGCGTCCGAGCCCACGTCCGGCTCGCTCAGGCCGAAGGCCCCGATTTTTTCGCCCCTGGCGGCCGGGTAGAGGTAGTTCTCCTTCAGTTCGTCGGAGCCGTGGACATAGAGGGGATAGGTGGCCAGGCCGGTATGGCCGACGATGCCGGAGGCCACGCCGGCGCAGACGTAGTTGACCTCTTCGACCATGATGCATTCAGTGATCTTGTCACCGCCGCCGCCACCGATTTCTATGGGGAAACGCGGGCAGAGAAATCCCTGCTCGCCCATCTTGCGAAACAGTTGTTTGGGGTAGGTGGCCGTGGCTTCGGCTTCTTCGACCAGGGGAGCGATTTCCCGCTGGGCGAATTCCCGGATGGCCTCCCGGAAAATACGGTTCTCTTCCGAAAGTTCGAAATCCATTTTACTTCTCCTTTGATGACGGATCAGACCGATATGGGCACGCCCTCCAAAAAACGGGCATAGCGAATATACATGCCTTCCGGATCGACTCGGGTCCTCAGGACGTCGAGTTCCTTCCCGGTGGGGGGTTCGAGGGGCGCAACATCTTCGGAAACCTTGAGGTCCCAGCCCACATTGGCCCGGACTTCCTCGACCGAGACGTCGGGCCGGTAACCGGCCAGGATCATCTCCCCGTTCTCGTCGAAACGGAACAGCCCCAGCGTAGTGACCACGGCCAGCGGTCCGGTGCCGGGGCGCAGACCGGCGCGGACGCGGCTGTCGCCTCCGGACAGGTACCCGGGCGTGGTGATGAAATCCACTTTTTCAGGGAAGCGGCGCTTGTCGTGTTCGACGATGACGATGGTCTTGGCCAAGCTTCCAAAATCGCAGGCCCCGCCGCTGCCGCCGAAGCGGATTTTCGGTGCGTTGTAGTCACCGATGCAGGTGGTGTTGACGTTGCCGTACCGATCGACCGAGGCGGCCGAGAGCAGGCCCTTGTTGGTCCGGCCGCCGTGCAAAACCATGCCCAGGGTATCAAAGGAGGTCCCGAGCTGGCAGGAACTGGCGTAAATGACCGGATCGGCCGTGAACAGGGGCGTGAAGTCGGGGACCCGGCCCAGGATGACGCCGCCTTCGAAGCAGAGAGTAGCCCCGGGGGCGTGCAGACTTTTGGCCAATACGGAGACGACAATGGGCCACTGGGTGCCGACCATGCAGACGTCGCCGTCGTCAATAAGCCGGGCCGCCGAAACGACCATCTGCTCGACCGGACTGGCAGGATGGGTTTGATCGCTCATGTTACACCTCGAAGTGGCGGGTCAGCCGGCCGTAGGAGACCGGTTCCGGGTTCGTGGGCTCGAGCCGAAGTTTTTCCAAACGATTGGCGTCCAAGAGGCCGAGGTATTCGTTCCGGTCCCGGACGCCGTAGACCCACTCGTCCAAAAAGGCTTTGAAGTCCTCGACGTTGCGGGTCTTGCGTTCGTAGTGGGCGAAATAGAGCCAGTCCATGTCGTAATGCCCGGTCATGGGAAAGGGGTGGCTGCCCCAGGGCGCCTCGACCACGGCATCCACCCGGTAGCCCGGAATCAGAGTCCGGTTGGGGTCTCGCCGAATGACGTCCGGGTCCACCACCTCTTCGCAGCAGATGATGATGTGCTCGCAGCCCAACATCCCGTACTGGCTTTCGCCGAGGATACCCCAGGCCTGGGCATTGCCCTCGGGATCGCAGCGTTGGACCTGCATGATGCCCACGTCGTGCTTGAGGGGAGGGACCAGACAGACCCGCTCGCCGGTGAAGGGCGATTTCTCGAACTTGAGCTGGTTGCGGGCGCCCGATCCGCCCAGTTCTCCGTCGAATCCCGAGCCCATCAGGCTTTTGGAAGCCACGTAAGGCAGGTCCAGAGCGCCGGCAAACAGGGCCAGGTTCATGATCAGAATGGAATACTCCTCCAGTTCGACCCGGCGGGGAATGCCCCGGGTCATGGCCCGAACGAAGCAGTGGGCCGTGGCCGGGATGGGATTCCAGGTGAAGGTGGTGGTCAGTTTTTCGATCAGGCCGGCCCCCAGCATCTGGTCCACGGACAGCATCGAGGCCACGTGGGTCAGGTGCAGGTCCCTGATGCCCTGCCGGATGATTTCATGAACCGCGGCAAAGGGTTCCTGCTGGATGAAGCCTCCCAGGAACAGTCGGGTCCCTTTATTGACGAAACGCGAGACCGCCTCGCTCATGCTCATCAGTTTTTGGTCGTCGGACATGTCATCCTCTCTCAAGACGCGTTCCGGGAACGGGCTTCGTACTCCTGTCGCAACTGGCGTTTGAGCTGCTTGCCGGAGGGCGAGTACGGCAGTTCATCCACAAAATAGACTTCCTTGGGCTTTTTATATGAGGCCAGCTTGCTGCCGACATGGCTGATGACCTCATCTTCGGTCAGTTGGACCCCGTCCTTGAGGACGATGAAGGCGACGATCTTCTCGCCCCAGTCCGGGTCTTTGGCGCCGATGACCGAGGCATCGAAAACAGCCGGGTGATGGTAAAGCGTTTCCTCGATCTCGGCGGGATAGATGTTGACGCCTCCGGAAATAATCATGTCCACGGCGCGATCGACGATGTAGTAGTAACCTTCCTCGTCCCGATAGGCCATGTCGCCCACGGTGAAGTAGCCCTCATAATAGCAGGCCTCGGTGGCCTCGGGCTTTTTATAATAGCCGTCCAGGAGAAAGGGGCTTTTGGTATAGAGAACCCCGACCTGGCCGATTTCGACGTCCTGCTTGTTTTCATCCAGGAGGCGGATATCCTGTCCTACGGCCGGACGCCCGCAACTGCCGGGTTTGCGGAGCTGGTCCTCGGGCCGGAGGAAGGTGACGCAACTGTTCTCGGTCGCCCCGAAAAACTCGAAAATCCTGCCCGGCCCGAAAAACTCGACCGACTTCTGTTTCAAGGGAAAGGGGAAGGACTCCCCGCCCACGGTCATGACCCGGAGGCTGCTGACGTCGTATCGATTTTTGACCTGGTCGGGCAGGTTGACGATACGGTTGAGCATGGTCGGGACGACCCAGGTCGTGGTGGCCTTATGTTTTTCGGTGAGCCGCAGGAACTCCTCGGCGTCGAAGCGGGGCATGAGAACGACGGTGTTGCCCAGCATCAAGGAGAAGGCGGCCCAGCCGTACGGGGCGGAGTGATAGAGCGGACCGGCGACCAGGTGGACGTCGTCGTACGTGGATTCGAAGTTGTAGGCATAGCTGAGCAGGGTGTTGAGGCGGTTGCTGGAGTTGCGGAAGACGCCTTTGGGCCGCCCCGTGGTCCCGGAGGTGTAGACCAGGGAACTGGCGACCTGATGGGCATGGGTCACGGTGTCCGGCGTGTTGTCCGGGGCCTGCTCGATGAGGGTTTCCAGCTTCAATGTCCCGTCCGTGGGGGTGGCGCCGCCCTGGCGGATGTAGATTATGGAGGGCACTTCCAGTTTGGGCTTGGCCCGCTCGACGATGTCCTCGAACTCCTCTCCATAGATCAGGGCCCTGGATTCGGAGTCGTTGACGATGTAGGCCAGTTCGTCTTCCCGGAATCGATAGTTCAGGGCGATGGGCGTGCCGGCCACTTTTCCGACGGCCGCCCAGCAGGCCATGATTTCCGGGGAGTTATGCATGAGGATGGCCACCCGGTCTCCGGGTGCGATCCCTTCGTTGATCAGTGCGTTGGCCAGGGAGTTGGTCATTTTGTCGAATTCGAGATAGGTGAAGGAGCGGTCGTTCATAATCAGGGCCATCCGGTCCGGGATGTTTTTGGCGTGGTTCGCCATGCCGATCCGGTTTGCATCGAACTTTTCAACGTAATTGATCATAGCCTTCCTCCCGGTAGCTTCTGATTCATGGGTTGAGGGTATGCGGATTCAGGCCGTCGGGCGACCCCAACGGGGCGGGCGGGTCCGCGCCCGAGGCGACCCGCCCCGATGGCCGGCAAACGACTTATGAGTTGCTTCTTTCGGGCGCCGCGCCGAAGCGGCGCCCGAAATGGTTCATTGCGTCGGGATCAACCCTTTTCGTTTCCGAAAATGGCCACCGCGCTGAGCTGAGGCGGGCCACCGAAGGTGTGGGCCAGTCCCAGCCTGGGGTTTTTGATCTGCCGCTCGGGCTTCTGGGCCTTGCCCTGGAGCTGCTTGTAGACCTCGTAGGTCATGCGCAGGCCGCTGGCGCCGATGGGGTGGCCGAAACATTTCAGGCCGCCGTCTATGTTGACCGGCAGTCCGCCGTCCCGCTGAAAAAAGCCGGCGTCGATGTCCTCTTTGGCCCGTCCTCGGGGACTGAGACCGAAGTCCTCGTAGATCAGGAGTTCTGTGATGGAGAAACAGTCGTGCACTTCAGCCAGACTGAGTTCCTCGCGCGGATTCTTGATACCGGCCATTTCATAGGCCTTGCGGGAGGAATTGACCAGGGCGTTGAAACTGGTCCAGGTGAAGCCGGGCCGGAAATGGGGCAGCATGGAGTCGGTGGATATGCCAAACCCCTTGAGGTAGATGGGGTCCTTTTTCAGGGCCTCCGCCTTTTCCGGGGTGGTGACGATGGCGCAGGCCGAGCCGTCACTGTTGCCGCAGCAGTCGAACAGGCCCAGGGGCCAGGCGATGATGGGGGCCTTCAGGACCTGTTCAATCGTGATCTTGTTTTTGAAATGGGCCTTGGGGCAGAGACTGCCGTTGTCGTGATTTTTGACTTCGATCTTGGCCAGGGCCTCCTTGCCCTGCTCCGGGGTCAGCCCGTACTGCTCGAAATACCGGGTGGCGATGAGGCCGAAGGAGCCCGGCGAGGTCCGCCTGGCCTCGTAGACCGGGTGCATGCCCCGTCCGGTTCCCAGACCGGGGTATCCGGTGTCCTTGAGCTTTTCCACGCCCAGGGCCAGGACCGTGTCGTAGGCCCCGCTGGCCACGGCCATGCAGGCCTCGATCAGGGCGATGTGCCCGGAGGCGCACCAGTTTTCGTTACGGATGATGGGGATGTCTTTGAGTTTCAGGGCGTCGGCGGCGACGGCCCCGGAAATCCCGATGATCGAGGACATGACCGTGGAGACGTAGCAGGCCTCGATCTCCTTCTTTTCGATCCCGGCGTCTTCCAGGGCCTCGAAAAAAGATTCGACGGCCAGGTCCTCGGTTCCTTTATTCCAATGCTCGCCAAAATTTGTGCATCCCATGCCCACGATGGCGACGCGATCTTTGAGGCTGCCCATTATTCCTGCCCTCCAATGGTCAACGGTCTGCATTTCCAGAAATAGTTATGCATGCCCATCCCGTCATAAATCCGGCGGAAGGTCAGGCCCAACGGCATCCCGACCTTGACCTGGGCGGGGATGCAGTCGGTCATCATGCCGTAGAAACGGACCTTTTCCGCGCCGAATTCGGCCACGGTCTGGACGACGACCGGGTCGTCGCTACGGCCGGCCAGGTTGTCCAGGGTGTAGGTGAAGACCTGTCCGTTCATCTCGGCGATGCGTACTTCGACGAAGTCGTCCTTGGCGTCGCAGATGGGGCAGACGCGCTGGACGGGAAAGGCGACGGTGCCGCACTGGTTGCACTTGCTGGCGTGGCAGCGCAGGATGCTGTTGCGGTCCCGCCAGGTCACCGTGGCCGAGGAGAAGAGACGGAACGGTTCGCCCGGCACGGTTTCCACCAGGCCCTTGTAGCTCAGGAACCGGGAATAGGAGGTCAGCGGCAGCTTATGGGCCAGGTACTGTTCCAGGGTCCGGTTTTTCCGTTCCTGCTTGATGGCCTCGGTCACCTTGAACAGCATGGCGTCCGCACCGTCGCCGTAACAGGCCAGTAGCAGACGATCGCCCGGCTGGGCCTGTTCCAGGGCCGCGGCCAGCATGATCAGGGGCTGAGCCGCACCGCAGTGCCCGATCTTGCTCAGCAGGGGATCGGCCAGCTGGGTTTCGGCGTCGAAGCCCAGTTTCTTGGCCAGCCCCTTGTGGGTGCGGGCGTCCGGGGCGGGCATGATGACCCGGGTTATGTCCTTGGCCTGAAGATTCATCTTTTTCAGAAGCCCGCTCACGGCCTCGACCATGTTCGCCGTGTAGCCCTCGCCCAGGATGAAGCGGCTCTCCCAGGTCCGGACGTAGGTGTCCTCGGGGTTCCGCCAGACATCGAACATCTCGTTACATATTGAGTAGCCGCCTTCGTACTCGGCGACCACGTCGTCGCCGCTGACCAGTACCGCCGCCGCGCCGTCCCCGAAGGCCTGTTCCTGGTCGGAGCGGGGATACCCGAGACGGGCGTCCGCGGCCGCGACCAGGACGTTTTTCATGGAGCCGGCCTTGACCGCGTCCAGGGCGGACTTGACGGCCCCGGTCCCGGCCCGGAGGGACTGGGTGAAGTCGGCGGTCGTGATCGACCGCCTCATGTCCGTGGCCGCGGCAACCAGGACGGCGTTCATCTTTTCCTGGTAGACGCCGGTGGTCGAGGCGAAAAACAGGCCGTCCACCAGGCCGGGGTCCATTCCGGTCAAACAGTTGATCGAGGCCTCGACCGCCATGGTCGCGGAGTCTTCATCGTTGTTGGCCACGCTTCGTTCCCCGCCGATGGAGGCGCGGCCCCAGTTCTGGGCCACGATCCCCCGATCCAACCGGAAGGCGGGAATGTAGGTTCCGCTTAACGCAATACCGACCATATCCTTAGTAACCTCCTGTTCAGGCAATCGGGTTCCCACCGGCCATCAGGTCGTCTTGAGCTGAGTGTATTCGCCGAAGACCTCGCGCAGCACGCCGCAGATTTCGCCCAGCGTGGCGTAGGTCTTGACCGCATCGATGAAGAGAGGCATGAGGTTGTCCTCTCCCTGCGCGGCCCGGCGAATGTCGGCCAAAGCGGCCTCGACCCGCTTCTGATCCCGATTTTTCCTGAGTGCTTGCAGCCGGGCGATCTGTTGCCTGGCGTGCTCGTTGTTGAATTTGTGGATGGTCAGGTCGACTTTTTCATCGACCCGGTATTTGTTGACGCCCACGAGGATGCGCTGGTTCTCCTCGATCTCCCGCTGGACCTGATAGGCCCGTTTTTCGATCTCCCGCTGAATGAAGCCTTTTTCAATGGCTTCCACCGCGCCGCCGAGATCGTCGATCTTCCCGATGAGTCCCTTGATCTCGGCCTCCATCTTCCGCGTCAGGGATTCGAGGTAATAGGAACCGCCCATGGGGTCCACGGTGTCGGTGGCCCCCGTCTCGTTTTCCACGATCTGCTGGGTGCGCAGGCTGAGCTGGACCGACTTTTCCGTGGGCAGGGCCAGGGCCTCGTCAAAGGAGCAGGCGGCGATGGACTGGGCCCCGCCCAGGACCGCGGCCAGGACCTGGTAGGCGACGCGGATCAGGTTGTTTTCCGGTTGCTGGGCGGTCAGACTGGCCCCGGAGGTCTGGGTGTGGAACCGGAGCATCCAGGAACGGGGGTCTTTGGCGCCGAATCGGTGGCGGAGCAGGTCGGCCCAGACCTTGCGGGCGGCCCGATACTTGGCCACCTCCTCGAACAGCTTGTTGTGAGTGTCGAATATCCATGAAATGCGCGGGGCGAACTCATCGACGTTCAGGCCGGCCTTGAGACCGGCCTCGATGTAGGCGATGGCATTGGCGAAGCTGAAGGCGATTTCCTGGACGGCCGTACACCCCGCCTCGCGCATGTGGTATCCGGCCACGTTGATCGTATTGAATCTGGGCGTCTGCTCTCGGCAGAAGGCGAATATGTCGGTCACGAGCCGGATGGAGGGCTTGGGGGGGAAGATGTAAGTGCCCCGGACGGTGTATTCCTTGAGTACGTCGTTCTGAATGGTTCCCCGAAGCTGCCGGGAAGAGACGCCCTGCTTTTCGGCCACGGCGATGTACATGGCCAGCAGAATGGCCGCCGGGGCGTTGATGGTCATCGAGGTGGACAGTTTGTCCAGGGGCAGCTCGTCGAAGATGGTTTCCATGTCATCGAGGGAATCCACGGCCACGCCGACCCGTCCGACCTCCCCTTCACTCATGGGGTCGTCGGAATCGTACCCGATCTGGGTCGGCAGGTCGAAGGCCACGGACAGGCCCGTCTGCCCCTGCTGCAACAGGAACTTGAAGCGGCGGTTGGTTTCTTCGGGCGTGCCGAAGCCGGAATACTGGCGCATGGTCCAGGTCCGGCCAAGATACATGGTCGGGTGAACGCCGCGGACAAAGGGGTAGTCCCCGGGAAAGCCCGCGTCCTCCAGGTAGTCGCCCCCCTCGATGTCGTCGGGGGAGTAAAGGGGCTGTATGGGGGCGCCCCAGTCGGAATGACGGAGCCCGACCGGGTTTTTCTCCAGTTGTCTTTCTTTCCAGTTCTGTTTTTCGCTCCTGATTCGATCCAGCTCGTCACCCATGGCGAGACGCCTCCTTAATGAACTCGAGTTACAGTTCGATGCTTCGGTCTTCCAGCAGGCTTCCGGCGATATGATCGGAACCGCTTTTGATGTGCTGCCGGATCAGTCGCCTGGTCTTTTTGACATCCTTTTCCTTGAGGGCCTCGAAAAGCAGCTTGTGCTCCTGGCCGGCTTCGACCAGGCGGTTCTCCCGCATGTATTCCGGCCGATATTTCAGATAAATCTGCTCGAAAATCATCTTCAACGTGTTGTATATGACCCGGTTGTTGGCACATTCGACAATCTTGAGATGGAAGTTGGTGTCGATGATCATGAGCAGCCGCCGGTGCTGGGGCATGGTCAGGCCCTTGCTGTGTTCCTTAAGGGCCGCCTCGATCTCCTTGAGTCTGCGGGCGTTCAGATTCTCGATAATGTTCGGAACCAAGTAGGTTTCGAGCGCCTCCCGGGCCGTAAACAACTCCCTGGCCTCGACTGGGTCGGCCTCACCGACATAATACCCCTTGTTGCGCTCCGAGTAAACGATATTAAGGAGTTGGAGTCGATTGAGGGCCTGGATGATCGGAGTGATACTCATATTGAGTTTTCTGGCCAGTTCCTGGTAGAGCAGCTTCTGCCCCGGGACGATCTCGTGGTGGTACATCATCTCCTTGATTTTTTTGTAGGCCACATCGACCGGAGAATCCTGCCTGCTGTTTTCGGATTTCATACCCGCCCTTTCGACGATAAACTCATGAATGGAGACGCCGGAAAAACCCGGGCCTCGAAGCGAATTCGCGGCCAAAATCGATCTGAATTCCCAAACATGCCGATCCTATTGTGATAATTGACCCGACCGGCCTCTCGGTTGGCGCCCCGTCGCGGAGCAAGAATCATTTTCCCTTGAAATCCGGCTTTCGTTTTTCGAGAAACGACCGCCGGCCTTCGTCGAAATCATCGCTGGTAAAGGCAACGGACTGCATGGTCGATTCCATTTCCATGAGCGCCTCGAGGCTGGTGGGCAGGCGGTTGAGGGCCATTTTGATCATGGCCAGGGCCTGGCCGGGTCCCGAGGCGAACCGGGCCGCCCAGGCCTCGGCCTCCTCGTCCAGTTTGTCGTCGGGAACCACCTTGTTGATCAGGCCGATCCTTTCGGCTTCCGGGGCCTTGATGGGGTCGCCGGTCATCATCAGTTCCTTGGCCCGGGTCAGACCGATACGCAGGGGCAGGAAGTAGAAAAGCCCCCAGTCCGGAACGAGGCCGATCCTGACGAAGCCGAGGCTGAACCTGGCCTCTTCGGAGGCGATGATGAAGTCGGAAGCCAGGGCGATGCTGGCCCCCGCGCCAGCGGCGAATCCCCGGACCGCCGTGACGATGGGCTTTTCCAGTTCGACCATGGCCCGGACCAGTCTCTGGCCGGTTTTCAGACGGCGACGTCCGGCCACTGCGGTCACGCCTTCCATGGTCTGGATATCGCCCCCGGAGGAAAAATGTCCGCCGGCCCCGGTCAGCAGAACGGCTTTGACGTCATCGTCGTCCCGAAGCCCGGCGAACAGGTCGATGAGTTCGTAGCGGAGTTCGAGATGCAGGGCGTTGCGTTTTTCGGGATTGTTGATGACGACCTTGGCCAGGCCGTTTTTCCGGTCGTAGAGCAGGTGCTTGAAGTTCATGGGACTCCCTCTCTGATCCCGGACGGCCGGCTTCCCCTCCGCCCCGGTCTTCACCTTCGACCCGGGGAATGAAACGTGCGTCCGGTCGGAAAAATATTATCAAGAGATTAATTAAATTTGGAATTAAAAGTCAAGGCATATTTTATCATATTTTCATGGCCCTTGGCGGGTTCGGGGTTGGGCGGGGGGGTTTCCGATCCTTGATTTTGGGTTTACAGCGTCTCGGCCTTGAGGTATGTTGGCGCGGCATCGACCTTGAACCCAACCGGGATGGAGGAAGCTGGAAATGGCTGAATTTACTTTAGATGAAGACCAAAAACAGATTCAGGACATGACGCGTCGGTTCGCCGAGAAGGAACTCAGGCCCAAGGCCCGCGAGTGCGACGAGGCGTCCGATCTGCCGGCGGACCTGTTGGACAAGGTCTGGGAACTCGGGTTTTGCCCCAATGTCATTCCGGAAGCTTACGGCGGTTACGACATGACCCGTTCGGCGGTCACCGCGGCCATCATGGCCGAGGAGCTGGCCTGGGGCGACCTGAGTCTGGCCTTGGGCGCACTTTCGCCCATGCTGATGATGATCCCCATTCTGGAGTTCGGGACCGAGGATCAGAAGACGGAATGGCTGCCCAAGTTCTGCGGTGAGCGCTTCTTCCCGGTCACGGCCGCGCTCATGGAGCCCCGAATCACGTTCGATCCGGCCAGGCTGCGCACGACCTGCACGGTCGACGGATCGAACCTGGTCATCAACGGGGCCAAGTGCATGGTTCCCATGGCCGACGGGGCCGAACACATCCTGATTTACGCCGCCGCTCCGGGCGGAGCTCCGTCCTCGGTCGAAGCGATCATCGTGGACAAAGGCACCCCGGGCCTTGTAATCGGCGATCGCGAACAGCAGATGGGCCTCAAGGCGCTGCCCCTGTTTCCCGTGACCCTGAAAAACTGCGTGGTGCCCGCGTCCCGCCGGATCGGAGGCGATCGGGGCATCGATTACATGCGGCTGCTCAACCTGTCCCGCTCGACCCTCTGCGCCATGGCCGTGGGCCTGGCCCGGGCCTCCCACGAGTACGCCCTGGACTACGCCAGGGAACGGACCGCCTTTGGGGAACCGATCGCCAGCCGGCAGGCCATTGCCTTCATGCTGGCCGAATCGGCCATGGAGGTCGACGGCATGAGGCTTTTGGCCTGGCGGGCAGCCTGGCGGCTGGACCGGTATGAGGACGCCACCCGCGACGCGGCCTTGGCGAAAATGTATTGCGCCGAGCAGACCATGAAGATCGTCGACTACGGCGTCCAGATTCTGGGAGGCCACGGCTACATCCGCGAGCACCCGGCCGAAATGTGGTTCAGAAACGGCCGGGCTTTCGGGACGATCGACGGCCTGGCCGCGGGCTGACACCAGCAAGGAGAAAGATCATGATCGATTTCGAACTGAACCCGTTGCAGAAGGAAGTCCAGGACTCGATCCGGGAACTGGCCGAAGACCTGCTCAGGCCCATCGGCCGGTACTATGACGAGAACGAACACGAATATATCAAGGAAACGCCTGACATCGTCGGGCGGAGCGCCCCCATCGGCGACAAGATCGCGCTCAAGCCGGGCCAGTTTCCGCCGAAGGGCTTCGGCATCGGCATGGTCATCATGTCCGAGGAGCGGGCTTTTGGGGACGTGGGCGTGGCCCTGGGCGCGACCCGTCGAGGTCTGGGCAACGCGGCCATCGGGGCCGTGGCCACGGACGAACAGAAGTCCCGTTTCGGCGACAAGTACGCGGCCATGGCCATCACCGAACCCTGCTGCGGTTCGGACACGGCCAACATCCGGACCACGGCCAAGCTGGACGAGGCGACCAACGAGTGGATTCTCAACGGCGAGAAGATTTTCGTCACCGGCGGGGACCACTGCGAGACGGTCGTCGTTTGGGCGACCCTGGATCGCGGCCTGGGCCGGGCGGCGATCAAGAGCTTCGTCGTCGAGAAAGGCCGGCCGGGCATGACCGTGACCAAGGTCGAGGACAAGCTCGGCATCCGCGCTTCGGACACGGCCGCGATCGTCTTCGAGGACTGCCGGATTCCTTACGACAACATCCTGGGCAGCCCCGAAGTCAAAGAGCGCAAGGCCGGCCTGGGCGGGGCCATGAAGACCTTCGACGCCACCCGTCCCGGCGTGGCGGCCATGGCTATCGGCGTGGCCCGGGCGGCCCTCGAGTTCACCAAGGCCCGGCTCGAGGAGGAAGGCTTTTCCTTCCCCTATGATCGCGGCCTGCACGAACTCAGCTACGTCCAGCGAACGGTCATGGAGATGGAGGCCAATCTGGAAGTGGCCCGGATGCTGACCTGGAAATCCGCGGCCATGCTGGAAATCGGCGCCCGGAACAGCCTCGAGGCGGCCATGGGCAAGGCCAAGGCCGGCCGGGCGGCAACCCTGATCACCCAGAAGTGCGTCGAGCTGCTGGGGCCCCTGGGCTATTCCCGGGACTGTCTGGCGGAAAAGTGGATGCGGGACTGCAAGATCACCGACATCTTCGAGGGTACGGGCCAGATTCAGATGCTGATCATCGCCCGGAATATCCTGGGCTTCAATCGAGACATGCTCAAGTAGTTTCCTGCCGGTCCGTCCGGCGCCGGATGCAACAAGCGGGGCCTTCCGACCCTGGGTCGGGAGGCCCCGCTTTCGTTACAGCCGGGGCTGGGAACACATTCGGTTACTTCCTGGCCCAGCCCATCCTCAGGGCGCCGTCCAAGCGGATGAACTCCCCGTTGAGGTAGGGGTTTTCAATGATATGGCGGGCCAGCTTGCCGAATTCGGCCGGGTTGCCCAGCCTCGGAGGAAAGGGGACCTGGTCGCCGAGCCGCGCCCGGACGTGGTCGGGCAGGCGGCTGAGCATGGGGGTGTTCATGATTCCGGGCAGGATGGCCATGACCCGGATTCCGTTCGTGGCGAACTCGCGGGCCAGGGTCAGGGTCATGGAGACCACACCGCCCTTGGAGGACGAGTAGCCCACCTGGCCGACCTGGCCGTCGAAGGCGGCGATCGAAGCCGTGTTGACGTAAACCCCTCGCTCGCCCTCCTCGTTGGGCGGGTTCTCGGTCAGGGTCTCGAGGGTGCCGCGGATAACGTTGAAGGTTCCGGCCAGGTTGATCTGGAGCCAGCGGTTGAAGCGCTCCATGCTCATCAGGCCGTCCTTGCCCATGATCTTGACCGAACCGCCGATACCGGCGCAGTTGACGACCGCGTTGAGCCCGCCCAGGGCGTCCTTGAGTTCGATCACGGCCCGGTCGATGTCCTGTTCCGAGGTCACGTCGGCCACGGCAAAGGCCGCGGACGGGGCCAGTTCGGCGGACAGCTTTTCGGCCCGTTCCCTGTCCATATCAACAATCCCGGCCTTGCCTCCGGCTTCGACGATGGCCCGGACGGTGGCCTCACCCAGTCCGGAAGCCCCGCCGGTGACCAGGGCCTTGACTTGCCTGACGTCCATTACTTCTTGTCCTTTCTGGTGCCGTCCGGGTTGTATTCGTACCAGCCTTTGCCGGTCTTGCGGCCCAGTTGGCCGGCGATGACCTTGCGCTTGAGGATGCCCGGCGGATAGAAACGCAGGTCCTTTTCTTCGTTGTAGGTGTTCATGTACGCGTCGTACTGGACTTCGAGTCCGACCAGGTCCGAGGTCTCGAAGGGCCCCATCCGCCGGCCGAAGGCCAGCTTCATGCCCGTGTCGATGTCTTCGGGGGTCGCCACGCCTTGCTCGACCAGGCGGTAGGCTTCCATATTCGAGAGCATGTTGATGCGGTTGAGGATAAAACCGGCGATGTCCCGGTTGACCATGATGGGCTCCTTGCCGATCTTGCGGACCAGGTCGGCGCCGGCCTGGAAGGTCTCGTCGCTGGTGGAGATGCCTCGAATGACCTCGACTGCCTGCATCATGGGCACGGGGTTGAAGAAGTGCAGACCGACGAAGCGGTCCGGCCGGCTGACGGCGGCCGCGATCCCGGTGATAGGAATGGCCGAGGTGTTGGAGGCCACCAGGGTCTTTTCGCCCAGCAGAGGATCGATCTTCTTGAATATCTCGTGTTTGACGTCGATTCGCTCGAAGACCGCTTCGATGACCCAGTCCGCATCGGCGACCGCCTCGTGTCCGGTCGATGTCCGGATGCGTTTCATGACGGTTTCGACGTCTTCGGAAATCTTGCCTTTCTCGGCGAACTTGGCCACGGACCAGCGGACCTTTTCCAAGGCCTTGCTCAACAGGTCGTCGGACAGATCGCACATGACCACTTCGATGCCCGTCTGGGCGCAGACCTGAGCGATGCCGTTGCCCATGGTTCCCGCGCCGAGGACCACAACCTTCTTTACATCCATTTTTTCACCCCTTTGAAATAGGCTTTCGTAAACGGCTGACCGGTTGAATTTATCACCGGTCTAATTAAGTACCCGAACCTCTGTCAAGCGGTTTTTTCCGGCGCGGGCGAGAATCCGTCCGGGCCGGCTGCGTTCAGCGGCCCTGAAAGACCGGTTTCCGCTTTTCCAGGAAGGCGCTCACGCCTTCGTTCTTGTCCTGGGTGGCGCAACAGTCCGCAAAGGCCTTGTTTTCGATATCCAGGCCCTCTTCGATGGGCAGTTCGAAGCCCAGACGGGCGGCCCGTTTGGCCGCTCTGACGGCCAGGGGCGCCTTCTTGTTGATTCGGCCGGCGATATCGAGCGCCGTTTCCCTGAGCTGGCTGAAAGGGACGACCTCCTGGACCAGGCCGATTTCGTGGGCCTTGGCGGCCGTGATGGCGTCGCCGGTGAAGAGCAGGTAGCTGGCCCAGCCCGGTCCGACGGCCCGGGGCATTCTCTGGGTCCCGCCGCCCCCCGGGATCAGCCCGAGATTGACTTCCGGCAGGCCCAGCTTGACGTGATCGGCCGCGATGCGAATATCGCAGGCCAGGGCCATTTCGCAGCCGCCGCCCATGCAGAAGCCGTTGATGGCCGCGATGATCGGCTTTTCGCAAGCGGCGAACGTGCCGTAAAGCTTGCGGGAGAGCTGAACCATTTCGAGGCCGCTGTTCCAATCGAGCTTGAGCAGACCGGGGATGTTCGCTCCGGCCATGAAAAACCGTTCGCCGGTCCCGGTGAGAACGACGGTCCAGACGTTGTCGTCGGCCGACATGGCCTCTATCTTGGCCATCAACTCGCTTTTCAGTTCCGCACTGAGTTGGTTGGCCGGAGGATTGTCGATGGTCAGGTAGCCCACGCGGTCCAGTATTTCCACCTTGATCAGTTCTTTTTCCATGAAGTCGCCTCCTTGTCATGTTGAGATGCGATGTGGTGTTTTTATATCACGGTTGGCCCGAACGGGTCCTGGTTTTTTAGGATTTAATCAAAAAAATTATTGAATTTCACCAGAAAAGGTGATAGGGGTCCCGAATATAACCTGATTTTAGGCGGTTACCAAATGGTCGGCCCCGACGCCGTTTTCATAAGTTCCGGTTTCAGACCCGCTTCGGACCGGTCCGACCTGACCAGACACCATCACGAGGGGAGGCCCACAGCACATGCATTTTGATCTGACCGACGAACAGCGCGCGATTCAGGACACGGCCCGCCGCTTTGCCCAAAACGAGATCCGCCCGAGGGTCAAAGAGGAAGGGTTCAAACGGGACATTGTGAGCAAGATGGGCGAGATGGGCTTTTTCGCCTGCGCCTTTCCGGCCAACTTCGGCGGCACGGAAGCGGGTTTCCTGGCTCATTCCGTGGTCTGCGAGGAGATTTCCCGGGCCGATTCCGGCCTGCGTTCGCTGTTTAATCTGCAGGCCATGACCGTTCCCTACACCATGATGGAGTGGGGCACACCGGAGGTCAGGAGCAGGTATGTCGAGGCCCTCAATAGCGGGAGTCGCCTGGGCTGCACCTGTTTTTCCGAACCGAACGCCGGCTCGGACATCGCCTCCATCGAGACCCGCATCGAGGACCGGGGGGATCATTTTCTGATCAACGGCGCCAAGACCTGGATATCGAACGGCACGGTGGCCGAGTTCGCCGTGGTCTACGGCACCCACGACCGTTCCCTCAAGCACAAGGGGCTGTGCGCCGTGGTCGTGGAAACCGACCAGCCGGGCTGGATGCCCCGGGAGACGCCCAAGCTCGGGGACAAGTCCTCGCCCATCGCCGAAATCACCCTGGAGAACGTCAAAGCCCCCAAGGAGAACCTGCTGGGCGAGTGGGGCAAGGGATTCGTCGTGGCCATGACCGCGCTGGACCGGGGACGGATCAGCGTGTCCAGCGGCGCGGTCGGCCTGTCCCAGGCCTGTTTGGACGCGTCGGTGGAGTATGCCATGCAGCGGGTCCAGTTCGGAAAACGGATCGGCGAGTTTCAGTTGGTCAAGGGGGTCATCGCGGAAATGGTCAGCCTGACCGAGGCGGCCCGCCTGCTGGTCCGCCAGGGGGCCTGGCTCAACGACATGGACCGTCCCTTCTCCCGGGAGATCGCCACGGCCAAGTACTTTGCCGGCGAGGTGGCGGCCAAGGTATCGGGCATGGCCATGGAAATCCACGGCGGCATGGGTTATTCTCTCGAGATGCCGGTGGAGCGCTACTACCGGGATGCCAAGCTCTACCAGGTCGGCGAGGGGGCGGCGAACATCATGAGGCTGCTGATCGCGGACGACGCCCTGGGGATCAAAAAGGCCAACCGTCCCCGGCTGCACGTCTCCTCCGACTTTCGCGATCTGGAGTAACCGGACATACGCGAAATCGACGCCCGCCGGAAATCGGATTTTTCGGGGCCGGATGGCGGGCGAACCATTATTAGAGGTTGATCATGGGACATTATAAAATCAACGAAGACGATCTGTTTTTCATTCTTCGCGACCAGTTGAACTATGGCCGCCTGTGCGAGTTCGATCGGTACCGTGAACTGGACCCCGAGACCCTGGACATGCTGGTGACCGAGGCGCTCAAGTTCGCCCGCGGGGTGATCGATCCCCTCAACGAGGCCGGCGAAAAGCACGGCTGCATTTTCGAGAACGGCCGGGTCGTGGCCACGCCGGAGTTCAAGGACGCCTTTCGCCAGTATGGCGAAAACGGGTACACGGCCGTGGCCCGCGGCCCGAAATACGGCGGGCAGGGCTTCCCGCAGATGATGCGCATCCTGGTCAACGACCTGATGTACGGGGCGGCCCAGTCTTTCAACATGATGCCCAGTCTGACCCATGGCGCGGCGCACCTGATCGAAAGTTTCGCCGACGAAAGGCTCAAGGCCCTCTTCGTGCCCAAGATGTACGGAGGCCGGTGGAGCGGCACCATGTGCCTGACCGAACCGGGAGCCGGCTCGAACCTGGCGGCCCTGCGGACGACGGCGGTACCGGACGGGGACATCTACAAGATCAAGGGCACCAAGTGCTTCATCTCCTGGGGCGAACACGACCTGACCGACAACATCGTCCACCTGCTTCTGGCCCGCATCCAGGGGGCGCCCGAAGGCATCCAGGGCATTTCTCTGTTCATCGTGCCCAAGGTCTGGGTCAACGACGACGGCTCGCTGGGCCAGCCGAACGACGTGGTCTGTACGGGGATCGAGAAAAAGCTGGGGCTCCACGCTTCGCCCACCTGCGTCCTCAACTTCGGCGACAACGACCAATGCCGCGCCTATCTCTGCGGTCAGGCCAACCGCGGCCTGGCCCACATGTTCCAGATGATGAACCAGGCCCGTATCAACGTCAGCGTCAGCGGGACGACCCTGGCCGGCACGGCCTACCAGCACGCCCTGGCCTATGCCCGGGAGCGGGTCCAGGGGGGGGACCTGGCCGGCCGCAAGGACGGGTACGTGCCCATCATCGACCACCCGGATGTCCGGCGGATGCTGTTGTGGATGAAGGCCGCGACCGAGGGTCTGCGCTCGATGATCTATTCGGCGGCCTTCTGGTCCGACCTGGCCCGGGAACTCCCGGCCGGAGAAGAAAGGGATCATTACGAGGCCCTGGTGGACTTCTTCACCCCGATTCTGAAGGCCTATTGTTCGGACATGGGTTTTCAGGTCTGCGAGACGGCCATCCAGGTCCTGGGCGGGTATGGTTTTACCAAGGACTATCCCCTCGAGCTGTACCTGCGCGACGCCAAGATCATGTCTTTGTATGAAGGAACCAACGGCATCCAGTCCATCGACCTGATGGGCCGGAAGATGAAGATCAACGACGGTGGGCCGTTCAAGGCCTATATGCGGGAGCTGGGCGACTTTTGCGAAAAGCAGGCCGACCATCCGGTCCTGGGTCCGGAAGTCCGCCGGCTGGCCGAGGTCTCGGCCCGGCTGTCCGAAACGGCCCTGGCCCTGGCCGCCAAACGGGACTCCGACCCGTTGCACTGGGGCGCCGCATCCTATCCGGCCCTTCTCTGCTTCGGCGACGTGACCCTGAGTTGGCGGCTGCTGGACATGGCCGTCACGGCCCACCGCCTCCTGGAATCGGGCAAGAGCGGCGATTTCTACACCGGCAAGATCATGCAGGCCACCTATTTTTCCGGCACGACCCTGCCTCTGACCCGGGCCCGCCTCGAGACATGCTTCCGGGAAGGCCGGGAGGTCGTGGAATTGCCGGACGGGGCCTTCTGATTATGGTCCGGATCGTACCGGCCGGCCCAGGGCCGGCCGGCATCACCAAGCCACGATAATCAAGGATTACGGGAAAGGAGCGGACATGGACGCAAGCGGACGAGTGGCGGTGGTAACCGGCGGCGGCCGGGGCGTGGGCCGGGGCGTGGCCCTGACCCTGGCCCGGGCCGGCGCGGACGTGGCAATCCTCTATCGCAGGCGGCATGAATCGGCCGCGGAGACCCGGGCCGAACTCCAGGCCCTGGGCCGGCAGGCCGAGGCCTATCATTGCGATGTTTCGGACCGGGAACGGGTCGCGGAGACTTTTGCCCAAATCAAGGAGCGCTTCGGCCGGATCGACATCCTGGTCAACAACGCCGGCCTGGCCAGCTGGGGCAACTTTATCCACGACACCACGCCCCAGGAATGGGACAAGGTCATGAAGACCAATGTCTACGGCCCGTACCACTGCGCCCGGGAAGCGCTGCCCGTCATGCGGGAGCAGAAACAGGGCTGGATCGTCAACATCAGTTCGGCCATCACCCAGAACTACATGCCCACCGGCGGCCCCTACGGCGTGGCCAAGGCCGGCCTCGAGGCCCTGACCCGGATACTGGCCTGGGAGGAAACCGCCAACAACATCCACGTCAACTGCATCGGACCGGGCCTGGTGGAAACGGAAATGGGCCGCAAGCTCATGCACGTCGAAGACCTGAAGCCCTTGTACCCCCAGTTCCCCTTCGGGCGCATCTGCCAGCCCGAGGACATCGCCAACATGGTCCTGTTCCTCTGCTCCCAGGAAGGCAGCTACATCCAGGGCCAGATCATTTACGTCAGCGGAGCCGTGGCCGGCGTCAAAAGCTGATCCCCGGGCCCCCGGAAGGCCGTATTCCGGGGGCCGCCTTTTTCCCCGACCAAAGTGGGTCCTTGGGCCGTCTCCCATAGATGAGAAAGGCCCTGCTCTCGGAGGGAGCGGAGGCATTGAGGCCTGCTGCCTTGACACTCCCCTCCCGTCTCAACCTCCCTTGGGTTCTGCTTGATGTCTTGGGACGGCAGAAATGGATTCGTCACCTGCGGCTCCGTTCACACTTCCCCGGACCCCGCACCCTTGCCCGCCTTTGCGAGGCGCCACCAAGCGACGAAGCAATCTCGCATATCAAGAAACAGCCCTATTATCTCCATCAGAACGGTCTGATCCTTTTCGTCCTACACCTCTACTATTGCAAAAGCCGTTTACCAATTCCATAATTTCCGGGCCACCCTGTACACCTCATTCACTATGACCCATTTGATTTATTTTGATGAAAACTTGTTATATTGCTCCGAACAATAATCGGAGGTTGGATCGGGCATGAGCCAGTCGAAGAAAAAGGGTAAAAGACGGGTGTGGACTGTTCCGTCGATCGTGCTGGTCGTACTGTTTCTTGGCGCGGCGGGACTTTTCCTGGCCGCGGGAAATCAACTCGGCGGGTCGGCCAAGGGAGAACGGCTCGAACGAATGCGGGCCTCCCCGAATTTCAAGAACGGCAGGGCGCAAAACCCGGTTCCCACGGACAATAGCTGGGGGCTGGTCAAAATATGGGAAACGATCAAGGACTACCGGGGCGGGCGCCAGACCGTGCCGGACCAGCCGCCCCCGATCATGAGGCTGTCGAAAGGATCGTTCTCCGCCAGACCGGCCTCCGGGCTGCGGGTCACATGGCTGGGTCATTCCAGCGTGCTGGTTGAAATCGACGGCCAGGTGATCCTGTTCGATCCCGTATTCGCCGATCGGGCCTCCCCGTTTTCGTTCCTGGGGCCCAGGCGATTCCACCCGGCCCCCATTTCCATCGAGGATCTGCCCCCCCTGAACGCGGTGGTCATCTCCCACGATCACTACGATCACCTGGATTACGAGGCAGTGGTCGAACTTGCCCCCAAGACCCAACGGTTTTTCGTGCCCCTGGGAGTCGGCGCCCACCTCGAGGCCTGGGACGTCCCGGCCTTGAAGATCGCGGAGCTGGACTGGTGGGAGGAAAAAGAGTCTGGCGGGATCAAGTTCGCCGCATGTCCGGCTCGCCACTTTTCCGGACGATCCGTATCCGCGGACAAGACCCTCTGGGCGTCCTGGACCGTCGCGGGTCCGGGCCATCGCGTCTTTTTCAGCGGAGACACCGGGGCGATGGGACTTTTTGAAAAGGTGGGCGAGCTTTATGGCCCCTTCGACCTGACGTTGATCAAGATCGGCGCGTACGGCCGGACCTGGCCGGACATCCACATCGACCCCCGCGAGGGGATCATTCTGAACCGAATGGTGCGAGGCCGGCTGATGATGCCTGTCCACTGGGGCACTTTCAACCTCTCGTACCACGGGTGGACCGAACCGGCGGAGCGACTGATCGATGAGGCGGACCGCACTGACACGAGTATCGTCATTCCCAGGGTCGGCCAGATGTTCGAGCCGGCGAGTCCGCCGGCTTTGGATCGATGGTGGCCGGTCGCGCCCTGGAGAAGGTCGCGTTCGTGACCCGGGTCTGTGTCGCTGGGCCGCCTTGGTCCGGGACGGCGGCGGCGCCCCTCCCCTTCCGCAAGCCGGCCTCGTCACCTTTTTTTCCGCTTTGAATGGACCGTCGCACGGTCCGGGGGCTTTTCGTCATCCCGGCTTGTGCCCCGCCAGGTGATAGTGTTAAATAATGGCCAAGACTCCAGGAGGTTCCATTCGATGAACCGTAACCACTCGTCCGAATCCATCATGGCCCTGGGCCGCGGTTTTATGGAAAGCCGTATTCTTTTGACCGCGGCCGAACTCGACCTTTTCACCTTGCTCGGTCCGGAGCCTCTCTCCGTGGAAGACCTCGCGGACCGGACCGGCCTTCAATCCCGTCCGACGGGCATGCTTCTGGACGCCATGGCTGCCCTGGGATTTTTGCTCAAGATGGGCGAAAAATTCCAAACGCCGCCCGATCTGGCCCCGCTGTTGAGATCGGATTCGCCGACTTCAGTCAGGCCCATGCTCCTGCACAGCGCCACGCTGTGGTGGACCTGGTCTCAACTGACGTCCATCGTGAACGAGACCGGCGGACCGGTTCGCCCGGCCTCGGACTCGCGCCCGCCCGATGACCTGAAAGCCTTCATCGGAGCCATGGCCGCCGTGGGCGCGTCCATGGCCTCGGAGATCGCCCGATCGGCGGATGCCGGATCGGCCCGTTCCCTGCTGGACGTGGGCGGCGCGACCGGGACGTACACCCTGGCCTTCCTGGCCCTCAATCCCCGGCTGCAAGGGACGATCTTCGACCTGCCTCCGGTGATCGACATGGCCCGGGAGCGCCTGGAAACAAGCGAGTTCCGGGACCGGGTCACCTTGCGGGCCGGTGATTTCTACCGGGACGATCTGCCGACAGGCCACGACCTGGTCCTCCTGTCGGCCGTCATTCACCAGAACAGTCTTGAGCAGAACCTGGATTTGTACCGCAAGGTTTTCCAGGCCCTCGATCCGGGCGGCCGCATCCTGATTCGGGATCACGTCATGAGTCCGGACCGGACCTCGCCTCCGTCCGGAGCGCTTTTCGCCATTAACATGCTGGTCAATACCGCCGGCGGCGGAACGTACACCCTGGATGAAATCACGACCGGCCTCGAGGCGGCCGGATTTTCCCGGGTCAGGCTGATCCAGTCGGGCAACCGGATGGACGGCCTGGTCGAGGCCTTCAAGCCCTAGGAAAACGAGAACGGGGAGCTGAACATATGGAATTCGAGAACATCCGCCTGGAACGGGATGGAGGACTGGCCTACCTGGTCCTGAACCGACCCGACAAGTTCAACGCCTTGTCCCGGGCCATGATTCGTGAGATGGCCGAGGCCTTGGAAGGCCTGGGGACCGACCGGTCGGTCCGGGTGGTCGTCATCCGGGCCGAGGGCAAACACTTCTGCACCGGCCACGACCTTTCCGAAATGGTCGACCGGGACACGGTCGACTACCAGGAGATTTTTTCGAGCTGCACGGTGATGATGAACCGGGTGCACGAGATTCCCCAGCCGGTCATCGCCCAGGTTCACGGCATCGCCACGGCCGCCGGCTGCCAGTTGACGGCCGCCTGCGATCTGGCCCTGGCCGAGGAAGGCGCGCGGTTCGCCACGCCGGGGGTCCGGATCGGCCTGTTCTGCGCCACGCCCATGGTGCCGTTGTTTCGGGCCGTGGGGCGCAAGCGGGCCCTGGAAATGCTGTTAACCGGGCGCAATGTTTCGGCGGCCGAAGCGGCCGACTGGGGTCTGATCAACCGGGTCGTACCGTTGGACAGGTTGGCCGAAGAGACCCGGGAACTGGCCTCGAACATCGCCCAGGCCAGCCCGCTGACTCTGGCCATCGGCAAACAGGCCTTTTATGACTCGGAAGGATTGGCCGAAACTCAGGCCTACGACCTGGCCAAGCGGGTCATGGCCATGAGCCTGACCACGCACGATGCGGGCGAGGGTATTTCCGCTTTTTTGGGTAAACGACCTCCGGACTGGAAAGGCCGGTAGGCTTCAAGACCGCCTGGCGATCATTCGTCCTTGAAACGGCGACGGATGGCCCGGGCCATTTCCCGATCGGCGACCTTCTGTTTGAGGGCCTGGCGCTTGTCGTAGGCCCTCCGGCCGGTGGCCAGGGCCAGTTCGACCTTGGCCCAGCCCTCTTTGAAGTAGATGGCCAGGGGGATGAGGGACTGTCCCCGCTCCTGCATCCGGCCGTAGAGTTTTTTGATCTCGTATTTCCCGAGCAGAAGCTTTCTCGGCCGTTCCGGTTCGTGATTTCCGTAATGAGCAAAGGGATAAGGATCGATGCGGGCGTTGATCAGCCAGATTTCCCCGTCGGTGATCCGGGCGTAGGCGTCGGTCAGGTTGGCCTTGCCCAGTCGAAGGCTTTTGACTTCCGTCCCGGTCAGGACGAGTCCGGCTTCGTAATGCTCGCCCAGGTCGTAGTCGTGGCGGGCCTTTTTGTTCCGGCAAACGACCTTGATTCCTGGATCGCTCTGCTTGCTGCTCACGGGGGAACGCCAGCCTTTCTTTTCAGTTCATGGCCTCGAGGGGGTCGAGCAGATCCGAGAACCGTTTGAGGATGACTTCGTCGACGAACTGCCGGACTTCGACGGTGGTCCGGCAGCGGAGGACGGTGTTGAGGTATTCCTGGCACTCGGCCATATTGGCCATGCGGATCAACCGTTTGATCCGGGGAATGGCCAGGCTGGTCATGGACAGTTCGTCCAGGCCCATGCCCAGCAGAATGGGGACGCAGATGGGATCGCCGGCCATCTCCCCGCAGACGCTGACCTTGATCCCGGCCGTATGACCGGCCTGGGCCACGGCCTGGATCATCCGCAGGACCGCGGGGTGCAGGGGTTCGTACATGTGGGCCACGTGCTCGTTGACCCGGTCGATGGCCAGGGAGTACTGGATGAGATCGTTGGTGCCCAGGGAGAAGAAATCGGCTTCGGCCGCTAGAATATCGGCGATAACCACTGCGGAAGGGACCTCGATCATGGTGCCGATCTGGATTTCCGGGTCGTACTCGATGCCGTCCCGGTCCAGGTCCCGCCGGACCTGGTCCAGGATGTCCCGGGCCATCAGAAACTCCTGGAGTCCGGATATCATGGGAAACATGATCTTGATGTGGCCGAAGGCCGAGGCCCGGAGGATTGCCCGGAGCTGGTTCCGGAAGATGTCCTGTTCCCGGAGGCAGAGACGGATGGCCCGCAGCCCCAGGGCCGGGTTGATGTCCCCCCCCATGTCCAGACTTGAAGCGAACTTGTCGCCGCCAAGGTCCAGGGTCCGGATGGTCACCGGCCGCGGTGACAGAATCTGGGTCACGTCCCGATAGTCCTCGAACAGTTCCTCCTCGGTGGGAAGCCGCCTTTTGGACAGGTACAAAAACTCCGTCCGGTACAGACCGATCCCTTCCCCTCCGTGGTCGATGACCGCGGCCACCTCTTCGAACCATTCGATGTTGCCCTTGACCACGATCCGCCGGTGGTCCAGGGTCTCGGCGGGCAGATGGGCCGTACGGACGATTTCGGCCTGGTAGGATTCGTAACTGCGTTGCCGGCCGTAATAGAACTCCAGGGTCTTTTCGTCCGGGTTGATGATGACGTGTCCGGCGGTTCCGTCCACAATGATCAGGTCGCCGGTCTTGATCCGGGAGGTGCTGTCTTCCAGGCCGACCACGGCCGGTATCTCGAGGGCCTGGGCCATGATGGCCGTATGGGAGGTCCGGCTGCCCATGTCGGTGATAAAGCCCATGACCCGATCCAGCCGCATCTGGGTCGTGTCGGCCGGAGACAGGTCCCTGGACACGATGATGACGCGTTCCCTGATGGCCCCCAGGTCCTCGGACTTGCTGCCGACCAGGTTCCGGGTAATCCGGTCGGTCACGTCCTCGATATCCTTGATACGGCTCCGAATATAGTCGTCCCGGATTCTCGAGAACATGGCCCGGGCCCGATCGACCGATTTCTTCAGGGCCCATTCCGCGTTGATT
>JAHJTB010000379.1 GCA_018830135.1 Pseudomonadota bacterium | reverse complement strand
GGTCCGCTTCGTCCAGGACCAGAATTTCCACGCCGGAAACGTCCAGGGTGCCGCGGTTGAGGTGGTCCAGAAGGCGTCCGGGGCAGCCGACGACCACGTCCACGCCCCGTCTCATCCGGAGCATTTGGGGATTGATGCTGACGCCGCCGTACACGGTCATGCTCCGGGTGCGGGTGTGGCGGCCCAGGGATTCCACCGCCTGGTGAATCTGTTCGGCCAGTTCGCGCGTCGGGGCGACGACCAGGGCCCGGGGACGCCCCTTGTTGCCCTCCATCAAGCGATGGAGAATGGGCAGGACAAAGGCGGCCGTCTTGCCGGAACCGGTTTCGGCCAGGCCCATGACGTCGCGGCCTTCCATGACCGGGCCGATGGCCTTGACCTGTATCGGGGTCGGGGTGTCATACCCCTCGGATTCGACGCCGGCCTGGACCCGGCTGTGAAGGTTGAATGATTTGAAGTTCATGAATGCTCTCTTTCCATGGTTCTCAAAGCGCGTATTTTCGGATGCAGACTCCGGCGTCTTCAAGTGTCGAGTGTTGATTGGCCTCCGGATCGCTGCCGCGTCCTGAGGCCGTACGGATATAACGATCCGACTGCGTTGTGTATTAGCAAAATTTATAACGAAAGAGTGTAGGATCGACGGAGGGTTGCCGTGACTTGCACCGTTGGCGCTAAATTTTGCCCGTATGCAGGGCTTTAGCCCGACATTACGTAACAGGTATATCCTAGCCCAGGAGAAAATGCAAGCCCAATTCCGGAATTAAATATCTTCCAGGCCCTGCTCCGAGGGCAGCACCATGGGAAAGCGAACCGGTTTTGGCCCCGGCCCACCCCCGGCCTTCCCGGACAGCCAAGTCCCGTCGCGGGCTTCAAAAAGCATTGACAATATCCTTCGTCCTGATTACTAAAAGAAGGGATATTGAGGCAGATCGCCAATTTTTTCATGAATTCCAGCGAACTATGAAATTGAAAACCATAGGGAGAGCCGAATGAAAAAGACGATTACGATCCTGGTCTTTATTTTAGTGGCCGCCGCGGCGTTGTATTTCGGCTTGCGCGGACCCGAGGCCCCGGAGACGATCCGGATCGGGGTGGCCGGGGCCCATTCCGGGGACCTGGCCTCGTATGGGATTTCGGCCTTGCGGGGCGCGGAGTACGTCGTCAGGCAGATCAACGATCGGGGCGGCATATTGGGCAAGCAGATCGAGCTGGTCAAGGAGGACGACCTGTGCAAGCCGGAAGTGGCCACCAATTCGGCCACCAAGCTGGTTTCCGAAGGCATCCGGGTTGTCATGGGCCACATCTGCAGCGGGGCGACCCGAACGGCCCTGGGAATCTACAAGCCGGCCAAGGTGCTGGTCATGTCGCCTTCGGCCACCAACCCGCCCTTGACTCAGAGCGGGGAATATCCGAACTTCTTCCGGACCATCGCCTCGGACGACGCCCAGGCCCGGCTGGAGGTGGATTTCGCCAAAAAGCGGGGCTGGACCCGGATCGCGGTCCTGCACGACAAGGGGGATTACGGCAAGGGCCTGGCCGAGTACGCCAAGGGCTTCATCGAGCAGGACCCGGACCTCGAACTGGCGCTCTACGAGGGCATTACGCCGGGCGGGGTCGATTACTCGGCGGTCGTAACCAAGTTGGACCAGGCCGGAGCCCAGGCCGTCATTTTCGGGGGCTATCACCCCGAGGCCTCGAAACTGGTCTCTCAGATGCGCAAGAAAAAGATGGAGACGGTCTTCATTTCAGACGACGGAGTCAAGGACGACACCTTCATCAAGGTGGCCGGCGAGTTCGCCGACGGGGTCTACGCCACCGGGCCCAAGGATGTTTCCACGAACCCGAGAGCCGTCGAGGCGACCCGGGCCCACCGGGAAACCTACAAGTCCGATCCCGGCGCGTTTTATCTGAACGCCTGCGCGGCCACGACCGCCCTGCTCAACGCCATCGAGCGGGCCGGCGGGACCGGCGACTTCGACGCCCTGGCCAAGGTCCTGCGAACCGAGTCGGTCGAGACCACCCTGGGCCGCATCCGGTTCGACGAGCGAGGGGACGCCATCGGCGTGGGCTTTTCCGTTTATCAGGTCCGGAACGGGGCCTACGCCGAGGTCCGGTAAACCGAGTCCGGCGGGCTTCAAACACGGGGCGGACGGCCCGGGTCGTCGTCTTATAGGAACTCGATGGATTATTTCCTCAAGCTTTTCCTGGGCGGGCTGACCAAGGGCAGTATCTACGCGCTGATCGCCCTGGGCTACACCATGGTCTACGGGATCATTCAGCTCATCAACTTCGCTCACGGCGAGATATACATGATCGGGGCCTTTACCGCCTTGATCGCGGCTTCGGTCCTCGGGTTCCTGGGGTTCAGCCAGCTGGCCATCCTGGTCCTGGCCTCGCTGGTCGCGGTGATCTACTCGGCGGCCTACGGCTTGACCGTGGAAAAGGTCGCCTACAAACCCTTGCGCCAAGCCCCCCGGCTTTCGCCCCTGATCAGCGCCATCGGCATGTCCATCTTCCTTCAGAATTACGTCTTCCTGGCCCAGACCTCGGACTTCCTTCCTTTTCCCGCCCTGATACCGGAATTCGATTTCTGGGCGCCTTACGCCCACATCATTTCCTCGGTCGAACTGGCCATCATCCTGACCACGGCCGCGATCATGGTCGTCCTGACCCTGCTCATCAAGTTCACCCGGATGGGCAAGGCCATGCGGGCCACGGCCCAGGACAAGGAAATGGCCATGCTGGTGGGCGTGGACGTCGATCGGGTCATATCGATCACCTTTATCATCGGTTCGAGCCTGGCCGCGGTGGGCGGCGTGCTGATCGCCTCCCGCGTGGGGCAGATCAACTTCTATATCGGCTTTATCGCCGGCATCAAAGCCTTTACCGCGGCCGTCCTGGGCGGCATCGGCAGCATTCCGGGCGCGGTGCTCGGGGCCCTGGTCCTGGGCTGGACCGAAAGCTTTGCCACCGGGTACGTCTCTTCCGATTATGAAGACGTATTCGCCTTCTGCCTCCTGGTCTTCATTCTCATTTTCAAGCCGGCCGGCATCCTCGGCCGTCCGGACGCCCAAAAGGTCTGACCCGGGATGCCTCGCGATCACCACCCTTTTCCCTGGGCCGAGATCAAACGCTCCCTTCTGGTTTCCCTCTGGTTCATGTTTCTGACCTTCCCCGTCATGGTCATCCGGGTCAATACCGTGGAGCGGACCGTGGAGTGGCGCTGGAACAACATGGTCCTGGTGGGAGCGGGCAGTTTCGCCCTGTCCTTTGTCTGGCGCTGGCTCATGGCCCGGCGGGAGGCGGGCCGGGTCCGGGCCGAGCGGGGAGAGCAGGGGGCGGAAACCTGGACCATGCGAATTCAGGGCCTCCGGGAACTCCGTTTACCGGGTCTATTGGCAGGGGCCCTGTTCATTGCCGCTTTTCCTTTCATTTTTTCAACCTATCAGGTCAACATCATGATCACGGCCCTGATGTACGTCGTGCTGGGGCTGGGCCTGAATATCGTCGTGGGCGTGGCCGGCCTGCTGGACCTGGGCTACGTGGCCTTTTACGCCGTGGGGGCTTACGGATACGCCCTGCTCAACCATCATTACGGCCTGGGGTTCTGGGCGGCCCTGCCCCTGGGCGCGGCCCTGGGCGCTGTGTTCGGGATTCTACTGGGCTTTCCGGTGCTGCGGTTGCGGGGGGACTATCTGGCTATCGTCACCCTGGGTTTCGGCGAAATCATCCGCCTGATCCTCGAGAACTGGAACGCGTTTTCCTTCGGACCCAGCGGCATCGCCCATATCGACCGCCCCGGCCTGTTCGGGTTGAACCTGGACCTGGACTGGACCATGAAGTACCTGTTTTTCATCATGATCGCCCTGGTCCTGTTCACGGTCTTCGTGGTCGACCGGCTCCAGAACTCGAGGATCGGCCGGGCCTGGCTGGCCTTGCGCGAGGACGAACTGGCCTGCCAGGCCATGGGCATCGACAAGACCCGGACCAAACTGACCGCCTTTGCCCTGGGGGCGACCTGGGCGGGCATGATCGGGGTCGTCTTCGCGGCCAAGACCACATTCGTCAACCCGGCCAGCTTCACCTTCATGGAATCGGCCATCATCCTGTCCATCGTCGTCCTGGGCGGCATGGGGTCGATCCTGGGCGTGATCATCGCCGCCTTTGTCCTCATGCTGCTCCCGGAATACCTGCGGGCCTTTTCCGAATACCGGATGCTGCTTTTCGGGGCCAGCATGGTCCTGGTCATGGTCTTCAGACCCCAGGGACTGATCACCCGGGTCCGCCGGCGATACGAATATCCCCTTCCGCAAGGCCTGCCGGACCGAAGGGGGGCCGATGACCCTGCTTGAAGTGAGCCGTCTGAGCTTGCGATTCGGCGGGATTCAGGCCCTGGACCGGGTGGATTTCGAGGTGAACCCGGCTGAGATCGTGTCCCTGATCGGTCCGAACGGGGCGGGCAAGACCACGGTCTTCAACTGCCTGACCGGCATGTACGTCCCCAGGGGCGGAGATATGATCCTGACGCCCTCCAAGGGCCCACCCCGGCGGCTCAACGGCCTCAAACCGAACCAGGTCACCGAACTGGGCCTGGCCCGGACCTTCCAGAACATTCGCTTGTTTCCCAGTCTGACCGTACTGGAAAACGTGATGATCGGCCGTCACTGCCGCACGTCGGCCGGCGTGCTGGGGGCCGTACTGCGGGGCCGGGGGACCCGGGCCGAGGAAAACGAGATACTGGCCCGCAGTTACGATCTCCTGCTCCGCTTCGATCTGGACCGACAGGCCAACGACATGGCCCGAAATCTGCCCTACGGGGCCCAGAGGCGCCTGGAGATCGTCCGGGCCCTGGCCACCGAGCCTGCGCTGCTCTTGCTCGACGAGCCGGCCGCCGGACTCAATACCATGGAAACCCAGATACTCGACGATCTCATCACCCGCATCCGGGACGAGAGCGGTGTGGCCGTTCTGCTGATCGAACACGACATGAGCCTGGTCATGAGTCTGTCGGACCGAATTTACGTCATGGACTACGGCCGGATGATCGCCGGGGGCCGGCCCGAGGAGGTGCGTGACGATCCGGCGGTAATCAAGGCGTATCTGGGCGAGGCGGCCGATGCTCCGCCTGCGTGACCTACATACCTGTTACGGCCGGATCGAGGTCCTCAAGGGCATCGACTTCGAGATCGCGGCCGGAGAGATCATCACCCTGCTGGGCCCCAACGGCGCGGGCAAGACCACGACCCTGATGTCGATTTCCGGGCTGGTCCCGCCTCGCCGGGGCGAGATCGTCTTCAAGGGCCGGCCCATTCAGGGGGAGCGCCCGGACCGGATCGTGGCCATGGGTATCAGTCAGGTCCCGGAAGGACGGCGGATATTCCCCCACCTGACCGTGACGGAAAACCTGGACATGGGCGCGTTTCTCCGGCGGGGCCCGGAAGGTATCAAGGCGGAACTCGATTATATTTTCCAGCTTTTCCCCATTCTGTCCGAACGGCGCCACCAGGCCGGCGGAACCCTGAGCGGCGGTGAACAGCAGATGCTGGCCATTTCCCGGGCCCTGATGGCCAGACCGGAACTGCTGCTCCTGGACGAACCCTCTTTGGGGCTGGCTCCCATGATCGTCCAGCGCATCTTTACCATCATCGGGCAGATCAACCGGGATCACGGAACGACCATGCTGCTGGTGGAACAGAATGCCAACCTGGCCCTTCGGGCCGCCCATCGGGGCTGCATCCTGGTGGGCGGCCGCCTCGTCCTGTCCGGTGACGCGGCCGGCCTTCTGGACAACGATGCCGTCCGGTCGGCCTACCTGGGACTCTGACCCAAACGGCCGGCGCCGGGTCTTATCCCCTGAAAAGATAACTTCTTGTAAAATAGGCCTTTTCGTGTTATTAAACCTGGTAACAAGGACCCAGGACCGGTAAATGACCGATCTGTTTTCAACCCAGGACGAGATTCAGCCCGGCGCCCCGCTGGCCGAACGCATACGGCCGGCGTCGCTGAGCGAGTTCGTGGGCCAGGACCATCTGATCGGTCCGGGTAAAATCCTGCGGCGCCTGGTCGAAGTGGGACGGTTGGCTTCCCTGATCCTGTGGGGGCCGCCGGGTACGGGCAAGACCACCCTGGCCCGGCTCCTGGTCCGGGCGGCCCGGGCCGAGTTCGTCAGCTTTTCGGCCGTGCTTTCCGGAGTCAAGGAGGTCCGGGAGGTTGTCGCCGCGGCCCGGGAACACCAGCGCTACGCCCGGCGCGAGACCGTACTCTTCGTGGACGAAATCCACCGCTTCAACAAGGCCCAGCAGGACGCCTTTCTGCCTCATGTCGAGAGCGGCCTGATCACCCTGATAGGCGCCACCACGGAAAACCCGTCCTTTGAAATCATCGCGGCCCTGCTTTCCAGAATGCGGGTGCTCGTCCTCGAACCGCTGGCCCGAGACGACCTGGCCTGCCTGCTGAACCGGGCCCTGGCCGACGGGCGGCGGGGACTGGCCGAAACCGGGGCCGAACTGGCAACCGAAGCCCGTGACTTCCTGATCCAGGCCTCGGGCGGTGACGCCAGGGCCCTGCTCAACAGCCTGGAACTGGCCGTGACGATCACGCCGGTCGTGGGCGGCCGGAGCCATGTCGGCCTGGCCGAGGCGGAGGAAGCGGTTCAAAAACGGAGCCTGCGCTACGACAAGGACGGCGAGGAGCACTACAACCTGATTTCGGCCCTGCACAAGAGCCTGCGGGATTCGGACCCGGACGCGGCCCTTTATTGGCTGGCCCGGATGCTCGAGGCCGGAGAGGACCCTGTTTACCTCCTCCGGCGGATGATCCGTTTCGCCTCCGAAGACATCGGTCTGGCCGATCCGGTCGCCCTGATGCTTTCCGTCAGCGCCCTGGAATCCTACCGCCTGCTCGGTTCGCCCGAAGGGGACCTGGCCCTGGCCCACGCGGTCGTTTATCTGGCCACGGCGGAAAAATCCAACAGCATCTATACCGCCTATCAGGAGGCCCGACGGGACGCCCGGGAACGAGGGCCCCTGCCGGTGCCCCTGCACATCCGCAACGCGCCGACCCGCCTGATGAAGGACCTGGGATACGGGCGTGGGTATCATTACGCCCATGACGACCAGGAGGCGGTGGTTGACCAGGAGCACATGCCGGACGAACTGGCCGGACGACGGTATTACCGCCCCACGGACCGGGGGCGGGAGCGGGCCGTGGCCCAGCGCCTGGATGCCTGGCGGTCGATCAGGGAGTCTCGGAGGCGTCGGACGGAGGAAGACGGTTCCGATGAGTAGCCGGGAGGCCGGTTCGTATTTCAGGTCAGGGCTTGATCAGTTTGATCAGGACTTGATCAGTTTGAAAGGATTGGTGCGTTCGGATTTCGGTTTTTTGGCCTTGCCCTTCATGATGTTCTCGTTGAAAATCGAGTTCTTGACGCGGACCGCGTTGATAAGGAAGAAGATGATGACGGATTTTTCCCATTCCCGTGTGGGCTGAAATTCCTCCATCTGTTTTTTGTATTTGGCCAGAAGCTGGGTCAGGGAGGCCTCATCCAGGGAAATGATCCGTTCGGCGATTTGGTCGAGCACTTTGTCCAGCATAATGATAACCCGTGACAAAACTTGAAAAAAAGATTATAATGGAAGGCCGGAGTTGTCAATAAGATAGTTGGGGCCGCGGAGCGGAGCCAACGGCAAGCCATGAAAAGAGAAGTCGAATATTTTTCAGCGCCCGGACCCGGGAACACCGAGGCCAGCCTCAACATCGCGGCCGGTCTGGCGGGAGAGGGCATCCGGGACTTCGTGGTGGCTTCGACCACCGGAGCCACCGGCGTGCGCGCGGCCGAATCCCTGGCCGGGCTGGGAGTGAACCTGGTCGTGGTCGGACATTCCGTGGGATTCAAGGGGCCCAACCAGGACGAATTCCAACCGGAGCACAAGGCGCGGATCGAGGCCTTGGGCGGACGCGTATTTCGAGGCACCATTCTGACCCACTCCCTGGAAACCGGACTGGCCGGCGCCTTTGGCGGGAGTTACCCGACCCTGCTCGTGGCCAACACGTTGCGCCGGCTGGGGCAGGGGATCAAGGTGGCCTGTGAGATCGTCATGGAGGCCTGCGACGCGGGCCTGATCCCCGAGGATGTGGAGACGGCCGCCGTGGCCGGAACGGGCCGGGGCGCGGACACCGTGGCCCTGATTCGTTCCAAGGCCTCGAAACGCTTTTTGGAGCTGGTGGTCCTGGAAATACTGGCCAAGCCACGGGGGTGAGGCCGCGCCCGGCGGGAGGGCCGGGTAATACAGCTTGGAACAAGGTGAGGTAAAATGGCCAAGTCGGAAAAGAAGGCGAGCCCGCAAGACACGATGATCGAACTCGATTTCAACAATGTGATGACCCACGCCGTGGGCGGCGAAAACGGTCTGAAAGCGGACGATATCGATGAACTGAAGCCGATATTCACCGAGGCCCACAAGGACTTGATGAACCGCCGCAAGGACGGCAATCTGCCTTTTTACGATCTGCCCTTCCAGACCAAAGACCTGCGCCGGCTTCGCCGCACGGCGGAAGACATTCGGAAGCGGGTGGAAAACTTCGTGGTTCTGGGCATCGGCGGCTCGGCCCTGGGCACCCGGGCCGTCTTCCGGGCCCTCAGACCCTTGTTCCACAACATGCTGCCCCGGGCCAAACGACGTTTCCCCCGCCTTTTCGTGGCCGACAACGTGGACCCGGAAGGCATGGCCTCGCTGCTCAGTCTGGTCGATCCGAGACACACCATGTTCAACGTGGTGAGCAAATCCGGGACCACGGCCGAAACCATGAGTCAGTTCATGGTCGTTTACGACCAGATTCGGCGGAGCCTCGGCAAATCAAGCCTCAAGGACCACGTCATCTTCACCACGGACCCGGAAAAGGGCATCTTGCGGACCATGGCCGAGGAGATGGGCTTTCAGACCTGTGACGTGCCGGCCGGGGTCGGCGGCCGCTTCTCGGTCTTCACCCCGGTCGGCCTGCTGCCCCTGGCCGTGGCCGGGGTCAATGTGGCCGAAATGCTGCGCGGAGCGGCTGCCGCGGAGGAGAGCTGCACCCGGGCCGCCCTGTGGAACAATCCGGCCTATCTGTTCGCCGCGGTCAACTACGCATTGCGCCAGAAGCGGGGCCGGAACATCCTGGTCATGATGCCCTACGCCGATTCCCTGTCCGAAGTGGCCGACTGGTTCGCCCAACTCTGGGCCGAATCCCTGGGAAAACGCCTTTCCACGGACGGGCGCGTGGTCATGGCCGGTCAGACCCCGGTCAAGGCCGTGGGAGTCACCGACCAGCACTCCCAGGTCCAGCTCTATATGGAAGGCCCCCAGGACAAGGTCGTCGTTTTTATCGCCTCCAGCGCCTATCGCGCCGATGTGAAGATTCCTCATCTTTTCAAGGATCAGAAGGACCTGGCTTACCTCGGCGGCCACACCATGGGCGAGTTGATCCAGGCCGAACAGGCCGCGACGGCCAAGGCCCTGACCGCGGCCGGACGACCCAACATGACGTTGCGCCTGCCCAAGATTACCCCCGCCAGCGTGGGATACCTCCTCTACATGCTCGAGGTGGCCACGGTGGTTTCCGGCTATCTGTATGACATCGACCCCCTCGATCAGCCCGGCGTCGAGTTGGGCAAGCGGTTCACTTACGGCCTCATGGGCCGGCCCGGGTTCGCCTCGTTCAAGGCGGACTTCCAGAAAGGCGCCGCCCCGAAGAAAAAGTTCATCGTCGGATAAGACGAGGGGACGTGGATGGACCCGGACAGCGAAACAAACCGATCGTTGGCGCAGGGGCACGAGTTTGACGGGCAGAACTCGGAAAGTCCCGCTGAATCCATACGGCCGTTCCAACTGGTCAAGTACTTCTCCCTGACCGGCTTTCTGGTCATCCTCGTCTTCACCCTGGGGCTGACCATCTTCATCAGCCAGCAGGCCAAGGGCATTCTCCTGAAAAAGAGCGACGACTACGCCCTGCTCCTGGCCGATAACCTCAACCACCAGGTCTTCCTCCAGTTCGTTCTGCCCACGGCCGTGGCCTTCGGCCGCATCCGCCTGCGGGACCCGGTCCAGTACGAGCGCCTGGAACTGGTGATCCACAACACCATCCACTCCTTCAACGTCAGGCAGGTCAAACTTTACGACCTGGAAGGCAACACGATTTACAGCACCGAGAAGTCCCTGGTCGGGGGCCAGGGCATGAATTCTCCTCACTACGTCAAGGCTCTGGAAGGCAAATACTCGTCCGAACTGGTCTCCGCGCCCGGCAAGGGGCTGGCCGGGTTCGACAACAAGCGGGTACTCAAGGCCTTCTACCCCTTCCGGGCCGAGCGGCCCATCGAGGGAGCCGTGGGCCAGGTGCTGGGGGTTTTCGAGATCGCCCTGGACCTGACGGGAGACTACGCCGAAGTCAGCAAGTTTCAATACCTGAGCATCGCCATATCCCTGGTCTTCATCGGCGTGCTTTTCATGGTTCTGCGGCCCATTCTGTCCCGGGCGGAAAAGATCATCGAACAGCGCAACGAGGAAAGGCGGCGGCTGGAGGAGAAACTGCATCATTCCGAGCGGCTGGCCATCCTGGGCCAGATGATCGCGGCGGTTTCGCACGAGATACGCAACCCCCTGGGCATTGTCAGCAGCACGGCCGAAATCCTCCAAAACCGTATCAAAAAATACGAACCGGACAATCGCCTGGCCGAGGTCATTGTCGAGGAATCCCAACGGCTCAACGGTATCGTGACCGAGTTCCTCGATTTCGCCCGGCCCCAGATTCCCCGTCCCCAGCCCTGTCAACTCTCCGATATTCTGGACAAGAACATTCGGTTCCTTGCTCCGACCCTGGAACGAGAGGGCATCGTGGTCGAGCGGGACTACCAGAGCACCATGACCATCGAGGCCGACCCGGACCTGCTCTATCGGGCCTTTCTCAATATTTTTCTCAACGCGGTTCAGGCCATGCCGGAAGGGGGATGCATCTCCGTCAAGACCTCTCTGCCCTACGGGCCGGACGGCACGAGTCTGGGCGTGATCGAGGCCGCGATCGAGGATACCGGGTCCGGCCTGGAGCCGGGGCAGATGGAAAAGCTCTTCATGCCTTTTTATACGACCAAAAACCGGGGCAGCGGGCTGGGGCTGTCCATTGTCAAGAATATCATCGATGGTCACAAGGGTGGCGTGGCCATTCGTCCTGGTACTAGCGGAGGAGCCCGGGTGGAGATCCGGCTGCCCATTGCCCGAGATTGACGCGTGATGGAAACCATTCTGGTCGTAGACGACGAAAAAAACTACCTCCTGGTCATGGCCACTCTGCTCGAGGACGAAGGGTTCAAGGTCCTGACCGCGGAAAGCGGCGAACATGCCCTCAAACTGATGGAGTCGGCCCCTCCGGACCTGATTCTGACCGACATGAAGATGCCCGGCATCGACGGTATCGAGCTGCTCAGCCGGGCCAAGGCCATTCAGCCCGAACTGCCGGTCATCATGATGACCGCCTTCGGCACGGTGGAAAAGGCGGTCGAAGCCATGAAGCGGGGGGCTTTCGATTATATCACCAAGCCCTTCCAAAACGAGGAGTTGATGATCACGGTCCGCAAGGCCCTGTCCATGAGCCAGCTCGTGCGTGAGAACCGGGAACTGACCCAGGCCCTGCGGGAACGATACAGCTTCGGCAACCTGATCGGCAAAAGCAAGCCGATGCTCGAGATATACCGCCTGGTCGAAAAGGTCTCCGACACCCGGGCCAACGTGCTGATCACCGGGGAGAGCGGGACCGGGAAGGAACTGATCGCCAAGGCCATTCACTACCACAGCCCGCGCTCCCAGGGGCCGTTTGTGGCCGTCAACTGCTCGGCCCTGGCCGAAAGCCTGTTGGAAAGCGAACTGTTCGGACACGAAAAAGGCGCCTTTACCGACGCCCGGTCCAGCCGGAAAGGCCGCTTCGAATTGTCCGACGGAGGCTCCCTCTTTCTCGATGAGATCGGTGAAATGTCCACCAATCTCCAGGCCAAACTTTTAAGAGTCCTCCAGGAGCGCCAGTTCGAACGCGTGGGCGGTACCGAAACCATCGAGGTCAATGTCCGCGTCATCGCCGCCACCAATCGGGACCTCAAACAGGAGATCTCGGCGGGCCGGTTTCGGGAAGACCTCTTCTACCGACTCAACGTCGTCCACGTCCACGTGCCCCCTCTGCGGAAACGCACCGACGACATCCCCTTGCTCGTCTCCCATTTCGTCAAGGAATACAGCAAGGAGAGCGGAAAAAAAGGTCTCCAGATATCCCCCAAGGCCCTGCGCGCCTTGTACGGCTACCCCTGGCCGGGCAACGTGCGAGAACTGGAAAACGCCATCGAGCGCGCCGTCATTCTCTGCTCCGGACACACCGTCGAACTCGACGACCTGCCCGAAGACCTCCTCCAGACCGCCCCGGATCAACCCGCGTCCGACACACCCCGCGCCGCCGCCGGCAACGCCGGGCCGCCGTCCCGGAACGGCCTTGAACTCGACGCCTTCATTAGCCCCAAGGTCGGCCTCAACGAGGCCCTCGAGGCCGTGGAGATGAAACTGATCCAGCGGGCCCTGAATCGATCCGGAGGCGTCCAGGCCCAGGCGGCTGACCTTCTGGGCATTGCCAAAAACCTCATGCAATACAAACTGAAAAAATACCCCCCGGACCTGCTGGCCCGCGGGCCGGACCTGGACCTGGACGTCGACCGCTTCATCCCCCCGAACTGGGACCTGAACCAGGCCCTCGATGCCGTGGAAAAGGGCATGATCGCCCGGGCCCTCGAAGCCTGCGGCGGTATTCAGGCCCAGGCGGCCGAACTGCTGGGAACCACCAAGCGGGTCGTGCAGTACAAGGTGAAAAAGTTCGGTCTTTAGACCGGGCACAAATTTTGTGCCCGGGGTGAAAAAAATGTATCCGGAGGACAAATTTGGTGTCGCCGGGTACATTTTTTGTGCCCGGTTCCCCAAGGCAGGCCCCGACCTGCCGGAGCATATATTTGCATCAATTGAGTTTAATTAGTGATAAATTAAAAAAAATACGGCGGGCTCACGGCCAGGCATGAAGCGGATTCAAAGGCCTGTTTTCTTTTTTTGCATGAATACAGGGTAGTTATAGAGTTGTCGTTTTAAAGGGCTGCTATTAACAATTTTTGTACGGTCCGGATCGGGTGTTTGGTGGAGATTCTGAAAGGGACGTATGTTAAAGTTTAATAAAAACAGGTATATGTAATTTAATTCAGGTGGCGGCCTCTTTTGGCCGTGGGATTGCATATACCCATGAGCAAGGCACCCAAGGCCTTAACTACCCAAACTCTTTTCTCCTTCCCCAAGTCAGCCGGAACCCCATAGGGGCTCCGGTTGTTTATTCCGGGCCCTGGAACCGGCGGGCTTTCAGGGGCGACGGCAGAACGGATGTCACGGGAAAACCGCTTCTTTGGCCCTATCTCCTTGTTGGACGCTATCCTGAATCATATATATATCCATATATTGAATAGTTTGAGAGCCCAAGTTCGCCTCCGCCTTGAATCGGTCTGGACCTTTTTTCAGGGGCCTCGAACGGTCCGGACCTGCTGGTCGAAGATCAGTAGCAGATCAGATCGCGTCCGTAGACACAATTTTTGTACTCTCCGGATCTTGTGCTTTTCGATGATTCAGGGAGTTCAATTATTAAATCCAATGAAAACAGGATGATATATTATAATTCGAGGTGGCGGCCTCTTTTGGCCGTGGGATTGCATATACCCATGAGCAAGGCACCCAAGGCCTTAACTACCCAAACTCTTTTCTCCTTCCCCAAGTCAACCGGAACCCCATAAGGGCTCCGGTTGGTTTTTTTTAAGGGCTTCTGGAACCGGCGGCGGACGGCTCAGACCGGAGGGCGGTCGATGCCGACCCGTCGGTAATGGATGGTCGAGTCGGCGGTGTAGATGGCCAGGGCGGTCCAGATGACGGCGAAAGAGACGACCTG
>JAHJTB010000378.1 GCA_018830135.1 Pseudomonadota bacterium | reverse complement strand
CCGGTTTTGCCCAAGCCCGGCAGCCCGACTATCTTCCGATGATTGCTATCCTGAACCCGTGGCGCCCCATCACTTCCCGGAGAAATCACGAACGTTCCAGCGAATCAAAGGGCCGCGTCCACCGGCGTGGGCGACAAAACCCGCTTGAGGTCCGCCGGCGTCATTTCCACCAGCAGCCCCCGCCGGCCGCCGTTGATCAGCAGAACCGGCAGATCGAGGATGCTTTCCTGGACAAAGACCGGCATCCGGGTCCGCGTCCCGAAAGGCGAAACCCCGCCGATCTGGTAACCCGAAAATTTCCGGACCGCCTCGGGCGTGCAGGGGGCAACGCTCTTGACGCCCATTTGCCGGGCCAGGGCCTTGGTCGAAACCTGCCGGTCGCCGTGCATCAAGACCAGGACCGGCCGGCCCTCATGGTCCTCCATGACCAGGGTCTTGATCACCCGGTGCTCCTCCACGCCCAGTTCCCGGGCCGCCACTTCGGTCCCGCCGTGCTCCTCGTACCGGTAGACCCGGACCCGATACGCCGCCCGCGCTTGATCCAAAGCCCGCAAACCCGCCGTCTTGGGCGTCCTGTCCTTGGCCATCTTCCGTCCTCCCGAGGCCATACTACCCCGGCCCTGATAGAAAGGCCAGACTCGTTGTCAGGCTTCCGGGCGCCCTCGCGGCGATACCTGGGTAGTACACTTTGCATAAGCATGTTATGTTATGGGATCGGAGTATCCATTCAGGGGGTATTATTCCCCGGCTAAGTCCTTGATATTGCGGCCTTTTGTTAATTGATCGCAATATATTGATATTATTGATAAAACTGTTGTTCGTTTTCACAAGGTATGGTACGCTTCTCTTCATGGAAGTCAAGCGACCATTTTCTCAAGCGGATTAGCTGGCCACCCCCAAACCAGTCCGGGACTATATTGAAACCCTGGAAAGCAACGTCCTGGAATTGTAAGAGAAATATAGACACCCATTTATCGGGGCGGTGGTCCAAGGCGTGGAAGCGTATTACCACTGTGTATCCCGCTGCGTGCGCCGGGCCTTCCCGGCGGCCTCGGTTCCAATGCCGGCCGGTATTACAAACACGGAAAGAGGTGGATTCCAGGAGCTCAGGCCAGGATATCAAGGCCTCCCTGGTTCCCGGCATGGGGCACTTTGTTCGCTCGTGTTCGTTCCTGGTCCTGTAAAATCGTATCGGTCCCCTGCCCTCGAATTTACGATGCCATCGAGTCGAAACCTTTTCGTGCAACCGGCGGCCGGCATATCCGGTTCCTGGGGGATAAGAGTCCATGGGTGATTATTCGCCGGAATCGGCGGAGCCTTATCAACTCTCACCGGCGGAGCCGATGGTTCCGTAATTGAATTAAATCCTTGCCTGATTCCAAATGAAATTTTAACATGCATCGGTTTTGGGATGGCATTCCCCGGCCGCTGGCAGTGGATCGAGGCCGGAAAGATATGGTTGAGCGCGGAGCGGAGGCAGCGTGAGTCAAACGAATGATGAAGTGGAAAAAGAGAACGGCGGCCGATTCGGGCAGGGGTTTCCCCCCGAGTCCATCGCCATCGTGGGCATTTCGAGAAACGGCCGGTCCAAGGTCCCGGGGTACGACGGGCTGCGCCTGTTCCAGGGCCTCAGGGATTACGGTTACGCCGGCCGCCTGTACCCGGTGAACCCCAAGGCGGACGAGATTCTGGGGGAAAAGGCCTATGCCTCGGTGGTCGATATTCCGGAGCGGCTGGACCTGGCCATCGTCACGGTCCCGGCGCCGGCCGTCCCCCGGGTCATTGACGACTGCGCCGCGGCCGGGGTGCGGTACGTTCACGTATGCAGTTCGGGGTTCGGCGAGACAGGCCTGGCCGAGGGCCTGCGGCTGGAGGAGGAACTCCGGGAAAAGGCCCTCAAAGGGGGCGTTCGGATCATCGGGCCCAACTGCATGGGCTTCAACGTCCCTTCAAAAAGGATCACCACCTTCCCCGACATCGGGGTCCTGCCCGAAGGCGGGGTCGGTCTGATCTCCCAGAGCGGCGGGCACGCGCGGCTGTTCATGATGAACGCCGCGTCCATGGGGCTGGGGCTCAGCGCCGCCATCAGCTACGGGAACGGGTTGATGCTCGACGCGGTGGACTTCATCGAATACCTGGCCGAAGACGACCGGACCCAGGTCATCTGCGTCTACCTGGAAGGAATCCGGGACGGCCGCCGCCTGGCGGAAACGGTTCGGCGCATCGTCCCGAAAAAGCCGGTGATCATCTGGAAGGGCGGGTTGACCGACGCGGGCTCACGCGCCGCGGCCTCGCACACGGGGTCCATGGCGGGCAGCGAAGCGATCTGGCGGGCGTTTTACCGGCAGACCGGCGCCGTAAGGGTCGACACCCTCGAGGAGATGGCCGAGGCGGCCATGGCCTTCCAGATGCTCCGGCCTCTGCCCGGGGCCCGGGCCGCGGTGATGACCATGGGCGGAGGCTCGACCGTCCAGTCCGGGGACCTCTGCGGCCGGGCGAACCTGGCGGTCCCCCGCTTCTCCCCCGAGACCCAAAAGGAGATTCCCAAGTTCGTCTCCTCGGTGAACCAGGGGCTGTCGAACCCCATGGATGTTCCCGGCGTGCTAATGGACCCGATCGCCTTTACCCGTCTGCTCCGGGTGGTCGCCCAGGACCCGAACATAGACGTACTTCTTGTGGGCCTGCCCGTCGAGGCGGCGCTTGGCGGGTTCGGCCAAACCACGCAAGCCCTGGTGGACTTTAATCGGGAGTCCCCCCACGGCAAGCAGGTCGCGGCCGCGATCACTGACAACTGGGGGCCCCACGAGATCGAAAAACAGTGCCGCGAGGCCAGGGAAATGGGCGTCCCCCTATTCCCGACCTTCACCGGGGCCTGCCTGGCGCTCAACCGGGTCGCAGGGTACTATCGCTTCCTCGGCCGACGGGACATCCGGGCCTAACCCGACTTTCGCTATTCGCGCCCGAACGCAGGTATTTTGAGGCGGGTATTCGCCGCAAGTGGCTGAAATATAAGGTCTGGATTTTCAGAATCGCTTGTGGTGAAGACCTACCCT
>JAHJTB010000039.1 GCA_018830135.1 Pseudomonadota bacterium | reverse complement strand
GCGGCTGGGCGAAGCCAGCCTGTTCGCCTTCGGCATCGGCCGCTCGGTCAACCGGCACCTCATCGAAGGCATGGCCCGGTCCGGACAGGGTGAACCGTTCGTCGTCCTCGATCAGGCCCAGGCCCCGGCCATGGCCGAACGATTCCGTCAGTACGTCCGCAGCCCGGTCCTGACCGGAATCCGGCTGACCTTTGACGGGTTCGAGGCCGAGGAGGTCGAACCGCCGGCCGTGCCCGATCTCTTTGCCCAACGGCCCATCGTGGTCATGGGCAAGTACAAGGGGCCGGCCCGGGGACGGATCACCGTATCCGGCCGGACCGCCTCCGGGACCTTTGAAAAGACCATGGCCCTGGCCGACGGCCTGCTTTCGCCCGACAACCAGGTCCTCCGGCTGCTTTGGGCTCGCCATCGGATCATGAGGCTCTCGGACATGAATAGTCTGGCCGGAGACGATCACCGTATCGAGGAGGTCACGGAACTGGGCCTGAAATACGGCCTCATGACCCAGTACACCTCGTTCGTGGCCGTGGACAAGGTCCGGCGGGCCGACGGCGAACTGGTCACGGTCAGGCAGCCTCTGCCCCTGCCCTCCGGTGTCTCGGACCTGGCTGTGGGAGACCGGATCAAACGGAGCGCGGCCGTGGGCATGATGAAGCATCAGGCCGCGTTTTCCGAACAGTCCGCCGAGAACCCCCGCCCCGCCATCCTCGCCCCGGGCAACGGCTCGAAGGACGGTTCCGGGTCGGCCCGTGATGAAGAAAAGACCGCCGGCCGCGACTCGGGCCCGACCCTGACCGTGGACGAGGTTCGGGGTCGCCTGGAGCGGTCGGCCGTGGAAAAGCGCCTCCGGGACGAAATCAAGGCCATGGCCGCCTGTCTGGCCGGCGCAACGGCCGCCCCGGGCCAGGCGGTTTACCGGTTCGTAATCGACGAATCGGGCCGGGTGGCCGAAATCCGGGTGGTTTCGACATCCATGACGGACCCGGCCCTGGCGGACTGCATCCGCAAGGTCATCGAATCGATCCGCTTCGACCGTCCGGACGCAGGCAGGGCCACGGTAACGGTCAGGATTTCCTCGAACTGAACCGACAGGAAACCGGCCTCCCGAGGGGGAACGGGACGCGGGCCTCCGCGTCCCCGACCACCTCGCCGGCCGGGATCAAGGGATGACATGAATAACCCGCGGTATTGGGAAAAACAACGGAAGCCCCTCACCCTGGCCCTCTCCCGGAGGGAGAGGGGACCTTCCGCGGATTATTGTGCCGTCCCATGCCGCCAGGTATGAATTGCTTTCTCCTCGGGGAGACTTGCCGCCCCATTCTTTCTCCCTCTTCCTCCGGGAAAGAGTCGGGCCTGCCCGCCTCTGGAGGGGTGAGGGGGTATGTTGGTAAAAACACTATATGTTCCACCCCGCCGAAGGCGGGCGCGTACCAGCAATAACCCAAGCGGCCGCATCAACTTTCGGATGAACCGGGTCACTTCTCAATGGGAAAATCGGCCGGCCGGGATCAGGAGCCGCTCCGCCGGTCCGGGGGTTGCTCGAACAGGCGGACCACGTCCGGTTTGGTCACCTTGCCCATGGCGTTGCGAGGCAGATGGTCCGGGAGCGAGAGCAGGCTGGGGACCTTGTACGGGGCCAGACGTTCCTTGCCCCAGGCCCGGAGGTCTTCGAGGGCCAGGCTCGAACCGGGCTTCAGGATGAGCGCGGCCCCGACCCGCTGTCCCCACTCGGGATCGGGCACGCCCACCACGGCGCATTCCGCGATCGAGGGATGGTCCCGCAGGACCTCTTCGATCTCGAGGGCCGAAACCTTATACCCGCCGGTCTTGAGGATGTCCACGCTCTCCCGGCCCAGGATTCGGTAATACCCGTCCTCGACCCGGCCCACGTCGCCGGTGCGAAACCAGCCGTCCGGGGTGAAGGACTCGGCCGTTGCCTCGGGCCGGCGCCAGTATTCCAGAAAGACGTTCGGCCCCTTGACCTGAATCTGGCCCGGACTTCCTTCGCCGGCGGGGTCTCCGCCCTCGTCTACCAGGCGCACCCGGACGCCGGGCAGCGGCCGTCCCACGGTCCCCGGCGCCCGCCGGCCGTCAAGCGGGTTGGACAAGGCCATGCCGATCTCGGTCATGCCGTACCGTTCGAGAAGCACGTGGCCGGTGATTTCGCGCCACTTCTCCAGGACGCTGACGGGCAGGGCGGCCGACCCGGAGACCATGAGCCGGAGCCGGGCCGCGGCCTCGGACATGCGCCGGCGTTCCGCTTCGGGCATGGCCTCCCAGGCCGCGATCAGCCGGACGTATATCGTGGGCACGGCCATGAACAGGGTCAGGCCGCCCCGGGCCATGCGCCGCCATACGGCCCCGGCCTCGAATTCGGGCATGAACTCGCAAAGGGCCCCGCTCCACAAGGCGCACGAGAGAATGTTGAGGATGCCATGGAGATGATGCATGGGCAGGACGTTCAGGATATGGTCGTCCGGAGTCCAGCCCCAGGCCTGGACCAGGGAGGATATCTGGGCGGCGATCTGTTCGTGGGTGGTCACCACGCCCTTGGGCCGGCTGGTGGTGCCGCTGGTGTAGACCATCATGGCCCGCCGCGAGGCGTCCACCTCGGGCAACGCCCCGGGCTCGGCGGCCAGGGCCTCGCCCGTGCCGATCAGGGGCAGGCCTTTTTCCCCGGCCACGGGCGCCAGCCGGGCGATCAGGTCCGGATGGGCCACCAGAATCGAGGCCCGGGCGTCTTCGATGACGTACTCGAGTTCTGGCCTCGGGTGGGACAGGGCCATGGGCACGGCCACGCCTCCGGCCCGCCAGACGCCCCACATGACCGCGGTGTAGTCCAGGCCGGGGGGAATCAGAAAGGCCACCCGGGCTTCGGCCAGGTCGGAACGGCCGTCCAGAATCCGGGCCGCCGCACGGGCGGAAGACTCCAGCAGCCGCTTGTAGGTGAACGTCCCTTCCGGCGCGGTCACGGCCTGGCGAGACTCGAAACTCAGGGCCTTCGTGATCAGGGGAATGGCGATCCGGGGCAAGGCGTCCTCCGTTGACCGGATCGGCGATCCGGCTCGAATCAGCGCGCGGTCCCGCTCAGACGCAGCGGCTCCTGGTCGGTCAGAATCTCCGGCAGGTCGCGGTACGCGGACTCCACGTATCCGGGCACGCGGAAAAATCCTTGCAGGTAGTTGGGGGACAGGTAGCGGAGTTCCAGTCCCCGGTCCAGCAGGCGCCGTCCCATCTCCTCCCCTTTCATATCCGGGTCCTTGGTGACCAGGATCAGGCTGTGAAGTTCGTGAAAGCAGGGTTGGTAGTAGGGATAGGGCAGGACGACGGGAAAGACCGCGGCCAGGGTATTGAACATGCGGGCGTGCAGATCGAGCGACCAGGGTTCGATGCTGCCGGCCTGAAAGGCGGCGACCCCGTTTTCGTCCAGGCGGTCGGAAACGGCCTGGTAAAACTCCCGCGTGAACAGATAGACCGCCGGGCTGTCGACCAGGGGATCGGACAGGTCCACCAGGATCACGTCGAAACGCTCCCGGGTATCTTCCAGATAGGCCCGGCCGTCTCCGAATCGCAGTTCCGTCCGCGGGTCCTCGAACGCGCCCCGGCTCCACTCGGGCAGATGCTCCCGGCACAGGTCGACCAACTGCTTGTCGATATCCACCATGACCGCGCGCCGCACGCCCGGATGCCGGTAGACCTCGCGCAGAGTGGCCCCTTCGGCCCCGCCGATGATGCAGACCTTGCCCGGCGCGGGATGGGTGAGCATGGCCGGGTGGACCAGGGCCTCGTGGTAGATGAACTCGTCGGTTTCGGCCGACTGGGTCACGCCGTCGAGGAAGAGTATCCGGCCGAACTCCTCGGTCTCTATGATATGAATGGACTGGTACGCGGATCGGCCGGAGAATATCTCCCGTCGACAGCGAAAATGAATGGTAACGTTCCCCCCGCCTCTCTCGGCGAACCAGAATCGGTCAGTCACGTGTGCTCGGTTTCCGGCTTGTGCCTGATCTGCGACTGCGGCAGATCGAGCAGCCCCCGCTTGATCTCCATGACGGAATAATGGTCCGCACCCAGCTCGCGGCGCAGGAAGTCCACCGCCGGATCGGCCTGGATGTCGTCCCCGCAAGTGAATATGTCCAGGGCGCAATAACCGTATTCCGGCCACGTGTGCACCGAAAAGTGGGATTCCGCGATGACGACGATGCCGCTGATGCCGTGAGGGGAAAATTGATGGAAAAATGGTTGGATGATGGTGGCGCCCGATAACCGGACCGCCTCGAGGATGGAGGTCTCCAGTCCCGCCTTGTCGTTCAGCCGGTCCGCGCTACAACCATGGAATTCGACAATGAGGTGTTTTCCTAAAGATTTCATCTGTCATAAAATATCCTTGGGAGGTGGTTGACGATTCGGGCCGCTCCCGGCGAGCGACGGTAAAAGTGGGATATTATATAGTATATTTCCTACCGGGATGCAACAGGAATGTATCATTCCGGCGAAATATTTATCTGGAGCTCGTCAGGGTTCTCCGTCGAATCGCGCGACCAGGACCATGGTTTCCCCTTCCACGGTGCTGCGTATCGGAAAGGGCAGCGTACGAAACAGCTTGATCATGCCGACGTTTTCCGGCGTGGTCATGGCCAGAAACCCGGCGATCCCGTGGTTCCGGGCCGCTTCGGCCAACTTGTCCAGAATGACCCGGGAAAGCCCCTTGCGCTGCCAGTCCCTGTTCACCGAAAAAGCGATCTCGGCCATGTTGGTGGCCGGATTCAGATAGTACCCGCCCATGGCCACCGCCTTTTCAAAGCCCACGTCGCCCACGACCGCGACCAGGGTCAGGTCCTTGACGTAATCGATGCCCGACATGCCGGCGACCTCGTCCCGGCCGAAAATCCGCTTTTCATGCATGAAGCGGCGAAAAACGTCCCGCCGGTCCAGGTCATAGAAATGCTCCTGGATCAGCCGTTCGTCCACCGGCCGGGCCGGCCGAAAAAGCACCCGCTGGCCCGAATAGTCCCTCGTTTCCTCCAACCAGAGGGGATACACTCCAAAAATCGACTCATGAAGGGTCCGGCCGGGCCCTAATAGCCCCTCTTCTTTTGCCATGTGGAACAATTCATCGCGGAAATCCGGATGGGCGATGCCGATCAGGGCCATGGCCCGTTCCTCGAGCGTCTTGCCGAACAGATTGACCACGCCGTATTCGGTGGCCACATAGTGGACGTCCCCTCGAGGGACGACCACGGCCATGCGCTCCAGACTGGGCACGATCCGGCTGGCCTTGCCGTCCAGGGTCGTGGAAGGCAGCATAAGGATGGACTTGCCGCCCGGGGACATGACCGAGCCCCGCACGAAGTCCATGATGCCGTTGACCCCGGTGAAGTGATTGTAAGGCAGGGCGTCGGCCGCGGCCTGGCCGGTCAGGTCCAGGGCCATGATCACATTGACGGAAACCATTTTGTTGTGCTGGGCGATAATGGCCGGATCGTTGACGTAGTCCGAGGGGTAGAAGGCCAGGCCGGGATTGTCGTCCAGGAATTCGTACAGGGCCTCGGAACCGATGGCCCCGCTGGCCACGCACTTGCTCTCGTTCAGGCCCTTCCTGCGATTGTTTATCACCCCGAGGGAAACCAGATTCATGATGCCGTCGGTCATGAACTGGGTATGCACCCCCAGGTCGTTTTTGCCCTCCAGGGCCACCAGGATGGCCTGGGGCGTGGCCCCGAGGCTCAACTGAAGCGTCGAACCGTCATCGATCAGCTTGGCCACGTGGCGGGCCACCTGCCGGGCGGCCTCGAACTCCGGCGGGCGCCCCACGGTCAACAGCGGTTCCTCGCATTCGACCACCACGTCCACGTCATCGACGTGGATGAAGGAACGGCCCAGCACCCGGGGCATTCTCGGGTTGACCTGGGCGATGACCAGGTC
>JAHJTB010000377.1 GCA_018830135.1 Pseudomonadota bacterium | reverse complement strand
CGAATCCGGGGCGGATTTCAACACCATCGAAGACGTGATCTACCGGCGGCGCAGCGTCCGGGCGTACAAAAAGCGCCAGGTACCGGAATACCTGGTCCGGCGGGTGCTGGAAGCGGGACGATTCGCACCCTCGGCCGGAAACGCCCAGACCTGGAAGTTCATCGTCCTGCGGGACCCCGAGCTCATGGCCGAGATGACCGAAGCCGTGGCCGCCGGATGCCGTAAGGTCAGCGGGATTCTGGACTACCTCGAGCCGGGCCGGGAAGGGAGGATGTGGCGGGCCAGGCTGGCCCAGCGCCTCATGCCCAACGCGTTCCATCCGGTCCCCTTCGGGGCCATCAAGCTCATCGCCCAGGGGCGACTGGGACTCTGGCACGGGGCTCCCACGGTCATCCTGATCCTGGCCGACCGCCGCTCTCCAGGCAACCCCAGCCTGGACGTCGGAATTGCCGGGACGAACATGGTCCTCACGGCCCACAGCTTCGCCCTGGGCGCCTGCTGGGTCAGTTTCGTGACCCTGCTGGCCGGTTCGAGAAAATGGAAGCGCCGTCTGGGTATCGAGTGGCCGTACAAGCTGATCACCTCCATCGCCCTGGGTTACCCCAAGGGCGAACCGGACGGATACGTGGTCCGTGAAACCCAGGCCATCGACTGGTACGAACCGGGCGGCCGCTTCAAAATCGTTTACTGAGAGCGAGGGGGATCATGCCTGAAAGACTGGACGGGAGACAGGCCCGCCGGATCGAAAACCTGAGCCGCTTGGGCGAGGACGTGATTTTCGGCCGGGTCGAGATCGATCCGGAACGATGCCGGGGCTGCGGTCTCTGCGCGGAAGCCTGCGCCGCGGACGCCATCGTCGTTACGGACGGGGCGGCCCGCATGCGCGAAGGCCTGGACGGGCAGTGCATGGCCTGCGGAGACTGCGCGGCCATCTGTCCGGAGGGGGCCATCGCGCCGGCCCGGTTCATCGAATTCAAATGCCGGTTCCGCTACCTGGACCGGGGCGACCCCCATCCGCCCCGCAGGTTTTGAGCAGCCGGCGCCCAAGGCGGCGGGACCGATCGGGAAAGGATCGTAAATGAAAGACATCGAGGGGCGGGTGACCGTGGTGACCGGAGCGGCTTCTGGCATCGGCCGGGCCCTGGCCGTGAGGCTGGCCGCCGAGGGTTGCGCCCTCGCCCTGGCCGACCTGGACGAGGCCGGCCTGGATGAAACCGTTAAACAGGCCGGGAACCCGCCCCGGAGGCTGACCGCGCATCGGGTCGACGTGGCGGACCGGGACCGGGTTCATGCTTTCGCCGAAGAAGTGGTCCAGGCCCATGGACGGGTCGACATCGTCATCAACAATGCCGGCGTGACCCTGCGCGAAACCATCGAGGATGCCACGTACGACGACATCGAGTGGATTCTCGGCATCAACCTCTGGGGCGTGATCCACGGCTCCAAGGCCTTCCTGCCCCATCTCAGGCAGCGCTCCGAGGCCAACCTGGTCAACGTCTCCAGCGTTCACGGCCTGTTCACCAACCGGAACGTCGGTCTGTACTGCACCAGCAAGTTCGCCGTGCGAGGGTTCACCATGGCCCTGGCCCAGGAACTCAAGGACACGCCGGTCCGGGTGTCCTGCGTCCACCCCGGGGGAATCAAGACCGACATCGTCCGCCGCGGCCGGTTCCGGAAAGGCTCGGACCCGACCATGACCCACGATGAGGCGGCCGAGCGATTCGACCGATACATCGCCTGGACGTCGGCCGAACGGGCGGCCCGGATCATCATCCGGGGTATTCGGAAAGACAAGCCTCGCATCCGGGTCGGACCGGACGCCGTGATCTACGACCTGGCCTCTCGCCTGGCGCCGGCCACCTGGCAGAAACTGATGTCGCGCCTGTAACCCGGATTTTGCGGCTGGGTTCGACGCCGCGGTAAATAACAACTGCAACATCCGGGTATAACTACCCATCCTCGAGGAGGAATTGCAATGGGCCATCTCGAACTGGACCTCAATCTGAGCGATGAAGCCAAAGCAGCGGGTGAAACGGCCAGGCGGTTCGGGCTGGAGGTCATGCGGCCGGCCGGCGAGGCCCTGGACAAGCTGGCCGACCCGGCCGACGTGATTGCCCCGGATTCGATCCTCTGGGACGTCTTCCGCCAGTTTCGCCAACTGGGCTTTCACCGGGGGGCCATACCCGCCGAGTTGGGGGGCATGGCCGAAGAAATAGACTCTATGGCCGGAGTCCTGATAGCGGAAGCAATGGGCTACGGCGACGCCGGACTGGCCGTTTCCCTGGGGGCCTCCGCCTTCCCCTTCCGGCTGGCGGCCCTGTCACCCGCGCCCGAGGTCCGGGAATTCGCCCGGGCCTACTGCGAGGACCAAAAGGCCGAACTGATCGGGTGCTGGGCCATTACCGAACCGGACCACGGGTCGGACTGGATCATGGGCATGGCCCCGACTTTCGACGACCCGCGCTGCGCTCCCTCGGTCCGGGCCGTTCTGAAGGGCGACGAGTATATCGTCAGCGGCCAAAAGGCCGCCTGGGTCAGCAACGGGACCATCGCCACCCACGCCGCCCTCCACGTATGCCTGGACCCGTCCAAGGGTATGCAGGGCAGCGGTCTGGCCGTGATCCCTCTCGACCTGCCGGGCATCTCCCGGGGCAAACCCCTGGACAAGATGGGACAGCGCCCTCTGAACCAGGGGGAGCTGTTTTTCGAAGAGGTCCGGATTCCGACCTCCCACATGGTCGTGCCCGACCCGGCCATGATGGCCATGGTCGCCCGGATCATTCTGGCCTCGGCCAACGGGGGCATGGGGATCATCTTTGCCGGACTGGCCCAGGCCGTGTACGACGAGGCCTTGAAATACGCCAGGCAACGGGTCCAGGGCGGCGTCCCCATCTTCGAGCACCAGAACGTCAAACTCAAGCTGTTCGACATGTTCATCAAGACCGAAGCCGCCCGGGCCTATGCCCGCCGCATGGCCCTGTACAACGCGCTCAATTCCCTGTCCCCCTCGTGCCATCACGCCGTGGCCGCCAAACTGCTCTCGACCCAGACGGCCTTTGAAGTGGCCGCCCAGGCCATCCAGGTCTTCGGCGGGAACGGCTTGAGCCGCGAGTATCCCATTGAAAAAATGTTTCGGGACGCCAAGGCGGCCATGATCGAGGACGGTGAAAACAGCGCCCTGGCCATTGCCGCGGCGGCCGACCTCTAAACGCAATTCATTAAGGAGGCATTCATGACCTGGACGACCATCGACAAGGACAAATGCACCGAGTGCGGCCTGTGCCGCCTCCGGTGTCCGCTCTGTTATTATGAAAAGGACGGCCTGACCCTGTCCCGGGCCAACGAGACCTGCTGCAATCTGTGCGGCCACTGCGTGGCCCTCTGTCCGGCCGAGGCCATCGTTCACCACCAGTTGGACATGGCCAACTTCCCGGAAACAGGCCGGCCGGTCCAGTTCGACACCGGGGACTTCATCCAATTCATCCGGCAGCGGCGCAGCCACCGGCATTTCAAGGACGAACCCGTTCCGCGCCAGGCCCTCGAAACCCTGCTCGAAGCCTGCCGCTATTCACCCACGGGCAGCAACCGCCAGACCGTGGAAGTCATCGTCGTCCAGGATCGGGCCCGGATCGAGATGTACTCGAACCATGTGGTAGACCATTTCGAACAGACCATTCCGGTCATCGAAAGCCGGGTGGAAAAGCTTCGGGCCGAAGGCCGGGCCGTGGACCAGATCACCTTGTCCATGATGGGCATGAAGGAGACCCTCGGGCGCATCGTCGCGGCCCGCCGGTTCGGTTTCGAGGTCATCTTCCACAAGGCGCCGGCGGTCCTGATCTTCCACGCCCCGGAAACATCGAGCACGCCCAAGGACGACTGCGTCATCGCCGTGCAGACGGCCATGTACGCGGCCCGGACCATGGGGCTGGAGACCTGCTGGATCGGACTGTTCGAATTCGCGGCCAACACCTACCCGCCCCTGGTCGAGGCCCTGGCCCTGCCCGAGGGGCACCGGGTCTATGCCGTGATGATCGCGGGCTATCCCGCGCTCAAGTTCCTGCGCATGGTGGACCGCAAGCCCATAGCCGCCCGTTGGGAGTAGGACATGGATCGCATGGATTTCAAGAAATACGGATACGCGGTGGTGGACTGGATCGCCGAATACATGGAGCGGATCGAGGAATACCCGGTCATGCCGGGGATCGAACCCGGCCGGATCAAGGCCCGGCTGCCCCGGGACCCGCCCGAGGAGTCCGAGGCCATGGAAGCCATCTTCGAGGACTTCAAGGACATCATCCTTCCGGGCATGACCCACTGGCAGCATCCGTCGTTTTTCGGATACTTCCCGGCCAATACCAGCGAACCGTCGATCCTGGCCGAGTTTCTGACCGCGGCCCTGGGCGCCCAGTGCATGATCTGGCAGACCTCACCCGCGGCCGAGGAGCTCGAGGAGGTGGTCATGAGCTGGCTGGCCCGAATGCTGGGCCTGCCGGCGGGTTTCGTCGGCGTGATCCAGGACACGGCCTCGACTTCGACCCTGTGCGCGCTGCTCTGCGCCCGCGAACGGGCCACCGGATTCGGGGTCAATCAGCGCGGGTTCCCGGCCGGCGCGGAAAAAGCGCTCATGGTCTACGCCTCGGAAGAGGCCCACTCCTCGGTGGAAAAAGGCCTCAAGATCGCGGGCTACGGCCGGGAGAATTTGCGTCTGATTCCCACGGGCGAGGACCTGGCCATGCTTCCCGAGGCACTGGAACAGGCCGTCGTCGAGGACGCGGCCGCCGGGCGGACGCCCTGCTTCGTTTCGGCCACCTGCGGGACCACCTCGGCCACGGCCCTGGACCCCCTGCGGGCCATCGGGGAAATCTGCCGCCGCCACGGGGCCTGGTATCACGTGGACGGAGCCATGGCCGGTTCGGCGGCCATCCTTCCGGAAATGCGCCACATCCTCGACGGCGTCGAACTGGCGGACTCCTTTGTCTTCAATCCCCACAAGTGGCTCTTCACCAACTTCGACTGTT
>JAHJTB010000376.1 GCA_018830135.1 Pseudomonadota bacterium | reverse complement strand
GTGGGCGATGTTCAGGCGGCCGGTCCGGCGCCAGGTGAAATACCGCTCCTCCTCGGCCCAGGAAAATTCACGACAGGCCCGATCGTATTCGGTCAGGTTCGCCTCGGGGTTCTGCGCTTCAATCCGGGCTTTCATGGCGCCCTCCGTCAGAGATGTTCCGGAGGCCGGTCCAGCCAGACCCCGTACCGGGCGTGAACCCGGGCGGCCTGCTCCGCCAGGTCCCGGCCCAAAGGGGTCACGGGGATGTCCGGCTCCGACTCACCTCGATCCGAAGTCAGGACCCGAAGGACCGCCCTGACCGACTCGGCCAGCGCGGTAATGTCGTACCCGCCTTCGAGTGCCAGAAGCAGGGGCGGGCCGCCGACCTCGTCGCCGCAATCGAGCAAAAGCCGGGTCAGTCCGCCGTATCCCTTTTCGGTCAGGCCGAGATGGCCGAGGGGGTCGCGAAAATGCCCGTCGAACCCGGCGGCGACCATGATGATCTGGGGACGGTAGCGCCGGATGATGGGGCCGAGCACCTCCCGGTAGCAGTGGAGGATGTCGTCGTCGGCCAGGTTTTTCGGAAGCGGGATGTTGACGGTGTACCCGAGACCGGGGCCCAGCCCGGCTTCGTCCAGGTCCCCGGTGTGGGGGAAGGAACCGATGTAATGGCTGGAAAAATAGAAGACTTCCCGTTCCTCGTAAAAAATCTGCTGGATACCGTTGCCGTGGTGGATGTCCCAGTCCACTATGAGGATGCGGTCGAGGCCGAAGGCCTTTTGCCCCTGACGGGCGGCGATGGCCAGGTTGTTGAAGATGCAGAACCCGCTGGCCCGGTCCGGCAAGGCGTGATGGCCGGGCGGCCGTATCAGGGCGAAAACACAATCGCATTCGCCGGACATGAGGGATTCGAGGGCGCGCAGGCACCCGCCCACGGCCAGCCAGGCCGCCAGATAGCTGCGGGACGAGGCCGGCGTGTCCGGGGCCAGGTAGGTGAAATCGTAATCCGCCGTGGTCAGGAGCTTTTCGATGTAGGCCGGGGTGTGGACCATTTCCAACTCGTCGATCGCGGCCGGCCAGGGCCGGATGCGAACCAGGGCGTCGCCGAAGTCCCGGTCCAGCATCTTGTAGATGGCCTTGAGCCGGAAGGCCTGCTCGGGATGGACCAGACCGGTTTCGTGCTCCAGAAACCGGTTGTCCCTGACGATGCCTATCTTGCTGACCATTTTCGGCTCACAATCTGATCAACATCATCCGGTCCCATCCCTGGTCCTCGCAAAAGACGAACCCGAACTTGCGGTACAGGCCGATGGCCCTGAAGTTGTGGCCCTCCACGGTCAGCCAGACCATTTCCAGCCCCAGGTCCCGGGCCCGCTCCAGGGCCGCTCGCGTCAGGCCGCTTCCGAGTCCCCGGCTCCGGTAATGCTGTTTGACGAAGATAAGGAACTCAGCGTCCTGACTGACAAAATCCGGAATCAGGGCCGCGTGGCCCACCACTTCGTCGCCGTGCCGGGCCAGGAAGTTTTCGCCGCGCTCCAACAGCCCCCGGACCCATTCCTGCCGGGTCTTGGTGTTTTCCGGCGGCAGGCCCTGGCTGGCCTTCTTGGGCTCGAACAGGTCGTACATATCCGTGAGGCACCGGGCGTCGTCCAGGTTGCAGAGGCCCAGCTCGAAGGCCTCCCCCTTTTTATCCTCGATTCGGCCGAGCATACTGCTTTCGCTCATAACCACCTCCCGGAGGCCGGGGCGGTCCGCGCGCGCGGACCGCTCAACTCTCGGAACAGGCCTTGACCAGGTTCCGAACCGCCTCGGGGTCGGCCAGCGTCGAGGTGTCCCCCAGATGCCGGCCCTGCCCGGAGGCGATCTTTTTGAGCAGTCGGTGCATGATCTTGCCGCTCATGGTCTTGGGCAGCGAATCGGCCCAATACACCGTGTCCAGGGCGGCGATGGGCCCGATCTCGGACTGAACCAGACGGTTCAGTTCCTCCTTGAGCGCCTCGGATCCGGACGCGTCCCGGTTGAGAGTGACAAAGGCCACGATGCGCTGTCCCCGGGTCGGGTGGGCTAGTCCGACCACGGCGGCCTCGGCCACCCGGGGGTGGAGGTCCAGGGCGGACTCGATTTCCGCGGTTCCCAGTCGATGGTTGTTCACGGTGATCAGGTCGTCGATCCGGCCGGTGATATAGTACAGGCCGTCCTCGTCTTTCCTGGCCCCGTCGCCGCTGAAAAACCACCCCCGGAGGGCCGAAAAGTAGGCGGCCCGGTACTGGGCGTGGTCGTTGTAAACCGTGCGGGCCATACCCGGCCAGGGCCGCCGGATGAACAGGGCGCCTTCGATGTGGGGATAGGGAATTTCGGTCTGGGTTTCCGGGTCCACAATGACCGGGTCGATGCCGAAAAAGGGCAGTCCGCAGGACCCGGGTTTCAGGGCGCCGACGGCCGGGAGGGGTGTGATCATGTGGGCTCCGGTCTCGGTCTGCCAC
>JAHJTB010000375.1 GCA_018830135.1 Pseudomonadota bacterium | reverse complement strand
GGAGCAGCTTGTCCTGGTCGGCCGAGGCTTTGGGTTCGACGGCCACGTTGATGACCGGCTCGTATATTTCGATGGATTCGAGGACGATGGGGTTTTCGAGGTCCGTGATGGTGTCGCCGGTCGTCGCGCTTTTCAGGCCGATGACGGCCACGATGTCCCCGGCCAGGGCCTCGTTGATGCGCTCGCGCTTGTTGGAATGCATGCGCAGTATCCGGGCGATTTTTTCCTTCTGGTTCAACCGCACGTTCAGGACGTCCCCGCCGGTGAGCATTTTGCCCGAATAGAGGCGTACGTAGGTCAGCTTGCGGCCCTGGTCCATCATGACCTTGAAGGCCAGGGCGCTGAACGGCCCCTTGATGTGCGGATAGCGAAGGACCTGCTCTTCCGAGTCCGGCAGATGTCCTTTGATCGGCGGGACGTCCAGGGGGGAGGGCAGGTAGTCGACGATTCCTTCGAGCAGGGGCTGAACGCCGCGATTTCGCAGGGCGGCCCCGCAGAAGATCGGTACGAGTTTGAGGTCGATGGTGGCCTGGCGGATGGCCCGTTTGATTCGGTCGAGGGGAATATCCTCTTCGCCCAGGTAGGCCTCCATGATCTCGTCGTCCGTTTCCGACAGGCTCTCCAGAAGCCGGTCCCGGGCTTCGACGGCCTCGGCCATCATCTCCTGGGGTATCTCGATCTCTTCCAGGTGGGCGCCCAGACTGGCGTCGTCCCAGGTGAAACAGCGCATGCGCAGCAGGTCGATGACGCCCCGGAAGTTCTCCTCCCGTCCCCAGGGCATTTGCACCACCAGCGGCCGGGCCCCCAGGCGCTCCTTCATCATGGCCAGGGTGTTGTCGAAATCGGCCCCGATGCGGTCCATCTTGTTGATGAAGGCGATCTTGGGCACGTGATAGTTGTCGGCCTGGTGCCAGACGGTTTCCGACTGGGGTTCGACGCCGCCGACCGCGCAGAACACGCCGATGGCCCCGTCCAGGACGCGCAGGCTGCGTTCGACCTCGATGGTGAAATCCACGTGGCCCGGGGTGTCGATGATATTGATGGTGGCGCCCTGCCACTGGCAGGTGGTCACGGCCGAGGTGATGGTGATGCCCCGCTCCTGTTCCTCGGGCATCCAGTCCATGGTCGCTTCGCCGTCGTGGACCTCTCCCATCTTATGGGTCCGGCCGGTATAGTACAGGATGCGCTCGGTCAGGGTCGTCTTGCCGGCGTCGATGTGGGCGATGATCCCGATGTTGCGGGTCGATTTGAGTCGTTTGTCTTCCGCCATGATTTTGAACCTATTCGATCAGGCCGTCGTCGGGGCGAAGCGGTCGGCCGATGTCCACGTGGCCGAAAAGGGTTCGGGCCTCGCCGCCGCTCACCAGGACCTTGACGGCCTGGACTTCGGACAGATTATAACACAAGGTGTTGACCAGGGACCACAGGGCCAGTCGTTCCTGGACCAGGCCGTACTGGCCCTTGACCCCGGCCGTATCGAGGTCGACGTAGGCCGTGCCGTCGTGGTCGACGAAGACCTGGCCCAGCCGGGTCCCGGGAAAGAAGGCGGGTTCCAGGTCGGTTCGGGGGCCGGCCAGCAGCTCGCGGACCAGGCGGCCGGCCCGTTCGTTGGGCGAACCGGACGGATCGATCTCCCGAATTTCCTCGGCCAGGCGTTCTCCGCCCCGGGGGAAGAACATGCGGATCGGGGTATGATCCTGGGCCCGGAGGGTGGCGGGCTGGAGCGGGGGCCAGAGCAGGCCGAGAAGCAGGAGGGGGAGGATTCGGACCATGGTCTGTCTTTTCTGAATGGTCATGGAGTCCCTCCCATCATAAACTGTTTAAATGACGCGAAAAGTATATGTAGGCCATTTCAGCCCCCCTGTCAAGCCCATCGGGGTTTTTCCGGCGAAACCCATGCAGTGATTGGGGGGCCCCGGACGGCCGCGACAGGGCGGTCCTTGAATGCCGCCAACCACTGAAAGGTTACGCCCGGCGCCCGAGCGCCCGGCGCCCGAGATTCCTTTTTGATAAAAAAACGATTCATGGTATAGTTAAATTTCAATTTCCAAGCCTTGGGGGGCGGGTATGAGTTCGATCTTGCCAGCGGAAAGGGCGCCTGCTTCCGGTCCGGTCTGGTCCGGGAAATCCGTATTGATCGTTGATGATTATCCCAGTATTCGCAAGACCATGCGGGACCTGGTCGAGGAGTTGGGCCTGACCTGCCAGGAAGCTGAAAACGGCATTCAGGCCCAGGAGAAACTGAGGGCCAAGGCGCCCGATCTGGTCATGACCGATCTGGTCATGCCGGAGATGGACGGGTTCGAACTGACCGAAGCCATCAAAACATCGCCTGAATTCCGCCGGATACCGGTCGTGGTCATTTCAACGCACGCGGATTCGCGATATATTTTCAAGGCGCTCAAGCTTGGCGCCGACGATTACCTGACCAAGCCGGCCAGCCGGGAGATGCTCACGGTGGTCCTGAACAGGCTGTTCGACCATGAATGGTAAGCCGGCCTTCGAGATCGACCGCATGGCGGTCAAGATTTCCCATCTGGACCAGCTTTTGGGGCTGACCGGGGAGATCATCATCACCGCCAGCAACATGTCCATCCTCCAGCGTCACCTCCAGGGCCAGGCCCTGGCCCTGGACAAGGAGACGATGGAGATGATCAAGAACGCGGCCCTGACCTCCAACCGAATCTCTTCGGACCTGCACCACCTGGTCATGGACATCCGGCTGATACCCATCCGGGACACCTTTCTCCGCTTCAGGCGTCTGGTCCGGGACCTGGGCAAGAAAAAGGGGCGTCAGATCAATTTCGAGATCGTGGGCGAAGACACGCTGGTGGACAAGACCATTGCCGAGCGGCTTTACGAGCCATTGGCCCATCAGATTCGAAACGCCATCGACCACGGTCTGGAGGACCCGCTGGAACGCAAGCAGGCCGGCAAGGACCCCGTCGGCCATCTGACCCTGACCGCGTACAAAAAAGAGGGTTTCACCTACGTCAGCGTGGGTGATGACGGCCGGGGGCTGGACGCGTCCCGAATCCGGCGGGTGGCCGTGGAACGGGGCCTGATGACCGCCGAGGCCGCCTCGGCCCTGGCCGATGACGACGCCCTGGCCCTGGTCATGCAGCCGGGATTTTCCACGACCATCGAGGCGACGGAGATTTCAGGCCGGGGCGTGGGCATGGACGTGGTCAAGAGCGCGATCGGGGAAATGGGCGGCGAGGTGCTCATCGACAACGCCCCCGGCCGGGGCGCCACCTTCACCTATCGGATTCCCCAGCTCTCCGCGGTCAATATCACCGATGCCCTGATCATCCGGGCCGACACCGACTACTATGCCGTGCCCATCGGAAACGTGGTCGCGACACAGGCGGTCGAGTCCGGGGACATCCACCGGACGATGGACAAGACGGAAAGCGTGATCTATCTGGGTCACATCGTGCCCCTTTTCGATCTCCAGGAGCTGCTGACCGGCCGGGCCGCGGTCCAGGAAGACCAGCTGGTCACGCCGGTCATCATCATCGAATCCAAGAACGGCCGGCTGGCCCTCAAGGTCTCCGAATTCATCCGGCCGCAGAAGCTGGTCCTCATTCCCCTGCCCGACCTCTTTTCCGTGCATGGCGTTTCCGGGACGACGATCCTGGGCGGCAACCAACTCGGCCTGGTCCTGGAACCCTTCGAGCTGATCGCCCTGGCCACTGACTCGGCCACCGAGGCCAGCGACGACCTGTTCTTGAAACGGGCGACCGTGGCCATGGACGAGGATTTCGAACTCCCGCCGGCGGGGGGCGCCCCGGCGGAGAGCGGTCCGGAGCCGGGGGGAAGGGCCGAAGTCGCCGTCCCGGCGGCCGAGGTTCAGGTCCCGGGCGTGGAAGGCGATTTCGCCGAAGCGTTTTTTCTCGAGATCCAGGGCATCCTGACCGATCTGAACGAGGACGTTTTTCAACTGGAAAAGGACCCGGAGAACCGGGATCGGGTCAATACCATTTTCCGGCATTTCCACTCGATCAAGGGCAACCTGATCATGACGGGCTTCACGGCCCTGGGCAACTTCGTTCACCGGATCGAAAGCATTCTGGACCGGATTCGGGACAAGGAACTCGAGGTCGATCAGGAGATCATCGACCTGCTGCTGGACGGGATCAAGGCCCTGGAGGCGGCCCTGGCCAGCCTGAGGGCCGGGCAGGCTTACGAGGTTCGGGACAAGGACCTGCTGGCCCTTCTCGAACGGTATCAGCGCCAGGAAACGACGGCGGAGGAGGAGGACGAGGATTACGGCGAAACCTTTCGTCCCTCGCCTTTGGGCCTGCTTCTGCTTCAGGCCAAGACGGCCCAGGGCGCCCGGGTCTATCAGTCGCTGATCCGCTTCAATCCGCGTTTCCAGGAGCCCTACCTGGTGGCCTATCTGATCCTGAGACGCCTGGCCCTGCTGGGGGACGTGCTGGACACGGTGCCGCCGCTGGAGCGGATCGAAAAGGGCCTGGCCGGGGACTCGATCAAGGTTCTCTTCGCTACCGACCGTTCCCTGGAGGAAGTGGACCGTTTCATGAACCGGCAGTTGAAACGGCATTACGACGTTATGGAATTCGAAAACCTGCTCATGGAGTGACTATGGCCCGGATTCTGATCAAGCTGGAAGCCCCGGAGACGGCCGATGTCGTGAGGCGGACCCTGGAAGGCGCCAATCACCGGGTCGATGAAGTCCCGGGCGCGGGGCCGGCGGCCGAGGGCCCGGCCAAACTGGCCCGGGCGTTGGCGGACGGGGAGGCGGACCTGGCGGTTTTGGATTTCCTGGCCGAAGACGCGCTGACGGTCAAGGCCATGCAGATGGCCCGGGACCGCGCCCCGCATCTCAAGT
>JAHJTB010000374.1 GCA_018830135.1 Pseudomonadota bacterium | reverse complement strand
CGACCGCTGCATGTTCTGCGGCAACTGCTACACCATGTGTCCGGCCATGCCCCTGGCCGACCCCCAAGGCGACGGCGTGGCCCTGTGGGTCGGCGGCAAGGTCTCGAACGCGAGGTCCATGCCCAAGTTTTCGAAGCTGGCCGTGCCCTTCATCCCCAACACCCCGCCGCGCTGGCCCGAGGTCGTGGAAGGCGTCAAGACCATGGTCGACGTCTACGCCGACGGCGCCCGCCCCTACGAGCGGATGGGCGAATTTATCGAGCGGATCGGTTGGGAGCAGTGGTTCAAGCTGACCGGCTTCGAGTTCACCACCCACCACATCGACGACTACCGTTTCGCCATGACCACCTGGCGGAGCAGCACGCAGTTCAGGTTCACCGACTAAGGGCCATGAACCGCGAAGACTTGAAACAAAAAGTCTTCGACATGGTGGCCCTCAGCCACAAGAAGCTGAAGCCCGGCGACTTGGCCAAGACCTTGGCCAGGTCGCTGGGAGTCGATAAAAAAGAGGTCAAGGCGGCCATCGCCGAACTGACCGAAGAAGGCCGACTCATCTATACCTACGCCGGGCATAGCTGGTTGGAGGTCCCGGCGGAACCGGAGTGAGTCGCCCCTGCCCGCGTCTGGTCGTGGCCGCGCTCCGAGGCGGCGGCGGCAAGACGACCATCTCTTTAGGCCTCCTGGCCGCATGGCGCAGACGAGGCCTGTCCATTGTTCCCTTTAAAAAAGGACCCGATTACATCGATGCCGGGTGGCTGGCCCAGGCCGCCGGCGGGGCCTGCTACAACCTGGACCCGTTCCTGATGAGCCGGGACCGGATCATCCGCTCCTTCGCCTGCCGGGCCTCCCGGCCTTCGGCCCAAGGCGCCCTGATCGAAGGCAACCGGGGCCTGTACGACGGCACGGACGAAAAAGGCACCTATTCCACGGCCGAACTGGCCAAGATGCTCGAGGCCCCCGTGGTCCTCAACCTGGACTGCACCAAGGTCACCCGGACCCTGGCCGCCGTGGTCATGGGCTGCCGGCACTTCGATCCCGGGGTTCGCCTGGCCGGCGTCGTCCTCAACCGGATCGCCACCGCCCGCCAGGAGGCTTTGGTCCGCCGGACCATCGAAGCCGAGGCCGGGCTTCCGGTCCTGGGCGCCGTGCCCAGAATACCCAGCCAGGACCTGCCGGAAAGGCATTTGGGCCTGCTCCCCTTTCAGGAACATCCCCGGGCCCAGCGCGCCCTGGACCTGCTGGCCGAACTGGCCGAACGACATCTCGACCTGGACCGGATATGGGCCCTGGCCGGGAGCGCTCCGGACCTGGACGATCCGCCCGAGCACCCCTGGGCCGAACCGGCCCCGGCACCCTCCGGGCCCCCGCTCCGGATCGGAGTCATCCGCGACTCGGCCTTCCAGTTCTATTACCCGGAAAACCTGGAAGCCCTCGAACGCCTGAACGCACGGCCGGTGGTTTTCTCCGCCCTCGATACCGCGACCCTGCCGGACCTGGACGCCCTGTACCTGGGCGGCGGCTTCCCCGAGACCCACGCCGAACTGCTGGCCCGGAACCAGGGCTTGCGGGAGAGCATCCGCCGGGCCGCCGAAGACGGCCTGCCCATCTATGCCGAATGCGGGGGCCTGATGTATCTGGGCCGCGACCTGGTCCTCCAGGACCGGGTCTTTCCCATGGCCGGCGTTTTTCCCGTGACCTTCGGGCTGGAAAAGCGGCCCCAGGGACACGGTTACACCATCGTCAAGGCCGACCGTCCCAATCCGTTCTATCCGGTCGGTCTGGAGCTGACCGGGCACGAGTTTCATTATTCCAGACCCTTGGAATACGACCCGGATCAGGTCGAACTGGTCTTTGAAGTCCGCCGGGGGTTCGGCTTCGACCGGGGCCGAGACGGCCTGGTCTATAGAAACACCCTCGGCACCTATACCCATCTCCACGCCCTGGGCACCACGGACTGGGCCCGCGCCCTGGTCGGCCAGGCCGAACGCCGCCGGCTGTCTCGCGGCCCCCGGGAGGAACAGAACCCTTGTCCATGAAAAACCAGGTCCGCCGGCTTCTCGAACGATCCGACCGTCCGGCCTTGATCGAACTGACGCTCCGGGACCGGCGGGCCGTGACGGCCCTCAACCGGCTCCTTTTCGACGATGACCCGCTCATGCGCTGGCGGGCAGTGGCCGCCCTGGGCTGGGTCGCGGCCGAAGACCCTTACCTGTTGGAAAAAATCATCTCCCGCCTCTTTTATACCATGAACGACGACTCCGGCAGCATCGGCTGGATGGCGCCCCAGGCCCTGGGGGAAATCTGCGCCAGCGCCCCGGACCTGGTCGAGGATTTTTTCGGTATTATCGTCAGCTCCCTGGAAAACGAAGTCTTCCGGGCCGGCGCGCTTTGGGCCATCGGGCGGGTGGCCTCGGTCCGTCCGGACCTGGTCGAGGAAATCGGGCCGACCGTGGCCGAACATCTGGGCGACCCCGCCCCCCTGGTCCGAGGGCTGGCCTGCCGGGCCCTGGCCGGGATCGGTTGGGCCGAGGCCGCCGGTCTGGTCAGGCGTCTTCTGACCGACCCGGGCGAATTGACCGTGTACGAAAACGACCGGATGGTCGTGAAAACCGTGGGCGAGATGGCCGGCGCGGCCATGAAAACGTGGGAGAAAACCTAAATTGATCCAACGGGCCGGCTTCATTGCCGCGGTGGCCGGATCAGGTGTTCACCCCGGTTAATCGAAGCGGAATCCGGCCCAATATCCACCGGACCGACGAGAAGTCCGCCGCCGCTCCGCTCGGGATGCCGGCGGGCGGACAGTGCCATTTGATCCGTAATATCGATATGATAATCGGCTAATCCTCCGAGGGGGCTCTCGTATTTCAGGTGCCCCGGGGGGCTTGCTTACCGGCTTTTCCCGGCCGGTTTTTTTTAAAACGGGGACCACTTCGCCCGACGTCCGGCCGAAAATAACGATTGCATTTTCCGAAGAAACGGTTTTTATGGGCCAAGGGATTTTGGGTATTGACATTCTCAATTTATAAGGTATTGGTTAGATGCATGCCAAGGGGCGCGAGAACGATCCGTCATCCAATCGCGGCCCGGAATCGTTTGGGGCCGCCTTCGCCGGGTTCGGTGGGCCGAAGTCCCGCCGAGTCGGTGTGGACCGGAACCATCCGGTCAGGCCTGGGCCGATGGACGACCGTTTCGGTCGGAGCGCCGGCATGAGAGAGGGCGGGCCGTTTCCATCGCGCGACGGACCGTCGCCGGGAGCGGGCCCCTGAAACGAGGCTGAATAGACCGGCCTGACGCCAGGACGCCAGGCCGGAGGGCTGGTGCTGTAAAGCGCTATATTATTATTCCCTTCAAGGAGGATATTGAGCATGGCTTGGCAAGTGGAAGTCGACAAGGAAAAGTGCGTTGGCGACGAGCAGTGTGTGGAAGTCTGCCCCGTGGACGTCTATGAAATGGTTGACGGCAAGGCGGACCCGGTCAACGCGGATGAATGCCTGGGCTGCGAAAGCTGCGTCGAGGTCTGTGAGGAAGGCGCCATTACCGTAACCGAGGTCTAAACCTTCCCGTTTGTCCGTGTATTTGTAAAAGCGCCGGCCCGCAAGGACCGGCGCTTTTTACACAGGCCGGAACCGTGGGGGCTTCGCTCCCCGCGGTGGTCGCAAAAAAAGCCCGCCTTGCGGCGGGCTTTTCAATCTCTTGGACCCAAGGGTTATTTTTCAGCGTGGCATTCGCCGCACTTCTTTTCAGGCCCCTTGCCTTTGGCTTTGTGGCAGTCCTTGCAGTTGCTGTGAAAGGCGTTTTGGAGTTTCGGCGCTTCTCCGTTCTTCTTCTTGGGGTCATGGCACTCGCTGCACTTCTGAACGGCGTCCCCTTCCTTCCAGGTGTTCTTGCCGTCCTTGTACAGGTGGTGGCATTCGTCGCATTTGACCCCGTATTCGGCCGAGTGCTTTTTGTGGTCGAGCGTGACCGGGCCTTTCTTGAACTTTTCAAAGGCCTTTTCCTGGATGGTCACCGTGTCCGGCACTTCGGCCGCCACCAGCAGACCGGCCATGCAGATTACCCCGATCAAGGCGGCCAGACATATCAGTACCAACCCTTTTTTTCTCATACCCCTGTCATACCTCCTCGTCTTGGTTCGTGGAATTTGAAAAAGCATACCAGATCATTGTATTCTAAATCATCCTGATTTTGCGTGTCAAGGACTGTTCTGTCCGAAATGCAACCGATTCAGTGAATCGGGGCAGATCATATTTTAGTGGCCCGCGCGGCCTTTGGCCGAAGGGCGACTCTGCCGCCGAGTCCCTCAGTATATATGCAAAGGGCGGCAAGCGGAGTCCTATCCCGGATTTCTCACCGGGTTGCGTGGCGAGGTCGGGAAATCATCAGCGAAACGCGAAGTTGGAGGAGATTTTGGCCGCGGGCATATCTGGGCGATATGTTGAGGCCCCAAACCTTCGAAACGAGATTTGCGGCAAGGATTTCCCGGCCTCGGCAGGAAGCGGGTGAGAAATCCGGATTAAGGCCAAAGGCCGCGACAGGGCGGTCCTGGGATGGGACCAACCACCGAAGGGTGACTCCGAAATTCGGCGCCGGTGAAGCCGGACCCCCGCCCCCGAGCCAGGCATCTCCTATTACAGTCCCTCGGCCTTGGCCTGGGCCCACAAGCGGTCCATTTCGGCCAGGCCGGCCTGTTCCGGCTTGAGGCCGCGTTCGGCCAGCCGGGCCTCGATGTATTCGAAGCGACGCTGGAACCGGGTGTTGGCCGCCCGCAAAGCCTCTTCGGCGTTGATCTTGAGGTGACGGGCCAGGTTGCCCAGGGTGAAAAGCACGTCGCCCATTTCCGCCTTGACCCGCTCCGGGTCCCCCTGGGCCATGGCCGCCTCGAGTTCCCGGATTTCGTCGGCCACGGTGTTCAAAACGGCCTCCGGCCCGTTCCAATCGAAACCGACCCGGCCGGCCCGTTCGGTCAGGCGGTGGGTCCGGTTCAGGGCCGGCAGGTTCCGGGGGACCCCCTGCAGGGAGGAACCGGCTTTCTCTTTCTGCTTGATCTCGTGCCATTGGGCCTTGACCGCCTCGGCATCCTCCAGGGCCCGACCCGCCCCGAACACGTGAGGGTGCCGGCCGATCATTTTATCCGCCGCCGCCGCCAAACAGCTCTCCAGTCCGAAAGCCCCCGTTCGCTCGAAAAGCCGGCCCAGGAAACAGAGCATGAAAAAACAGTCGCCCATCTCCTCGACGACCTCGGCCGTCCGGCCGCCGTCCACGGCCTCGACCAGTTCGTACGTCTCTTCCAGGACGTAGTTCTTGGCCGTGTCCGGCGTCTGGCGCCGGTCCCAGGGACAGCCGGTTTCCGGGTCGAGCAGGCGGTCGATGACCTCGAGAACCCGGGCCAGGGCGGTCGGGGCGGAATGGGTCATTTACGATTGGAGTCGGAGCCGGGCCAGGCCGGGGCGGTCTTTCCGCCGGACTGGTCCGGCTGGATCGGTTTCCAGTCCGCCGGCGCGTTCGAGTCCGGCTTGGGCAGGGCGGGCAGATCGGGCAGCTTGTCCTTGATCTGCTCGGGCAGGAGCGAGGGCTTCTTGTCCAGGACGTCCTTCAGGTTCTGGGGCAGCATTTCACGCAGGGAATTGGAGATGTACCGGATGTAGGGCCAGGCCAGGGAGTCCTGAAAAAAGGGCGTTTCCGGACGAATGAAGGCCGTGGCGACCATGAGCACGATGGCGGACAAGGCCACGGCCTTGAGCAGGCCCACCGCGGCGCCCAGCAGGCCGTTGGTCACGTTGCCCAGGGTCACCTTGAGCACCCGGTCCAGAACCAGGCCCAACAGACTGATGGCCAGGAAAAGTCCCAGACACAGCATCAGAAATCCGATGGCCAGACGATAGTTCTGGTCCTGGACGAATGGCTTGAGCAGTTCGGCGGTTTCGGGGTAGTACTGCCGGGATATCACGTATCCCGCTACCAGCCCGAACGTGCTAGTCAGCTCCTTGATGAATCCGCGAAATATACCCCGGACGAAAAAGAAGAATAAAATAGCGATAAAGGCGATGTCCAACCCATTCATCAGGTCACCACCCGGGCAGTGGGGAATAAGGGGGACGATAACAGAAACGCGAGTCTGAGTCAAGCTATTTATACGTATTTATTAAAATATTAGACCGATCCGCCGGTGGGGCGCCTTCCGGGCGCTCTTCGATTTGGCTTGCATAATGGTCCGGGGTTGTGCTAACAGGTCGCCTCAGGGGAGGGGTATGACGGTCAAGTCGTTCGAGCTTTTCTTCGAAACGACCGGTCGGACCGATATGATCGATGTGACCGATCCGGTTCGGGACGTTTTGAACCAAAGCGGCGTGATCCGTGGTATGGCCGTGGTTTTCGTCCCCGGTTCCACGGGCGCCGTGACGACGATCGAGTACGAAAGCGGCGTGCTCGAGGACCTGGCCCGGGCCATCGAGGCCCTTGCGCCGGAAGGCGCGACCTACCAACACGACCGGCGCTGGGGCGACGGGAACGGTTACTCCCACGTTCGGGCTGCGCTGCTCAAACCTTCACTCTCCGTGCCCGTCATCGACGGCCGCCTGACCTTGGGGACCTGGCAACAGATCGTGCTGCTGGATTTCGACAACCGCCCTCGCCGTCGGCGAGTGATCGTTCAGATCATGGGGCAGGAGCTTTGATGTCTTGAATTCGGCGGTAAACAAAGAGTCCGAGGCGGACAATCGCCTGACCTTTCCCGAAGCCGGCCTGGCCCGCTCGTTGTTCGGCGAGCACGGCCTGCATCTCAAGCTCATCGAAAAGGAACTGGGCATCCGCATCCATTCGCGGGGCAACACCGTCAAGCTGGAAGGCGACCCGCTGGACGTGGCCCTGGCCCGCCGGGCCCTCAACGAACTGTACGACCTGCTCAAGAGCGGGTATCCGGTCTATGAGCAGGACGTGGACTACGCCCTGCGCATTCTCGCCTCCGGCGAACAGATACCGGTCAAGGACATCTTCCTGGACACGGTTTTCATGACTTCCAGCAAGCGGGTCATCACGCCGAAAAGCGCGATGCAGAAGAGCTACATCGAGTCCATTCGCAGGCAGGACATCGTATTCGGCATCGGTCCGGCGGGTACGGGCAAGACCTACCTGGCCATGGCCATGGCCGTGGCGGCCCTGAACGCCGGTCAGGTCAACCGGATCATCCTGACCCGGCCCGCGGTCGAGGCCGGGGAAAAGCTGGGCTTTCTTCCCGGCGACCTGGCCGAAAAGGTCAATCCCTACCTTCGGCCCCTTTACGATGCCTTGCACGAGATGATGGACTTCGAGAAGTCCTCCCGTCTGATTTCCCGGGGGGTGATCGAGGTGGCCCCCCTGGCCTTCATGCGCGGTCGGACCCTGAACGACTCCTTCGTCATCCTGGATGAAGCTCAGAATACGACTTCGGAGCAGATGAAGATGTTCCTGACCCGCCTGGGTTTTTCCTCCAAGGCGGTCATCACCGGGGACATCACCCAGACGGACCTTCCCGAGGGCAAGGTCTCCGGGCTGGTCGAAGCGCGAGGCGTACTTTCGGGCATCGGCGGTATTGCCTTCATCCATTTCAGCGAACGGGACGTGGTCCGCCACCGGTTGGTTCGTGAGATCATCAAGGCCTACGACCGCCTGGAACAAAACCGGGCAACCCGGGAGACGGCGGGAGGGGTGGACCCGTGACCGGCGAGAAAAACAAGCAGGTCAGCCGCCTTTTCCTTTCGGGAGCCGGACGAAAAAAGAGCGGGTCCGGCCGGACCGGCCCGGCCGGGGGCTTGCCGTCCGAGTCCCTGCCCCTCCAGATCGGCCTGCTGGTCATCGTAGCCCTGACCGTGGTCCTGCTCATCCTGCCCTTTTCCAACCCGGAAGAGGTGCTATTGACCATCGGCGACATTACACCCCGGGACGTCAAGGCCACTCGGGACCTGATGGTCCTGGATCGGAACGCGACCCGGGACAAGCGGGAGGCCGCGGTGCGCGACTCGCCCACGGTCTTCGATCTGGACGACCAGGCCGCCCAACGGGTCAGCGAACAGGTCCACCGGCTGTTCACCCGGGGGCGGGCCATTCTGCAAGCGCCCCTGGTGAACCGGCCCGTCTTCAAGTCCCCGGACGAAGTGGACCGTCCCTCGCGGATCGAACTGGACCAGTTGAAAAAGGAGTTCGATTCGGTTTTCAGCCTGAACCCCAAGGCAGAGTCCTTCACGGCCATGGCCGCCAACGGGTTTTCCATCGCGGTGGAACGGACCCTGCTTCAACTCGTGGTCGAACTGTTCAACCGGGGCATCGTCGTGGACCCGGCCATCATGGCCGGCCGTCCCGGCACGGACATTCTGATCCGCCGGGTCTACTCCCAACACGAAAGCGCGGCCTCCTACCCTTACACCTTTACCAGCCTGGAGGAAGCCAGGCGGGTGGTCGGGGATCGGGCCGTCCTTTACAGCAGCGACTTCGAGCCGCCTCAGCTCAGAGCCGTCGTCAACATGGCCCGCGGCCTGCTTCATCCCAACCTGACCATCAACCGTATGGAGACCGAAGACCGGCGCCAGGCGGCCCGGGCCGCGGTGACGCCGGTCTTTTTCCGGGTCAAACAGGGGGAGATGATCGTTCGCGAGGGTGAGCGGGTGGACGAACTGGCCCGCCTCAAACTCGAAGTCCAGGCCCGGGTGGGCGGGAGCCGAAACTGGCTGTCCAAGGCGGGCGGGGCCTTCATCCTGGTCCTGCTTCTCCTGGGCCTCTGTTATGTGGTCCGGCGGCGCATCGAAAGCCAGGCCGGTCTGAAGACCCGGGACCTGACCTTTCTGGCCAGCCTGATGATCATCAACCTGGTCCTGGTTTTTCTGGCCGCCCGAGTGGGCGACGCGCTAGTTCGGGCCTGGCCCAACCTGGACCCGGCCACTGTGCTTTTCCTGGCGCCCGTAGCCGCCGGAGGCATGCTGGCCGCCATATTTCTAGGGCCGAATCCAGCGGTCTTCTTTTCCGTCGTCACGGCCGCTCTGGCCGGACTGATCGTTGACCGCAGCCTCGAGGTCTTCTGCTATTATTTCCTGGGCGCGCTCGTCGGCCTGGCCGGCCTGGTCCGGGTCCGGGAACACGGCGCGCTGATCAAATCGGGCCTTCTGGTCAGTCTGGTCAACCTGGCCGTCATCACCTCCCTGAAAATGCTCGACCAGACGCTGCTGACCCAGGCCGCCCTGGTGAGCTTCGGCGCCGGATTTCTGGGCGGCATCCTGGCCGGGGTCATGGTTTCCGGACTGGTCCCGCTATTTGAAATCATTTTCGGATATACGACCAATCTGCGCCTCCTGGAACTGGCCAACCTGGACCGGCCCGTCCTGCGCGAACTCATGGTCCAGGCCCCGGGCACCTACCACCACTCCGTTATCGTGGGGGCCATGGTCGAGGCGGCGGCCGAGGCCATCGGCGCCAACCCGCTTCTGGCCAAGGTCAGCGCCTACTACCACGACCTGGGCAAGATGACCAAGCCGCTCTATTTCGTGGAAAACCAGGGCGGGGGGCTGAACCGGCACGAAAAACTGGCCCCGTCCATGTCCAGTCTGATCCTGATCTCCCACGTCAAGGAGGGCATCGAACTGGCCCGCCAGCACAAGATCAGCCCCCAGATCATCGACATCATCCAGCAGCACCACGGCACCTCCCTGATCGCCTACTTTTTCCAAAAAGCCCAGGACTGCCGCACCGAGACCCAGCCGGAGATCAACATCGAGGACTATCGTTATCCGGGCCCCAAGCCTCAGACGCGGGAGGCCGGACTGGTCATGCTGGCCGACTCGGTCGAAGCGGCCAGCCGGACCCTGGCCGAACCCACGCCGGCGCGCATCCAGGGCATGGTCCAGAAGATCGTCAACAACAAGTTTTCCGACGGCCAGCTCGACGAGTGCGAGTTGACCCTCAAGGACCTCCACCTCATCGCCCGCAGCTTCAACCAGATACTCACCGGGATTTTCCACCGCCGGATCGATTACCCCGAACCGGCCGCCAAGGAATCCGCTTCCAAAGGCAAGGCCGCCAATGGACATCAGTCTAAGCAATCGCCAAAAGACCCGCCCGATAAACCCTCGCCGGATAAAGGCCCGGGCAAGGAAGATCTTAAACGCCTTGGGATATCCTGAGGCCGAACTGTCCCTGGTTCTGGTCGGCGACGAAGAAATGACCCGGCTCAACCGGGAGCATCTGGGCCGGGACCGTTCGACCAACGTCATCGCCTTTCCCATGCTCGAGGGGGATTTCGGCCAGGTCAACCCGGGGGTCCTCGGCGACGTGGTCATGTGTGTGGACACGGCCCTGCGGGAGGCCGACGAGCAGGGGTACAACCTGGATGAGATGTTGGATTATTATTTGATTCATGGTATCCTGCATCTGGTCGGATACGACCACGAGGGGCCGGCCGAAGAGGCGTCCCTCATGGAGGCCAAGACCGGGGAACTCTGGGGAATGCTGGGCTATTAGTCCGGTGTTTCGGAAATATGTTTAGCAGTGATCCACAAGCTCCAGGACGAACGAGACTGCTTCGTCGCTTCGCTCCTCGCAATGACGGGGAGTTGTTCCTGGAAGGCGTGAAGCGACGAGGCCGTCTCGATCGGGCCATAATCGAAATGCGGCCCGATAGTAACGATAGGTCGCCGCGCGAGTTGGAGAAGGCGCATCCGGCACAGAGGCTTGTACGCTTCGGTGTGAAGTTCTTTGCAGGTTGGGTTAGCAAAGCGTAACCCAACCTGCAAAACTGCTTCCCCCCTCACCCCAGCCCTCTTTCTCAGGCCTGCCCGCCTCTGGCGGGGAGAGGAGTGAGTCGGGCGGTTTTGACAATCACGGCGAGCCATTCATGGCCCCCACTCCCTCTGGGAGAGGGTCGGGAGCCTGCCCCTGGTCTGACCAGGGGTGAGGGTTTTATTTTGCCGACCTCGCCTTTTTGATGGTTCGTTGTGCCTCACGAGGCACAACGGTATTAAGAAGTATATCGGGGAGAGATCGTGTGCCCAGGCTGAGCGTCAACGTCGATCATGTCGCCACCCTCAGGCAGGCCCGGGGCGGAACCGAACCCGACCCGGTGACCGCGGCCGCGCTGGCCGAACTGGCCGGCGCCGAGGGTATTATCGTCCACCTGCGGGAGGACCGGCGCCACATCCAGGACCGGGACCTGCGCCTGCTGATGGAGACCGTCCAGACCCGGTTGAACCTGGAAATGGCGGCCACGGAGGAAATGATCGGCATCGCCT
>JAHJTB010000373.1 GCA_018830135.1 Pseudomonadota bacterium | reverse complement strand
GTCATCACCCGCAAGGCCTACGGCGGCGCGTACGACGTCATGTCCAGCAAGCATCACGGCGGTGACGTCAACTACGCCTACCCCACGGCCGAGATTGCGGTCATGGGGCCGGACGGCGCGGCCAACATTGTTTTCCGCAAGGAACTGGATCAGGCCGCGCCCGAGGACCGGGAAAAGGTCCGGGCTGAACTGGTCGAAAATTACCGCAACAATATCGCCACGCCCTACAAGGCGGCCGAGCTGGGTTACATCGATGAGATCATCATGCCCGAGCAGACCCGGCCCAAACTGATCCGGGCCCTCAAGTCACTGCGGCGCAAGCAGGAGACGCGTCTGCCTCGCAAGCACGGTAACATTCCATTGTAAGGTGGTTGAGTATGCATCATGACGAGATAAAAAAGGCGAGAGAAGCATGGCAGGCCGGTGTGGAAAAAGACCTGGCCAAGCGACCGGAACGCCGTGACCCCTTCACCACGATTTCAGGTCTGCCCGTCAGCCGGGTCTCCACTCCGGAAGACACAGTCGACCTGGACTACCTGCGGGACCTGAACTTCCCGGGCGAGTATCCCTACACCCGGGGCGTCCAGCCGACCATGTACCGCGGCCGGCTCTGGACCATGCGCCAGTACGCCGGTTTCGCCACGGCCGAGGAGTCCAACAAGCGGTACAAGTACCTGCTGGAACAGGGCCAGACCGGCCTGAGCGTGGCCTTCGACCTGCCGACCCAGATCGGGTACGACTCGGACGGCGAGATGGCCATGGGCGAGGTGGGCAAGGTCGGCGTGGCCATCGATTCGCTGGCCGACATGGAGACTTTGTTCGGCGGCATTCCGCTGGACAAGGTCAGCACCTCGATGACCATCAACTCCCCGGCCTCGGTCCTGCTGGCCATGTACATCGCGGTGGCCGAAAAGCAGGGCGTGACCCCGGACAAGCTGGCCGGCACCATCCAGAACGACATTCTCAAGGAGTACTCGGCTCGCGGGACCTACATTTTCCCGCCCAAGCCCTCCATGCGCATCATCACGGACATCTTCGCCTACTGCACGACCGAAGTGCCCAAATGGAACACGATCTCGATTTCCGGCTATCACATCCGCGAGGCCGGGTCGACCGCGGTTCAGGAAGTGGCCTTCACCCTGGCCAACGGCATGGCCTATGTCAAGGCGGCCCAGGACGCGGGGCTGGATGTGGACCAGTTCGGTCCGCGCCTGTCCTTCTTCTTCAACTCCCACCTGGACTTCCTCGAAGAGATCGCCAAGTATCGCGCGGCCCGGCGCCTGTGGGCCCGGATCATGAAGGACCGCTTCGGCGCCAAGAACCCCCGTTCCCGGATGCTCCGCTTCCACACCCAGACCGCGGGCTGCACCCTGACGGCCCAGCAGCCGGCCAACAACATCGTCCGCGTGGCCTTTCAGGCCCTGGCTGCCGTGATGGGCGGGACCCAGTCCCTGCACACCAACTCCATGGACGAGGCCATGTCCCTGCCCACGGAGGAGTCCGTGGCCATCGCCCTGAAGACCCAGCAGATCATCGGGTACGAGACCGGCGTGACCGAGAACATCGATCCCCTGGGCGGGTCCTACTATATCGAAGAACTGACGAGCCGGATCGAAAAGGGGGCCGAGGAGTACATCGCCAAGATCGACGAAATGGGCGGCGCCGTGGCCGCGGTCGAGAACGGCTTCATCCAGCGGGAAATCCAGGAAAGCGCGTACGCCTACCAGCAGGCCGTCGAGAGCGGCGACCGGATCGTGGTGGGCATCAACAAGTTCAAATCCGAAGAAACCGTCAAACCGGGCAACCTCCTGCGCGTGGACCCGGCCGTTCGGGAGCGCCAGGTCGCGAACCTGGCCAAGTTGCGTTCCGAGAGAAACATGGCCGCCGTGAGCCAGGGCCTGACCAAACTCACGGACGCGGCCAAGGGCACGGACAACCTGATGCCTCCGATTATCGAGGCGGTCAAGGCCTATGCCACGCTGGGCGAAATCTGCGACGCCCTGCGTGCGGTTTTCGGCGAATACGAAGCTAGGGTGCTGATATGAGCGACGATAAAAAGATAAGAGTACTGGCGGCCAAACCCGGTCTGGACGGACACGACCGGGGCATCAAGGTCATCTGCCAGGCGTTGCGCGACGCCGGCATGGAGGTCATTTACACCGGTCTGCGGCAGACGCCCGAACAGATCGTCAACGCGGCCATTCAGGAGGACGTGGACGTCATTGCCATGTCCGTCCTGTCCGGGGCTCACGACTACCTGTTTCCCCGGGTCATGGACCTGTTGCGGGAAAAGGGCGTGACCGACATCCTGGTCATCGGCGGAGGGATCATTCCCGAGGAAGACATCCCGCCTCTCAAGGAAGCCGGTATCGGCGAGATATTCGGGCCCGGGACCTACACACAGAGCATCGTGGACTACATCCGCGCCCACGCCTGATTAAACCCGGACTTCGAATCCGCGGAAGGCGCGCAGGCCGGACGCCCCGCAACGGGGCGCCGGCGGACGCGCTTTCCGCGGTTCGCGTCTGGGACCGGGCTAACCGGCCACCCGGTTTCGTCCCAGGTTCTTGGCCCGGTACAGGGCCTGGTCCGCCTTGCGGACCAGGGATTCCGCCGTATCATGCGGGCCGTGTTCAGCCACGCCCAAAGAAATGGTCACCCCGGGCAGCTCGCGCCCGTCCAGGTCTTTCAATTCGGCCCGGCAAACGGCCAGCCGCAGGCGCTCGGCCACCTCCATGGCCTGCTCCGTTCGGGTCCGGGGCATGAGAATGGCGAACTCCTCGCCGCCGTACCGGGCCGCCGCGTCATGGGGCCGCAGGTTGTTCCGGATGACCTGGGCCACTCGTTGCAAGGCCCGATCCCCGGCCGGATGGCCGCACCGGTCATTGAACCGCTTGAAGTGATCCAGGTCGAGCATGATCATGGAAAAGCCGGTCTCCTCGGTCGCCCCGGAGGCCAGGAAACCGGTCAGGGACTCGTCGAACCAGCGCCGATTCTTCAGGCCCGTCAACTTGTCCTCCGTGGCGAACCGCTCGAAACGCCGGCGCTCTTCGAATCCCTCGGCCACGACCACGTTGCCCCGGCGCAGCCGACCGGACAGGATGTAGAGCAGATTGTGGGCCACGGCGTGAGTCGTGTCCACCAGCGACCAGAGCAGGTCCTGGGGCACGGACAGAAGCCGGGTCCGCTCCTGGGCCACCACGGCCGCCGACGTCCGGCTTCGTTCGATGATCGACATCTCGCCCGCGCACTCGCCGGGACCCAGCGACGAGATATGAAGCCCCTCGGCCTGGTCCAGAAAGACCTGCATCCGGCCTTCCATGACCAGGTACAACGTTTCGTTGGCCTGACCCGGCCACAGCAGCACCTCGTCGGGTTCCAGTTCGAGGACCCGGCAGCCTTGGAGGAGTTCGAGAACCGGATTCGGGTCAACACCCCGAAACAAGGACATTTTCATCAGATCTTTCGAGTCGAGCCGGATTTCGGATAACAACATGATGTCCCTTCTGATGCTGATCGGGCCATTATAACCCAAAAATCATGCTCGCGGGGAGCCAATCCGGGTTGAACGTGAACGGAAAAAAAACGGGCGGGCCCAAGGCCCGCCCGGGAGGGATTCCCGCCCGGTCCGGGCCCGGACTACTGCTTGACGTCAATATAGGCCGGAAGGAGAAAGGCTTCCACCGGCGAGCCGGGAGCCAGTTCAAGGATGACCCGGCCGCCGGCCTTGAAAACCTGGGCGGCCGTGGCCTTCAAGGTCACCTGGTACTTCAGGCCGGGTTCCACCGGCTTG
>JAHJTB010000372.1 GCA_018830135.1 Pseudomonadota bacterium | reverse complement strand
CTCTCGGAAGCCAGGAAAATATCGATTATACTCGGTTTCGGGAGCCCCCGTCGGGGGCAGGTCTATTCATCGACCAGACCGAGTTTCATTTTGACGCCGATGGACTTGTACTTCTCCACCTCGATCAGGGTTCTCAGAGTCTCGACCTTCTTGACGTCATCCAGACTGTACTGGCGCCGGTTCGTATCGGTCCGGGCCGGCTGCAGAAAGTCGTTAAACTCCTTTTCCCAGTACCTGAGAGTCGTCTTTTTGACTCCGGTCAGTTTGGAGACTTGATCTATGTTAAATAAGACCTTTTGCAATACATCGTTAGTCTTCATAAGACTTCTCCTGGCTGCTCGGCTTCCCTGTCCTTCCGGCCCGCACGACGGTGGTGAAGCATTTACCTGTCTTATCGGCGATCCCTGGAAGAAAGTTTAACCTTTTGCGAATAAAAGGGTATTTTCTACTGAAATTAATGTGCTGTCATAGAAGAATCATCCCTTTCTATCACCATCTTGTTAAAGTTATCGGACAAGATCGGTCAATTCTTGAATAGTTTTTTTCGCCAGGCGGCGAGTTTTAAGGGGATGTATTATTATATTAATAAAATCAGGTAATTGGAATTGAGTCCGTCTTCGGGAGCCCAGGGGATGTGCCAGAAGTGCGGCCGCCCGCTCGCGCCGGGCGAACTGGCCTACCAGGTCCGGATCGAACTGGTTTCCACTTTTGACGGATATATCGAGGAGCCGGACCTGGATATTGACATGGAACTCGAACGCCTGATCGAGGCCGTTGCCCGGCAGTCCCCCGGGGAGGCGGCCAAGGACGTGGCCCAGACCATCGATCTGGTCATCTGCCGGGGATGCAGAAACCGGCTGGTGGCGGAATACGACGTTCAAGCCGAGAAGATTCTTCATTGACCGATTGTTATGGACGCGGTCGAGCCTCCGCGTATGCCGGGCGCCGTCGTCCCGCCATGACCGCGACGGCCGGACTTCCACCATGAGCAGACTATGAGTTCATTTCCAGAAGGCGGGCCCGGGCCCGCCGATATTTTTCCAACCGCTTCCGATCCAGGCCGGTCAGGCGGGGCAGGCGGGTTTCGTCCAGATTGTCTTCCAGGTCGGCCAGTTTGACTCGACGGGAGACGGGGCGCCCCCCGGCCCGTTCGATGAATTCGTCGTAACTTTCGTCGTCCCGCTCGGTAACCCGGTCCAAGGCCTCCAGGACATCGGAGCCATAGCCCAAGTCGGCCAGGTCTTCAAGGGTGTAGCGCGTATCTTCGATCACGTCGTGCAGGACCGCGGTCATCCGCTCGGCTTCCGAGTCCAGGCGCAACATGACCCGGAGCGGGTGGAGGATATAGGGCTGGCCGGCCTTGTCTTTCTGGCCCTTGTGGGCCAAGGCCGCGAGGGCGACGGCATCTTCGATGCTTGGCATGGGATAGCTCCATCGAATTAAATGAGCGCAGGCTCAAAAAGCCCTTGACAATGCGGAGGCGAGTGACTATTTTTTGAGCATAGGCCCAAAACAGGGCCCGGAGGGAAGAATGCCTCGGCCGCCGAAATGCCGGTTTATTGAAACGATGCCCCAGGTTACCTATTTCAAGCCCCGGGGGGTGCCCATGACCGAACTCGAAGAGGTGATTCTGGCGGTCGACGGGCTGGAGGCGCTTCGCCTGGTCGAAATCGAGGGCCTGGATCAGGATCAGGCCGCGGAGCGGATGAATGTTTCCCGTCAGACCCTGGGCCGCATTCTGTCAGCGGCTCGTCAGAGCATAGCCCGGGCCGTGGTGCTGGGTCAAGCCCTGCGGATCGACGGCGGCAACTACGTGATTCGATCCGGGAAATGCCGGCGCGACTCCGAGGGCCCTGCCAGGAATTAGCCGGGAATGTCATAGACCTTATAAAAGAGAGGCAAGGATAATGAGTGGACCCAACGTCAACCAACAATTCGAACAGCAGCTTCAGGACAAGGCCATCGAGAACACGCTTCGGCGGATCAAGCACAAGATTCTGGTCATGAGCGGCAAGGGCGGGGTGGGCAAAAGCACCGTGGCCGTCAACCTGGCCGTGGGTTTGTCCGAGGCCGGCCGCAAGGTCGGTTTGATCGACGTGGATTTGCACGGCCCGTCCGTACCCAGGATGCTGGGCATGCGGGAGCGGTTCGAGGGCGGGGAGAACCCCAAACCCATGGCTTGGTCCGAGAACCTGTCCGTGGTTTCGATCGAGCCGCTGCTGCCGGACCGGGACCGGTCCATCATCTGGCGAGGGCCGGTCAAGATCGGTGTCATCCGTCAGTTTTTATCCGATCTGGTCTGGGACGATCTGGACTTTCTGATTATCGACAGCCCGCCGGGTACCGGCGATGAACCGCTGACCGTGGCCCAGACCATTCCCGGGGCCCAGGCCTTGATCGTGACCACGCCCCAGGAGGTGGCCCTGGCCGACGTGCGCAAGTCCCTGGACTTTTGCCATCAGGTCAAAATGCCGGTCCTGGGTCTGGTCGAGAACATGAACGGCATGGTCTGCCCCCATTGCGGCGAGGCCATCAGCCTGTTCCATTCGGGCGGCGGGGCGCATCTGGCCGAAGCCGCCGGCGTGCCGCTTCTGGGCAGCGTGGCTTTTGTCCAGGAGGTGGTCGAGTCCGGGGAGCAAGGACGGCCCGATACCAAGCCGTTCGCGGATGTGGTGGCCGCGGTATTGGAGCGGACCGGAGGTTGAGGTTCATTAACGAGCGGTCCGGCTTTCCAGCCGGCGATCATGGCCGGGAACGGGCTGCCGAGAATATGGAGTCGAGTATATGGAAAAGATTCTGGTGAGTTGTCAGGGGCGCACTCTGGACGATCCGGTCGACCCGCGATTCGGACGGGCGGCTTATTTCCTGGTCGTGAACCCGGAAACCATGGAGTTTGAGGTCCTGGACAATACGGCCTCCAGGCAGATGGCCCAGGGCGCGGGCATTCAGGCGGCCGAGGTCGCGGCGGGCTCCGGGGCCAAGATCGTCCTGTCCGGTTTCGTCGGGCCCAAGGCCTTTACCGCCCTCAAGGCGGCCGGGATGCGGATCGGCCAGGGCGTGGACGGGCTGAAGGTCCGGGAAGCGGTCGAGCGCTATCAGGCCGGTCAGGTGGAAATCACGGATCGTCCGACCCAATCGGGGCACTGGACATGATCGTCGCCGTGGCCAGCGGCAAGGGCGGCACCGGCAAGACGACGGTGGCCGCCTCCCTGGTCCGCGCCTGGGACGGTCCGGTCCAGGCCGTCGATCTGGACGTGGAAGAGCCCAATCTGCATCTGTTTCTTCACCCGGAGATGGAAGGCGGCCGCCGGGCCGACATGATCGTGCCCCTGGCCGATCAGGCCAAGTGCAACGCCTGTCGGGCCTGCGCCGAAATCTGTCAGTTCAAGGCGATTACGGTTCTGGGCGAATACGTGGTCGCTTTTCCGGAAATGTGCCACGGTTGCGGAGGCTGTATGGCCGTCTGCCCGACCGGGGCCATCACCGAGGAGACGCGGGAACTCGGCCAGGTACTCTGGGGCTGGTCCGGAGAGGCCCGGTTTCTCATGGGGCGCCTGCGGGTGGGCGAGGCCATGAGCCCGCCGCTCATGCGGGAAGTCGTCAAGCATCTGGACCCGGAACGGGATGCCATAATCGACGCGCCGCCCGGGACGAGCTGCCCGCCCATCAATGCCGTGCGCCGGGCCGACGTCATCGTCCTGGTCAGCGAACCGACCCCGTTCGGATACCACGATCTGAAGCTGGCCCGGGAGGCCTTTGCGCCCCTGGGCAAGCCCATGGGGCTGGTGGTCAACCGGGCCGGTCTGGGCGACAATCAGCTTTACGACTACTGCCGGGCCACGGGTCTGCCCCTGCTCATGGAAATCCCTTTTGACCGCCGGGTGGCCCAGGCCTATTCCGAGGGCCGGGTCGTGATCGAGGCCTGTCCGGAGTATGCCGAGGCGTTTGGCGAGTTGGTCGGCCGCATCCGGGATTTGGCGGTTTGCGAACGGATCGAGGCGCGTCGTGCTTGAAATAACGATCATCAGCGGAAAAGGCGGCACGGGCAAGACATCCTTGACCGGGGCTCTGGCCCACCTGGCCCGGGGACATGTGCTTTGCGACCTCGACGTGGACGCCCCGGACCTGCACCTGCTGCTGGACCCGGACTACGAGCGGGACGAGGATTTCTATTCGGGCCATCGGGCCGTGATTGCCGAGGATCGTTGCACCGGATGCGGGGACTGCCTGGCCCGGTGCCGTTTCGAAGCCATCCGGGATGAGGGCGGCCGCCTGGTGGTCGATCCGATTGCCTGTGAAGGCTGCGGCGTCTGCGTCCATTTCTGTCCGGCCGAGGCCATCGATTTCCCCGAGGAGCATTGCGGTCGCTGGTACGTTTCCAGCACCCGTTTCGGTCCCATGGTCCATGCCCAGCTCTTTCCCGGCCAGGAGAATTCCGGCCGCCTGGTTTCCCTGTTGCGCCAGGAGGCCCGCGAACTGGCCGAGGCCCGGGGTTTGGAAACGATTATTTCTGACGGCGCCCCGGGAATCGGTTGTCCGGTCATCAGTTCCCTGTCCGGGACCAGCCTGGCCGTGATCGTGACCGAGCCGACGCCGTCCGGACGGCACGACATGGAGCGGGTCGCCGATCTGGCCGAGCACTTTCGGATTCCCCAGGTCGTGGTCGTCAACAAGCGGGATATCAACCCGGACCAGTCCCGGTCCATCGAGGCATGGTGTGCTGAGCGGCGGATCGAGGTGGCCGGCCGCCTGCCTTACGACCCGGACTTCACCCGGGCCATGGTCGAGCGAAAAGTGATTACGGAGTTTCAGGCCCGCGGCACGGCCGACGAGGTCCGGGCCGTCTGGGCGCGTATCCAGGAAATAGCCGGGCTGCTCAAGGCAGCCTGAAGCAATCATGACAAAGAGAGGTATTTAAAACATGGCAATCATCGTAGCGGTTCCGTCTCATGCCCCCGGCGGGCTGGAAGCCGAACTGTCCCAGCACTTCGGGCATTGCGACGTGTTCACCAAGGTGGTCATCGAAGACGGCGAGGTCAAAGAGGTCTCGGCCCTGCCGTCCATTCCCCACGAACAGGGCGGGTGCATGGCTCCGGTCCAGTATCTGGCCGCCCAGGGCGTCAAGGCCCTCGTGGCCGGGGGCATGGGCATGAGACCTCTGATGGGCTTCAACTCCGTGGGCATCGAGGTCTTCCACAACATGGGTCTGAACAAGGTGGGCCAGGCCATCGAGGCGCTGACCGAAGGCCGTCTGCCCAGGTTCGGACAGGAAAATACCTGCGGCGGCGGAGGCGGCCAAATGCACGGGTCGGGCGGCGCCAGCGGTTAGCACTGATCGCGGACCCTCCGGCGTTTGAAGGCGGCGCCGCCTCCTCGATCAGGCGGCGCCGTTTCTATACTATGATTGACATAACGGCCGTCCGTCCATTATACTTAGAGATATCTAAAGGGGACTTGAAGCAAGTTTCACCAGGCGTATGAATCTTTACCGCCTCGTGTCCGTAATAATCGTGGCCGCGCTGCTGGGCAGCCTGTTCTCATGCGCGGAAGCGGAAGAGACGACCTCGCGGACGCCGAGTCCCGTCCCCCAAGCCATATCCGTCCCGACCGATACCGTCAAATCCCAGGAGCCCCCTCCCGCTCCCAGGCGGGAGACGCCGCCCCCGGCGCCCGTGTCCTGGAACGATTTCGATCGGGCCGCCCGGCTGTATACAACCGGTCGGTACGATGAGGCCTTGCGCCTTTTGGAGCGGATATCCGACCTGAAACTGTCGTCACGCCGGGAAGGTCTGGTTCGGTTCCTGGGGGGCGCGGCGGCCTATCATGCGGGAAGGCTGGAATCCGTGGACCGGTTCCTCTCCGGAGGGAGCGGTCCGCTGGAGTCGGTCTCCGGTTATGCCCTGTACATAAGGGCTCAGGCCCATCTGGATCTCGGCCGCTACGGTGAGGCCCGGGCGTTGCTGGAAGAGTACGTTCGCCGGCACCCGGGCGGCCCCTGGGTCCGCCAGGCCCGCCTGGCCCGGGTGGAGTCCCTGTTCTACCAGGGGCGGGCCGGCCAGGCCCTCGACGAACTGGAGCCCCTGACCCGGCAAGACCGGGACGGTCGGGCCCGGCTGGTCAGAGCCAGAATCTTCGAGGGGCAGGGACGTCTGGCCGAGGCCCGGGACAGCTACAAGGAGGCCATGGACAACTCGAACCGGCGGGACATCCGGGCCGAAGCCTCCCACCAGTACGAAGAACTTCTGGCCAAGGCCCTGGTAAATCCCGGCGGGCAGGCACTCAAGCTGGCCCTGGTCCGGCATCTCCGCCAGGAATGGCGGCTGGGTGAAGCCGTGGAACTGGCCGACCGCCTGCTGGCCGGGGACGGGGATGCCGAATTCAGGTCCGCCCTGGTTTCGGAAAAGGCCAAGGCGCTTTTTTATTCCGGAAAGATCGAGTCGGCCATTCGCTACTACGAGTCGGCCGGCCGACCGGAGCAGGCCAAGGTAGACCCTTACGGGACCTGGATGTACGCCCGCTGCCTCGAACGGCTGGGCCGCTGGCCGGCCGCCGCCGAGGCCTATCTGCTGGCGGCCCGGGTCACCGGATTGTCGAGCCGCCGGGACAAGGCCAACTTCCTGGCCGGAGACGTTTTCCTGCGTATGGGGGAGGTCGGGCAGGCCGAGGCGGCCTGGAAGAAGATCAGTTCCCAGGGACTCCGGAAGACGTACGGTGACAAGGTCCTGTGGCTGAGGGGCTTTTACGATTTCCGCAACCGGGACTGGAACGGAGCGGCCAGGCGGTTCGGGACGATCCTGGAAAAAGGTTCAGACCGCGACCTTCGGAACGGGGCCCGTTACTGGCTGGCCCGGTCGCTCTGGCAGGCGGGAAACAAAAAAGAGGCCCGCCGGCATTACCGTTACCTGGCCGACAACCGCTGGGACTACTATTATCGATTCTTGGCCGGGCAGAGGCTGGGCCGGGTCAAGACCCGGCCGCCCTCGGCCGAACCGGGATTTCTGCTTCATGTCTCGCCCGAGGGGGCGCCCGGTGCGGGCTATTCGATTTTGCCGGTCGGGTCCGGGCCGGAAGCCGGGGTTTCGCCAGGAGCCCCGGGCGGTCTCTGGGATATGGTCGACCGCATCAGGAAACTGGAAACCATCCCCCTGGCCTCCTCGGAAGTCAACGACACCATCGTCCGGCTCAGAGACCTGGCCTCGGCAGGCGCCCTGGACCTGGCCGAGATGGAGGCGGACCGGCTGCGCTGGCTGATCGGTGGGAAACGGGGGCGGCTGCCCTCGGGACGGTCCAAACTGGGCGCGGCCGAGGCCGGTCGCCTCAAGACGGACTTGGCGGGCCTGCTGGGCCGGATTCTGGACTTCAGCGGCGCGTACCTGTCGGAGACCGGCGGCTATTGGAAGTTCGTCAAACTGCAGTATGATTATCGCCAGACCCTGGCCGCCCGGTCGGAAGCGGATGAGGACATGGGCCTGAATCGTCGCTGCCACCCCCTGGCTTTTCCCGGGGCCGTCCTGGAGGCGGCCAAAGAGTTCGGCCTTCACCCGGCCTTGATCCTGGCCGTCATGCGCACCGAGTCCTATTACCAGCCCGACATCGTTTCCGTGGCCAACGCCCGGGGCCTGATGCAGCTCCTGCCCAGCACGGGGCGCAAGATATCGGCCCGGCTGGGACACGCCTTCCCCAACCCGGAGGCTTTGTTCGACGTGCGGACCAACATCCGTTTCGGGAGCTGGTATCTGGCCGCCCTGCTCAAGGAGTTCGACGGCCAGGCGGCTCTGGCCGTGGCCTCCTACAACGCCGGTCCGTTCAACGTCAAGCGCTGGGTCCAACAGTCCGGGGCCGGAAGTCTGGATGAGTTCGTCGAGACGATCCCCTTCGACCAGACCCGCCACTACGTCAAAAAAGTTCTGGGCACGTACTTCCTGTACCAGCTGTTATTCGCCGGCCATGCCCATGGGCCCGAAATGGGCGCCCCCCTGGACAAGACCTTCCGCGGCCAGGTCGATTTCTGATCTACCCGTTTTTTTCCAGGGCGGCCCGTCCGGCCTGGAAGGTGCGGGCCAGTTCGTAGACCCGGTCCAGGAGCATCCGGCCGGACATGACCCCGTATTCGTCCTCCAGGACGAGATGGCGGGGTTCCTTTTCGAACTGCCCCAGGCCGTTCCGGGTCGAAAAGGCCCCGGCTCCCATCTGGTACAGGCCGGAGGTTGCCAGAATCATCTGCAGGGTCAGGAAAAGCAGATTGATGCTCAAGAGCGTGGTTTCGATCCCGCCGCCCCGGAAATAGGCGATGGCCATGGCGCCGCCGATCTTGTTTTTCATTTGGCGCTTGTACACATTGCCGTGGACGAAGGCCCGCAGGCGGTCGATCATGTTGGCCAGGATGCCCGAGAGGCGTCCCAGGTGGGCCGGCGAGGCCACCACCAGACCGTCCGCCTCGAGGACCTTGGCGAAAATCTCGGTCATGCCGTCGTCCTGGACGCAGAACCTGCCTTCCTCCTGGTTTCGGACGCACCAGTTGCAGTGGGTGCAGCCGTTGATATCCCGGCCGGCCAGGGTGATGATTTCGCCCTGGGCGTCGGGATGGATGTCGAGCTGCTTGAAGGACTCCCTGAGCAGGGCCTCCATGTTGCCGTCCTTGACCCGGCTGCCGCAAACTCCCAGTATCTTGATCATGGTACCTCTCCGTCGTGATTTCGGTTGGTCATGCGGCTGTACCCGGCCAAAACGGCCATGGCGCGAATCGCGCGGGCCGAGGACTCGAAGACCGGCAGGCCGCTGGTTTCAAGCATCTGAACGGCTCGTTCCTCTCCGGCGTCGATCGAGGTCCGCCACAGGGCGAAAGGGGTCCTTTCGGACCTGAGATCGCCCAGGGAGCGAATGAAGGCTTCCACGGTCGACCTTCCGGCTTCCTCGGAAACGTCCGGATTGGAAAAGACGAAGTCGAAAACGCTGGGCGGCAGGGCCATCAGCAAAAGGTCCACTCCCTCGTCCCGGCTCACAGCCTTCAGGGTGCCATAGAACCGCAAGGGGTCGGCCATGTGAAACTGCATGGCCACGCCGGCGTCAAACGGGTTGAGGGGAATCTCCCAGGGCGGCATGATGCCCTGGAGCCGGTCCCGGGTCTCCTGGCTGAAACCGGCCATTTGAAGACCGTTCATTTCGCAAAAATCCGTGGCCATGACCCCTTCGCCGCCCGACATGGTGACGATGGCCAGCCGGTTGCCCCGGGGCGGGTCCAGGCGGTCGAAGGCCTTGAGCAGGTCGAAGAACTCGTCCATATCGGTCGCCCGCACGGCCGCGGTCTGCCGGATCATGTCGTTGAAGACCGAGTCGTTTTCCCGGGACAGGGACCCGGTATGGGAGGCCGCGGCCCTGGCCCCGGAAGCGGTCCGTCCGGACTTCAGGACCACGACCGGCTTTTTACGGGCGGTCTGCTTGAGCAGATTGAAAAACCGCCGCCCGTCGCCGTGCAGACTTTCGATGTGCATGCCGATGACCCGGGTTTCCGGATCGAGGGCATAGTACTCCAGGACGTCCGTCTCGTTGACGTCCATCTTGTTGCCGCAGTCCGTGATCTTGTTGATCCCGAATTTTTCGAATATCCAATTGATCCGGGCGTCGTAGAACCCGGACTGGAAGACCAGGGAGACGCCGCCCCGGCTGAGTCTTTTGATGGGATTGTAGCTGATGGCCAGCCTGGTCGGCGTGTGGACCGGACTGAGCGTATTAGGGCCCAGGGTCCGGATGCCGTGCGCCTTGGCAAAGGCGGCGATCTCGTCGTGGAGGGCCCGGCCCTTGGCGCCGCCTTCGGAAAAACCGCCGGTGACTATGACCAGCCGCTCGACGCCCAGGTCCCGGCAGGCGCGGACGATGTCCATGGTCTTGGCCGGCGGAACGGCCGAAATGACCAGGTCGATGGAATCCGGCACGTCAGCCAGGCTGGGATAGGCCTTCAGGCCGAATATTTCGTTCGCGTTCAGATTGACCGGATACAATCGCCCCTCGAAACCCAGACTGACCAGATTGTGGACCAGCCGGGAGTTGATCTTGAAGGGGCTGTCCGTGGCCCCGACGACGGCCACGGACCTGGGGTGAAAAAAGCCGTGCAGAAAGTGGTCGGTGACGAGCATGAATACCCCGCTGCTTTCATAGTGGAACGGCGCCGGCCCGAGCGATCAGACCGGCCTCGGTCCCGTTCAGCCTGTTTTCCCGTCCCCGCCAGTAATGCCGCAGCAGGGAAAGGGCCTTGACGCTTTCGACCGCGTCGTTGAAGACCGGGAAGGCCCCGATCCGTTTGAATTCCTCGATGTCCGTTCTTTCGGCGAAAAAACTGAGGGCGATGGGCTTGTCGTGCTTCTCGCCGATCGCTTTAAAGAAATCAAGGAGGAGCGAGCGGTCCTCCATGCCCCGGTCCATCATCCGGGCCACGACCGGGCTGTACATGAGCGACAGGACCAGGCCGTCGATGTCGTCCAGGGCCAGGCAGCCCTCGACGGCCATGATCAGGGCCTCCCGGGAATGGACGTCGCCGAAGTCCATGGGATTGGACATGCGGATGACGCCGCCCCGGCGATGGCTTTCGATTCGTTCGATCAGGTCCCGGGGCAGCTCCGGGCATTCAAAACCGAAGTCCTCGCAGGCGTCGCCCAAAATGACCGAGATGCCGCCGGACACTGACAGGGCCACCAGACGGTCGCCTCGCAAGGGCGGGAGTTGGAGGGCCTTGGCGCAGACCGTCATGTCGTGAATATCGGGCACGCGGACGATACCGGCCTGTTTGAGTGCCCCGCCGACGATCCGGTCGTTGTTGGACAGGGCCGCGGTGTGGGACTGGGCCACCCGGCTGGCGGTCCGGCCCTTGTTGGATTTGAACAGGACCACGGGTTTGGGGGAACGGGCCGCCAAATCCATGAACCGGCGGCCGTCGTCGATGCTTTCCAGATACATGTGAATCTGGTCCGTGTCCTCGTCCTCGATCAGGTATTCCAGAAAGTCGCATTCGGTCAGGTCCAGCTTGTTGCCCGCGCTGATGATCTTGGAAAAGCCGAGGTGCTCCTCGGAAAAGTAATAGGCGCTCTGGGTGGTCACTCCGCCGCTCTGGACGATCAGGCTGATGCGGCCCTTTTTGTAGCTTTGGGGCTGCATGGGGTTGAACGGGGTGCAGAGTCCGGACTGGGTGCAGATGGCGCCGATGCAGTTGGGACCGATGAAGCGGATGCCGTGCCGGCGGGCCGCGGCCAGGAGTTTTGCTTCGGCCTCGTTGTCCCGGTTTTTGAACTCGGCGAAACCGCCGGTGGAAATGACGGCCCGCTTGATACCCTTTTGGCCGCAGTGCTCGATCACGTCGGCCACGGCAACGGCCGGGACCAGGATCACGGCCAGGTCGATGCCTTCGGGCAGGTCGCCCGGGTCGGTGATGATGTCCAGACCGAGGACCCGGCCCGGTTTGCGGCCCACGGGGAAAATGGGGCCCGGGTAGCCCAGGTCGCGGCAGTTGTGGATGATGTTTCGGGCCAGGTTTCGGGGTTCGTCGCTGACACCGAAAACAGCGATGCCGTCGGGGTGGAAAAAACGCCTCATAACAAGAATGACCTTGCCGGTCGTGCCGAAACGATCAAAAGGCTCGTCACGGCCGTTCCGTCCTATTTGAATTTTTCATCGCCTTCGAAATGCACGATGGCGCAGGTGCAACGGGCCGCGACCACGGTCCGTCCGGTTTCGTCCTTGATGTCCACGTCGCTGAAGGAAACCAGACCGCCCATTTTCATGACCCGGCCTTCCGCGATCAGACGTCGGCCCCTGCCCGGGGCCAGATAGCGGACGTCCATCTGGACCGTCCGGGGCCGCTGTCCGAGCTTGAGTTGGGTGCCGATGGCCGCCAGTCCGGTCTGGTCGGCCAGGGAGCACAAGGCCCCGCCGTGCACGATGCCCTGGGTGTTGTTGTGGTGGGTTTCCAGGTTCATGGCCACGCGGGCGAACCCGTCCCCGGCCTCCAGAAGTTCCATGTTCAGATGTTTGTAGTAGGGCGAGCTTTCCAGGACCAGGCGCATGAGTTCGAAATCAAAGGCCGGGGGTTCGCTCGACGGGTCGATCGGGTTCATGGGGATGCCCTCCGCAAGTCAGAACCGGATGGTGTTGAGTCCGTCCGCGTGAGAGACCCGGCCCCGGCGGCCGACGAACTCCTCGCGGGTCATGGTGGTCAGAAGGCCCGGTTCCGGTTCCGTCCGGGACAGGAAACGGGAGCCGTTTTCGAGCCGGCCGATGACCACGGCGGCCATGGGGCGGCCCTGACGGTCGTGAAACAGGGTGTAGGTCTCGACTTCGGCCGGCCCCGAGGCCTCGGCGATCAGGGGCGGGCCTTCGAGCCCATCCAGTTTGGCCTGGCAGGTTTCCACGGGCGCCGGGGAATACGGTTTGTCGCCGGGACGGCCGGAGTACACGCCCACGGAATGCTTGTTGATGAACCAGCTCAGGGCCTGAACCAGCCCGGTCTTGTCCGGATTTCGGCGGATCAGTTCCACCATGCGGGAGATGGCGTGCAGGGCGTAGTTGTTTCCCGGGCCGCCGAAATAGGGCAGGCCGCCGGTGACGGTCAGGGGGCGGGGATCGGTTTTGGACAGGCCCAGCATGTTCCGGGTGATCCGGGCCGGGCTGGGGAAGCAGGAATAGAAGTCCAGGTAATCGATCCGGTCCAGGTCCAGCCCGGCCTGGGCCAGGGCCTGGTCGGCGGCCGCCTTGACCGAGGGCGAGGAATGATAGTCGATCCTCCGGGAGACGTGCCAGACGTCTCCGGCGTCGGCGGCGCCCCGGAGATAGACCCATTTTTCTTCAGGCACCCCCAGACCGGCCGCGGTGTCGGTATCCGTCATGAACAGGGCCGCGGACTGGTCCACGGCCATGATGGCGCACATGTTCACGGTGTAGGGAAAGGAGACCATGCGGTTGGCCGCGGTCTCCTCGACGATCTCCGACGCGGTCCGGGCCTTGGGGAACCAGGCGTACGGGTTTTCCGAAGCCACGGCCGAAAAGCGGGCGCAGAATTCGCCCAGGTCGCGGCGGTGTTCCTCCAGGGTCAGGCCCTCGTGACGGCGCAGACTCTGTTCGAAAAGCGGGTAGATGTGAATCGGGGCCATGAGGCCGTAGCGCATCTCGAGTTCGGTCAGGGGGTCGCGCAGGTCCCCGGCCATCCAGGGCTGTCTGGGCGAGGCGCCGAACCGGGGGCCGTCCGCGGCCTGAACCGGCCCGAGCGCCTGGCGCGATTCTTTTTTGGCTTCGGCCCGAAGCTTCCGGGAGCGGAAGGACTCGCCCCCGCAGATCAGGGCCAGACGGGTCTGGCCGGAAGAGATGCGCTCGGCCGTCCGGTTGACGAACCACTGGGGGGCGGTGGCCCCGATCCAGGTGTAGGCCGCGTGTTTCGGGGCGGCATCCAGCCGGCGGGCCAGTTCCTCGGGCGGGTTCTCGTGGGCCAGGGAGATGATGTTGACCAGGCAGAGGTCGTCGATCCGCCGGGCCAGACCCGGCAGCCCGGCGTCAACCTCGGCCTGTTTCACGGCCATGGGTATCAGGTCCAGCACGTGGGCCGCCCGGTCCGCGTCCGCCGGCCGGTGGGTATGCTGTCCCACGCCGATGATGATCGGCGTCCCGCCTGTCCCGCGCTCAGCCATGGGGTCCCCTTTCCCTCCAGGGACCGGATCGTCCGGCCCCTTGATCCGTTCCTTTATCCATCCGGCGATCTGGTTGATTTATCCTCGGGAAAATAGTAGGTTCTATCGGTCAACGTCAAGAAGAAATTTGAATCGGATGAAGACAACTTATGGATAATTGCTCGAAATACAAGGAGTTCGACGGTATCTTCGGCATATGGGCCGAAAGGCCGCAGTTTCCCCATCCGGCCAACCTTTTCATCATTCCCGACGCCGAGGGCCTGGCCATGATCGACGTGGGCACCGGCGGCCCGGCCGGTGAAAAACACCTCCTGGACGCCCTGGCCCATTGGGGTTTCCAGCCCGAGGCCCTGCACACCGTGGTCCTGTCCCACGCCCACCCGGACCACATGGGCGCCATGACCTTTCTGGCGGAAACCGTCAATCCCAGGGTGCTCGTCCATCGGCTCGACGCGGCCGCGGCCCTGGACCCCGAGGAGTTGAACCGCACTTTTGACATGGTCCTCTGCCGGGACCGGGGCGCGCAATTTATCGATTACGCCCTGATGGGGCCCGACGAACTGCTGGTCTTTTTCGAACGGGTCGGCTGTCCCATGGGCTCGGCCCGGGAGGTGGAGAGCCTGGACGAGGGCGCGGTCATCGCCCCGGGCGGCTTCGAGTTCACCCTCATCCACACCCCCGGCCATTCACCGGGCCACATGTCCCTGTACGATCCGAACAGGCGCCTGCTGCTGCCCGGCGACGTGGTGGGCAGGCATCCGGCCTGGTACGCGCCGTCCGCCGGCGGCCTGACCGGATACCTGGATGGGCTGGCCAGGCTGGAAAGCCTCGATGTGGACCTGATCCTGCCGGCCCACGGGCCGATCCCGGAGGACCCGCACGCGGCCATCCGGGCCGTCCGGGACGAACTGCTCGACAGGGAGGCCCGGATTCTGGAGGCCCTGGCCCATGGTCCCCTCGCCTCGAACGACCTGAACCGGCTCCTGTTTCCCGAACCCATCATGAACTATTTCCCCGGCACGGGCATGGTCGAAAGCCACCTGATCAAACTGGAAGAGGAAGGCCGGATCATCCGCTCGAAGGAACGGGTCGAGTTGGTTTGAGGCTTGGGGGGCGTTCCGGGGCAGGATAAGGAAGGGGAGTCGATCAGTATCCGCATATTCGGCCCGCCCGGGACAAGGAGGGAACGAAAATGTGTCGTTCTTTAGGTAGGTTGGGTTAGCGAAGCGTAACCCGACAATTCTGCTTCATAAAATATCCCCCTGACCCCACCTCTGGCGGGGTCAGGGGGATAACTCATATAAAGAGCGGGATATTTAACTCATCCAACGACCGGGAAGCCCGATGGAAGCGGCAATTGAGCGAGGCGAGGCAATAGACTGCCGCAATATCCGTATTGAGCTTCAGGGGGCTTCCGGCCTTCCGCTACCCGCTTCCTTCTATAAATCCATTTTCGTCATGCCTTGGGCCTCCTAACAAAAGGAAATTCTTATGAATCTTCTGCATGGGGGATGAATCGGACCTGTTGCTTTTTTGTTGCATATTATTTCATATGGTGATATTATTTCTACATGACGGAGTTTTATTGTTCCTTATTGTTTCATTATGGGAGAAAGACATGACCGATCAAGCACTGGCCGAGATGATCCAGGAGTTGAAGGCCTGGTCGCGAGAACCGTTCGAGACCTCGCCTGATGAACCGGCCTGCCTGAACGAACTGAGCACCCTGGTCATCCGGCGAATCTACGACCAGCAGCATCAACCCTTGGATCGACTGCGGTCCGAACTCACGCCCATTGCCGCCCGTTTGCGGCGCCACTTGGAGGCCGTTCCCCGGCAGCACCGGAAGGCCGCGGAAATTTCCGCATGGACCTCGGTGATCAACGGGATTCTGTTCATCCTGGAGTACGACGACCCGCAACAGGCCGCGAGCCTGATTTCGAACGGCCAGACCATCCTGCGCATCCTGACCGAACCGGGACGGGACGAGGCCCGGATCGGAACGATCCGCGACAACTGGCCGGACGGGGACCCGCCCTCCGCGGCCTCGATTTCCCGGGCCCTGGGAACGCTGGAAGAGGCCGGGTTCCTCCAGCGTTTCGGCACCACCAAGGGCCGCAAAATCCGGCTCCTGCCCAAGGCCGGGTACTGGCGGGAGATGATGGAACGGGCCGAACAAACCCGGCCGAAAGATCGGGACGGGGCTGCCGGCAATGGATTCGTCATGAAGAAAGCCCAGGAAAAAGCCGCGCCCCCCACACCGCGTAAAGTGGAAAACATAGTCAATTTTCGGGGTGAGTTGCAAGGAGAGTTGAAAGTTGCGTAGCATCGGGTTTTATTCTTTCAAGGGCGGGGTCGGCCGGACCAATCTGCTGCTCAACGTGGCCTATCATCTGGCGGACAAGCACGGGCGAAACGTCGGTCTGATCGACCTGGACCTCGACGCTCCCGGCCTGACGGTCATGCCCTGCCTGGAATCCACCCCGGCCCGTGCGACCACCGGAAACTATCCGGATAAGGGCCTCTGGGACTTTCTGACCGCGGCCGCCGAGGCAATGAACAGCAAAAAATCAAATATGGAAGTACCCGACATCATCCAGATTTTTTACGAAACCCGGCTGGCCTGCCGGACCAACGGGTCTGTGTACTTGGCCCCGGCCTATCCCTATTTTCTGGACACACACCTGTATAGAAGCCGATACAAGAAAAAAGGCGCTCAGGTCTTCATGCGGCTGGTCGATAGATGGAAGGGGGGGACCGGTCGGACCATTGGCGCGGATGTGTTCACCTACATCCGGAAACGGGTGGAAAAAGAGGCCTTCACCGCCCATAAAAGCCGAGGAACCCAGGAGCGCAAGTTGGACTACCTGCTGGTGGACCTGCGCACCGGAATGACCGAACTGGCAGACGCGGCCGTGGGGCATCTTTTCAACGAACTGGTTATAGTCTCCGGGCTGAACACGCAAAACACCGAGGGCCTGCTCCAGGCCTTGCGGGCCATGAACGATCGGCTCAAGCAAAGCCGAGAAGGAGCGGCAGGGACCGTCCGCGTAACCGTCGTCTTTTCGCCCGTACCCAACGCGGAAATCGACCGGGTCCGCAAAAAGCTCGAAGCGGTGTATCAGGACCTCAAGGCCCTGAAGGATGAATGGGACGAGCACAAGGCGCCCTTGAAACTGCTGCTGCCGCCCGAGCCAGGCCCGGATCAAAAGGCCCCCGACTTCCACCTCATTCACTACTGCGACTATCTGGCCGTGGGCGACGGGGTTTTGATCGAGGACTACCCCGAGACCCTGACCACCCGCGAACTGGTCGAGATCGCGGAAGAGATCGTCAAACCCCCCCTGGAAAAGGAGTCCGATGCCGAACAGGAAACCCGGTCAATCCCACCGGACGAGGGAGGGGAGGACGAACCACTGAAGCCCGATCCCTGCTGGCAATGGGTTTTCGACCTGTGGCGCGATGTCCCGGACTGGCGCTGGCCTTTGGAATTGTTTGGGGCCGAGCCGTTTGACGAGTCCCTCCTGCTGAATCGGTTTTCGGAAGACACGCCGGACCACATACGGGACCGAATCCTTAGCGGGCTGGCTTTCAGTCTGGAGAATGATCGCAACGGCAAGATCAAGATTCTTCGAGAATTGGAAGGAATGGAGGAGAAGCCTCTGGACGACCTCGTCACCCAACTGGCCGAGGAACAAAGCCGAATCGCAGATGCTGAGGAAAAAAAGGGCAGGGAGATGGCACTGGCAACCTTGGCCGCCATGCGCGACTGGATTGACATACTTGAAACACTAGGGGCACGTTTTGTGCCAGGGGCCGAAATGATCCGGCGGATTGATTCGGTCAAGACCGTGCCATCATGGGGACTGTTGTTGGTTCTCGCGGGCATGAGGATCAAGCATGAGGTTGCACGGAGTTCCCTGCTAACTTTGATTGAGGAACCGGGAACTCCGCCCGATGTGGTCGTCGCCGCCCTGAAAATTACTGACAGATCGATCGTACTGGAAAATAAGCTCCTTATGAAAGCGCTAACTAACTGGATGGATCAGCTTTTGGTACACGAATTGCCACATGCCTGGTATCATAACTTGGCAATCATCATCCACGGACAGTTCGGTTTGTATGATGCTGCAGAAAGACTATACCGCAAGGCGGCCGAGGGTTGGCAATCTAAATGGGCCGCCTATCCCTGGCACAGTCTGGGTAGTCTGTTGAAAAACCATATGGGCCGGTACGAGGAAGCGGAGGCAGCGTATCGCCGTGCCATCGAACTGGACCCGAAAGATGCCGATCCTTGGACCGGCCTGGGCAACCTGCTGAAAAACCATTTAGGCCAGTATAAGGAGTCTGAAACTGCATATCGTCGGTCCATCGAATTGAACCCGAAGTTGGCCTATCCATGGACGGGGCTGGGTAACCTACTTCAGGATCATATGGGGCGGTATGAGGAGGCCGAGGCGGTATATCGCAGGGCCATCGAATTGGACCCCAATTATGCTTATCCCTGGAATGGTCTTGGCAACCTGCTGATGAACCATATGGGCCGGTATGTTGAGTCTGAAGCTGCG
>JAHJTB010000371.1 GCA_018830135.1 Pseudomonadota bacterium | reverse complement strand
TACCGACCATACTTCCAATACACGCAACTTTCGGCCGGGTCCATTTAAACAGCACCCCGGGTCCAAGCTTTAACGGGGGTACCACCCAACATGGAAAACCACCCAAAACAACGGGCGCATACTTGCGGATGGCCTCCACGGCCTGTCTGTTGACCGCACCATCGGCCATTCCTGTCTGTAGGTCTCGAATGATGCCTTTCAGTCCATGCAGCTCTTCACGGCTGAACATCGACGGCAGACCCTTTCGCCTTTCAGCATCGAAGAGCACGATTTGCTGGGTCAGTTCTTCAATACGTTTCGTTAGCCCAGCGATCACACGGGAGAGTTCTTCATAACCCGGCAATTCCGTGGCTTTTTTCTCCCAGGGAACGGATGCGATTCTCAGGCGGGAGTACTCCAGGACGCGCTCCAACACTGGTAGCTCCGGAACCAGTTCTTTCAACCGTGACCTAACCGGCCAGGAGGGGAGCTGAGGAAGTTCAGGCACTTCCCGTAGTGTTCGTAACAACATTCTGTATTTGAAAATGCCGACCAGTGATCCGGCCGCAAATGACAACCTTTCAAACCGTGTCGCATTGTTGGCGGATTTCAAAGCTTTAACCCTGTTGACAAGCCAGGCCGTTCCTTCCAGCGGGATCGCTTCCGGCTTGTGTTCGAGGAATCGGACCGTCTCATTCGGCATTTCACGCGATAGATCGGCCTTCCGTTCCTCGATCCTGCCGAGCTCCGAACTGACGAGGGCTACTTCTTCAGCCAGGCGCGACCTGCTACCCCTATCCATAAGAATCCGATCCAATTCATTCCAGGCAGAAGTGAATCGCTCGGAGGCGTCGGGGTCGTGAGCGCCCTCCAGGATCATGGTGATTGCGTCCCGGAACGTAAATTTTAAATTGGGATCGTCTTTGGAGTTGGCCCTTCGTATAAGCGGCTCGATCTCCTGGATCTCGAACCTTCCCATCACCGCATCTATGGCCTTGTGGTTGTGACTAGTGAACAGAACCGAACTATTTCTGAGACGGGCGTTGACCACTGCACAGGTTACCACCTGACTCTTACCCGTGCCAGGTGGACCGGTGACGATAGTAATGGGATCGGTGAGTAATGAACTCGCGGCCAGACGTTGTTCCGCATTGAGGGGCGTGAAATCGGCCACCTCAACTCCTGCTTCCTTGTCATTCGGTACAACAGGCTGATCGTCTCGTCCTTCCGCAAAAAGGTAGCGCAGTGCAGTCTTGTCCAGTTCGTCGTCCGGAGCCCCTTCGATCGCGGCCAGTTCCTTGAGCAGGTTAACATGAAACGGAATCTTGTTGGCCGGCATCAGGACGAACCGATTGTATATGCCGGTGTTGAAAGGCTCTTGGAGTAGGGTGTCGGGGGCTGCCTCGATTCGCAAGGCCTCCTCGATTCGGTCGGGCATAAAGGATTCAAGGGCTTTGACAAGATGGTCCAAATGGGGAGCGGGCTCGCCTCGCTCAAGCCCGGGCGCATCGTCCCAATATACCTTCTGATTCAAGAATCCACAGGCGGACATGAAATTTCGCTGAGTCTCGGGTTTTCCCTTGAAGGTACTCTCGATCCATCTTAGATTCATTTCCGGCCTGGGCGATTGGCATTCAAGCTTCAAACCTCCCGCGGAAAATTCGAAAGTCAATCGAAACATGAAGACGGGTTGGATAAAGGCTATATCAGGTTCACTTTCTTTTTCCAGGTAGACCGCCTGGAGTGGATACCCGAGAATCAGGCTCTGGTCATCACCCGCACCCGGTAGAGCATTCAAGAAAGCAGACATATGCGAACCGATAGGAATTGTCATCCTCCATGGACGACTTGGCTGGGGGTACCATTTGCCCATGTGGTTCAGAAATACAAAGCGCTGCCCAATCAAGTTGTTAGGGGCAGAAGCCTCGGAGCCCCGTTCGTTCCGAAGGCATTGGCGATAGTAGGCGCAGATTTTTCGGAACCGGTCCCACCGACCAGATACTGGCTCGCGGACCCCTTGCTCGACTTCTCTATCGTACCAAAAAAGCCTTGAACTGCTATCAGGCTGTTTTCCGGTCAGCCCCAGGATTTCGGCGCCCAGTCTCGAAATGGGGAGGTTTAGCCGATCTTGAAGACCTTCGTGAACTGAACCGTACGGCCCTGTGTATTCAAGGCCCCTGATTTTCCAACGGCCGCCAGCCCGCTCTATGACTCCATCATTCAGCAGCTTCCGCAAGTGCCGGATGACAATGTAGTCCGGCTCCTTTGAGCCTCGCAGCCGCAGGCCAGCACTCAGGGATAGAGAAGACTGTGGATTCGGGGCTCCACTCAGCATCTCGATGAGTTGGCCTGATATGTCTTTCTGTTCCTGCATAAGACAACTCACGTACCCTGATTATCTACGAAGTATCCGAGAAACCTGCCCGAAATGATCGTGCAACAACAGCGGTAACAAACTGAACATAATTCGTCAAGTTAATTAACTTACCAATTTTTTTACTTTTATTTTGCACCATCCACATTCTGTCAGGCGGTCTATATGTATCCATCAAACCGTATAGACTATGAATTGTGTAGAAAATACATTTGTCTCAAATCATTAACGATCAAATTCTGGTGAGCCCCTACCATTTTCGTTCCCTCTACGATTAAGAGCAGCACCAACCGCAGATAGTTCAGGAGCGAGCCTCTTGCACTATCCAAAGGAAGACACTTGCCTGCCGATGTAGTTATACCACCGCTCGGCTTGCAGGTTATCATAGCAGGTAGAATTGTCAGATCAGGACAGAATGTAAAGGAAAGTCCAATCTGGCTTCGATTTACATCTTCACATCCGACAGGACCTCGCCACGGAGGGCTACACCGGCGACCGGCCGTTGCCCCGTGATCGGGCCGAGTTCCAGATGGAGGGATACGAGCGGGCAGGCGCTTCGCGGGCGGCCGGCCGGGCGGCTCGTCACGGTCTCCAGCCGGCTCTCCCGCCATGGCCGGCATGGACCCTTGTTCCGGCGTTGGCCCTTTTTGTTCGACAGCCCGGCCTTGCCAACCCGTTTGACCGCCAGGAGCCCCCGGTCTTATCTTCGGCGGACATGGATAAAGAATCCAATTTACGGTAAAATGGGAAAGCAGCCGCCTCGGAGCCCAGGTCCGGAAACCGGGAGGCTCGGCGATATGCCGGCCTGGCGGGGGACGTATGGGGGCGGAAGGCCGGTGATCGGGATTTTACGGCGTGCCCGGCATCGGTCCGAGACGAGCGGTGTGCGCCGGCAACCTTAGGAACCTATCCATCCAAGACAGGCAGGAGGATCGACGACGTGTCCTGGCAAAAAACAAGCTGCGCCCTGTGTTCCCAGAACTGCGGGCTGGAGGTCCGGGTCGAAGACAACCGGATCGTCCAGGTAAAACCGGACAAGGACAATCCCAAAAGCGAGGGGTACGTCTGCCGGAAAGGCCTGAACGTCATCCATCACCAGCACAACGCCGACCGGCTGACCCACCCCCTGAAACGGGTGGAAGGCGGATTCGAGAAAATATCCTGGGACCGGGCCATCGGTGAAATCGCCGAAAAACTCAAGCCGCTCCTGGACCGGCACGGGCCGCGCTGCCTGGCCTGGGTGCTGAGCGGGCAGGGCTGCCATTTCGGCCTGGGCTTTGCCGCCTGTTTTGGGGGCCTGCTGGGGTCTCAATACAGCTACACCGCCCTGGGCCAGGAACACACGGGCCGCTTCTGGGCCCACGGCGTCACCCTGGGCAGCCAGGCGCTCTCGTTTACCCAGGATTACGCCCATACGGACATGCTGATGGCCGTGGGCTGGAACGGGATGATGAGCCACCAGACGCCGCAGGCGCGGCGCAAGCTGTCCCGGATGGCCAAGGACCCGGACAAGCTGGTCGTGGTGGTGGACCCCCGCATGTCCGAGACCGCCCGGATCGCGGACGTGCACCTGGCCCCGCGGCCCGGAACGGACGCCCTGCTGTTCCGGGCCATGATCGCCCTGGTCATCGCCGAGGGGTGGCACGATCAGGTGTACATCGAAAAACACGTCAGCGACTTCGACCGGGTCCGGCCCTGGTTCACGGATTTCGACGTCCGGGCGGCGCTCAAGGTCTGCGAACTGGAATACGAGCCGGTGCGCGAGGTCTGCCGGGAGTTCACGAGACGGCGCTCGTGTCTGTACGACGACCTCGGGATTCTGATGAACCGGCACAGCACCCTGGTCTCCTACCTGCTGGTGGCCTGGCTGGCGGTCTGCGGCCGGATCGGCGCGCCCGGCGGCAACTATTTCCCATCGCGCTTCGTGGGGCCGTCCGTGCATTCCGACCCGGACGATCCCAACACCTGGCGGACCACGGCCACGAACATCCCGGCGATCCAGGGCATTTTCCCGCCCAACGTCATGCCCGAAGAGATTCTGTCCGATCATCCGGACCGGCTGCGGGCCGTGTTCTGCGTGGGGGCCAATCCGCTGCGGTCCTATGCGGACACGCAGGCGTACGAAAAGGCCTTTGGCCGGCTCGACCTGCTAGTGACCGTGGAAATGGCCCGGACCGAAACCGCGGCCCTCTCCCATTACGTCCTGCCGGCCCGGTCGGCCTACGAGTCCTGGGACAGCACGTTTTTCACCAAGACCTTCCCCAAGGTCTTTTTCCAGATGCGCCGGCCGGTGGTCGAGGCCGAGGGCGAGGCCAGGGAGTCCAGCGAGATATTCACCATGCTGGCCGAAGCCATGGGCCTGGTGCCGGACCTCCCGGCTTCCCTTTACGCGGCGGCGGGAAAAGGCGCCACGCGCGAATACCGGGACGCCCTGTTCGGATATATCATGCAACACCCGGAAGTCATGGCCGGGGCCCCGTTCATCGTGGGCAAGACCCTGGGACCGGCCCTGGGCTCGATGAACCTGGCCGGCCTGTTCGGCATGCTCCAGACCCGGACCCAGACCGGCCAGGAGGAGTCGGCCCGGGCCGGATTTACGCCCGGACCCGATCAGGGTCTGGAACTTTTCCAGGCCGTGGTCGACCATCCGGAAGGCCTGTGGGTCGGCGAGGCCGATCCGGAACAATGCTTTGCAAACCTGACCACGCCGGACAAGAAAATCCGTTTGTTCGACGAGGGGTTTCAATCATGGATTCAGGAAATCGATCCGGATTTGGAAGCGGAAAGGCTCCGGATGGACCCGGCCTTTCCCTTCATCCTCATGGCCGGCCACCACATGGACACCAACGCCAATACCAACATGCGGGACCCGGCCTGGAACCAAAACCGGCGGACCAGCACCTTGTCCATGAATCCGGCGGACGCCGGAACGCTTGGTCTCGAGGACGGCCGGACGGTCCGGGTCGTGACCGAGGCCGGCGAGGCGAGAATCGAAGTCCAGGTGACCGGTTCGGTCCGGCCGGGGCAGGTGATCATCCCGCACGGCTTCGGCCTGGTCTATGACGGCGTCCAGTACGGGGTCAACGTCAACCTTCTGACCAAGAACACGCATCGGGACCGGATCGCGGCCACGCCCTTGCACCGGTTCGTTCCCTGCCGGATCGAACCGCTATAGCGGGCGGTGCGCGCCCCGACATCCCGAGGGGGAATCCGCTTTTTGTAAAACGGATTCCCCCGTTTTCGTGGATTTAACCCGAATTTTGCGGTTGGGTTCGTAGCGAGGCCTCGAAATGGATAGCGAAACGCGAAGTTGGACCGGTTTTTGGCTGCGGGCGTATTATACGATACGTCGAGGTCAAAAAGCGGGAAACGAGCGTTGCAGCACGCATTTAGTCGCCGCAGTCGGAGACAACCGCAAAATCCGGATTTAACCGCGATTACAACCGTTGCATCACAGACCGGGGTGGGCAGGCGGCAAAAGACCGCCCCCGGTCATCGAGGGGGGACGGTCCCAGGCCGCATCGAGGGAGCGGTTCAGGCATCGGACCGGGTCAGGCCCAGTTTTTTCATCCGGGTGTACAGACTGGTCCGTTTCAGGCCCAGTATCCCGGCCGCGCCGCCGGGCCCGCCGATGCGGCCGCCGGTTTTGCGCAGGACGTGCCGGATGTAGCGGCGCTGCATTTCATCCAGGGTCAGGTCCCCGTCATGGGCCAAGGGCGCCGGGGCGGCTTGAAGGTCGGGAAGTTGCAGGTCCAGGCCCTGGCCGTCGCTCAATATGACCGCCCGTTCGATGAGGTTTTTCAGTTCGCGGACGTTGCCCGGCCACGGGTACCGGGTCAGCATGGTTTCATGGTCCCGGGTCAGGTCGAGATGGGGCTGGTTGTATTTTTTGGAAAACCGGGCCAGAAAGTATCGGGCCAGGACGACCACGTCCTCCGGCCTTTCCCGCAACGGGGGCATTTCCAGCTTGATGATGTTGAGCCGGTAGTACAGATCGGCCCGGAACCGGCCGGCCCGGACCTCGCTTTCCAGGTCCCGGTTGGTGGCCACGATCAGGCGGAAGTCCGAGGTCTGGGGCTGGGTGCCGCCGATGCGGACAAAGGTCTTTTCCTGGAGGACCCGGAGCAGCTTGGTCTGAACGGCCAGGGGAATTTCGGTGATCTCATCGATGAACAGGGTCCCCTGATGGGCCAGCTCCACCCGTCCGGTCTTGCGGGCTTCCGCCCCGGTGAAGGCGCCCTTTTCGTACCCGAACAGTTCGCTTTCGGTCAGGTTTTCGGGAATGGTGGTCGGGTCCACGGTCACCAGCGGCTTTTTGGCCCGGGGGCTTTTTTCGTGGATTCTCCGGGCCAGGAGTTCCTTGCCCACGCCGGTTTCGCCCTGGATGAGGATGGTGCTTTCCGAAGCGGCCGCCGTGTCGGCCAGCCGGAGGGCTTCGAGCATGCGCGGACTCCGGCCGCCGACGATCTCGTCCCGGCCGGACAGTTCCCTTTGCACGGATATCTCCATGGCCCGCCGTTCGGTCTCCTCGAGCGCGCCGGTGAACTGGATGACCCGGCTGACCCACTGGCTCAGATCGGCGGCCAGGTTTTCCAGAAGGGGGTCTTCGAGCAGATCGAAACAGTCGGTCAGATATGAGTTGTCGTAGTAGAGCACGCCCCGGGACGCTCCTTTCAGGACCAAAGGCAGGCAGAGGACGGATCGCGCGCCGGAAGCCGCGTGGGGGGGCAGGCCGGACTGATTCCGTTCGATGACCGGCCGTTTTTCCTTGAAGACCCTGAGAATGGTTCGCCAGTGACGCTCGAAGACCGGGGCCATGGTTTCGGCTTCCGTCAGATTCCGGCCGGTTTTCAGTTTCAGTTCCCGGTTCTTCCGGTCGTCCGCCCAGAAGAGCGCGCCCCGCTCCGCGCCCAGCAGCCGGTTGAGCTCCAGGACGATGAAGTCCATGTTTTCGTCAAACGAGGTCGAAGGGATGGCGCCGACGATCATCCGGAATTTATGGGCCACGGACTCCGCGTCGGTCCGGCCTTCGTCGGCCAGGTCCAGGTCCTTGAGCAGGGCCCGAAGTTCGTCCGGGAAGAAGACTTCCGAGTGTCCGGACAACCCCCGGCGGGCCTTGAGGGCCAACTGGCGGGCCTGGTCCCGCTGGCCCCGGCCCAGGGCGAAACGGGCCATTTCGGCCCGGGTCTTGGCCAACTGGGTCGGGTCGCCCGACAGGATCAGGTGGTCCTCGCTCTTTTTCAGATGCGACCAGACCTGGTCGGAATGGTCGCCTTGAATCGAACGCTGCCTGGCCAACAGGCGCCAGGCCACGCCCTGGAGGTGAATGCTGGGTTCCTGGAGGATGCGTTCGGCCTGATCGGCGAACCGGAAGTCGGGTATGGGCTCCAGGCCGTGGCGTTCGAACTCGAAGAGCATCTCGAGTATGTACGGCGAAGCGAACTGTTTGCGGATGCCCGAGGCCGCGCCTTCCCGGATCAGGGCGGCCAGGATTTCCCGGGCTTCCTTGTACCGGTAGTGAACGAAATGATAGTAGGCCATGCCGCCGGAGGCGTTGTACTTGGCCAGGGCGTTTCCACTGGTCTCGGCCTCGCTCAGGGCGGCCCGGATATGGTAATAGCCCTCCTGGACCTGGCCGATCTGCAGGAGCACCGTGCCCAGGGTGGCCCGATAGATGGAGGAAAGGGACTTGTCCGCGTCGCTCCTGGCCCGTCGCCAGGCGAAGTCGAGATTGCCCACGGCCCGGTGGAACTGGCCCAGGTACGAGGCGCAGTACCCCAGATACATGGGGGCGGACGGGTTGAGCAGCCGGTCCCCGGCCGCCTCGAAGGCCTGGGCGGCCTGTTCGAGATGCTCGACCGCCTGTCCGTGCAGGCCCATGGCAAAGTAGTTCATGCCGATGAACTCGGAGGCCTGGACCCGAATGTCCTCGTCGCCGAGTTCTTCGACCAGACGTTGGCCGGCCTTGAAGGCAACGATCGCATCCAGGCGCCGGTCGCCCAGGTAGTAGATTCGGCCCAGGTGCAGATTGACCAGGGCCTCGGAGCGCCGGTCGCCCAGGTCGCGGGCCAGACCGCCGGCCCGGACCAGAAACCCCTGGGCCCGGCCCAGGTCCCGGCCCAGGGAAAAGCTGAGGCTGGCGAAATCCAGGGCCGCGGCAATAAACACGGGAACGGATTCCGAATCCTTCAGGGAGGCGCCGAACAGATCGAGGGCTTCGGCCAGGCCGCGATACCCCGGTTCCAAACGGTTTTGAGCCACGGCCCGACGCCCCTCTTCCACCAGGAGCCGGGCCGCTTCCTCGTGGCGGCCCACGCTTTTGAGCAGTTCGTACCGGTACGGCGGCGCCAGTTTCCGGACCGCTCCGGCCTGGTCCAGGCGCTGATAGGCCTCGGCCAGACGCTCGGGCCGGTTGAGGTCCCGGATTTTTCGGGAGGCTTCGGCGGGAAGCGGGTCGGCCAGGCCGAAGACGCGGGCGCTGTATTTTTCCAGCCAGCCCAGGGCCACGGCCCGTTCGAGGCACTCGAGCAGCCGGCCCGGCGGAAGCGGGGCCACGGCCATGGCCGTATCCACTTCCACCGGCCCGTCGAACAGGGCGAAGGCGGCCACAAAGGCCCACTCTTCGGCATTGAACTCAGGCGCATTCGTGCTCACGGGCCTTCCTCCGCCAATCCGGTTCATGTCCCCAGGAAATGACTTTATTGCGTCATTTATTTTCAGGTCGAAGCCCGGGGGCAGCGACTCGATTCAGGTCATTTTGAAACATATTCAATAAAAATCGAGTGAAGTCAAGATATAACCTCGATAATTCCCGCCGGCCCGGGGTCCGGAGCGTTGTGTCTGCCTGGCCCGGCCTCCGCCGTTTGCCCGTGAAATCGTCTTGATTAAGTCGCTAAATCGTCTCAATAAAGACATAAAAAGAGGCCTTCACGGGTGACTCAATTATATATTCAATAAAATCAAATAGATATAAGCATGGTTTTTTTGGCACAGCGGTTGCTCTTCATTAGACCCATGAACGAGATCGAATCCCCGGCGCCCGCGAACCGGTCCAGGCAGGCACGGACCGGGACCGGACCCAATCGGGCGGCCCGGGCCAGGGGAGCATCCAGATCGACCAGGAGGTATATCCATGTCGAATAGTGACCCGGGCCGGAAAGACATTGTCGACGGCTGGTTCAAGGAGGTGGCGGGCGAACTCCGCCTGATGGGCGTTCGCTGCCGGGACTGCCAAAAGACATTTTTCCCGGCCAAGATGGTCTGTCCGGAATGTTTCGACGGGGAACTCGAAGCGGCGCCCCTGAGCCGGACCGGAATTTTGCACACCTATGCCTTGTCCTTCATGGGGCCGGCCTCGATGAAAAAGCCGTACCTGATGGGATTCATCGATCTGCCCGAGGGGATCAAGCTCTATTCCATCATCACGGGTCTGGAGCCGGAGCCTGATTCGCTCAAGGTGGGCCAGGAGATGGAAATGGTGGTCGAGGCCTTCAGCCGGGATGAGCAGGGGCGGGACATTTACACGTACAAATTCCGTCCGACCGGAGCAAAGGAGGGACAGTCGTGCGCGAAGTAGCGATTATCGGCATCGGCGGGACGCGCTTCGGCAAGTACCTGGACCGTTCATTGACGGACATCGCCCAGGAGGCCTGCATCAAGGCCATCCGGGACGCGGGAATCAGACCTCGGGACATCGAACTGGCCTATGCCGGCAACCTGGCCCAGTGGGAGTGGGGCCAGGGCCTGCTGATCGGCCAGCTTGTGCTGCGCGAGCTGGGGATCACCCGGATTCCGGTGACCCGGGTCGAGAATGGATGCGCCACGGCTTCCTGCGCCTTTCGGGAGGCCTGGTTCCGGGTGGCCGCGGGCGAGTGCGAGGTGGCCCTGGCTTTCGGGGTCGAGCAGATGAACGTGGCCGGATCGGACAAGATGCTGGGCATTTTCACCGGTCCCCAGTATCCGGAGCGGGCCGGCGACATGGGCTTTACCGCGCCGGGCATATTCGCCCTGATGGCCCGGCGCCACATGGAGGAGTTCGGGACCACGCGCGAACAACTGGCCATGGTGGCGGTCAAGAACCGGCGTTTCGGGTCCATGAATCCCGAGGCCCAGTTGACCCGGGCGGTGACCCTGGAGGAAGTGCTCAACGACCGCATGATCGTGGACCCGCTGACTCTGCCTCAATGCTGCCCTCGGGGCGACGGGGCCGCGGCCGTGATTCTGGCTTCCAAGGCCGCGGCGGCCCGCTTCACCACCCAACCCGTCTGGGTGGCCGCGTCGATCCATGTTTCCGGCCTGTACCCGAACGACGCGAGCTACACCTATTTCGACACCGACGTGCGCGGGGCCCGGAAGGCTTACGAAATGGCCGGCCTGGGCCCGGAAGACCTGGACCTGGCCGAAGTCCACGACTGTTTCAGCACGGCGGAAATCATCCATTACGAGGACCTGGGATTCTGCGCCAAGGGCGAAGGCGGCCGGTTCGTCGAGGAAGGCCGGTCCGATCTGGGCGGACAGGTGCCGGTCAACACCAGCGGCGGCCTGCTGTCCAAGGGCCACGTGATCGGCGCGACCGGGATATCCCAGATCATCGAGCTGGTGCGCCAGCTTCGCGGCCAGGCCGGTCCCCGGCAGGTCGAGGGGGCCAGGGTCGGACTCCAGCACAACGGCGGCGGGTTCATCCACACGGACACGGCCTGCTGCATTATCAACATACTCAAACGCTAGGAGCCCGGACGATCCATGAGTTATCCACCGCGGCGGCGAAAATCCGGCTGCAAGGCCTGTTTCGCGATTTTGGCTCTCGACATGCCGTCAAGTATGCCTGCGAGCCAAAATCACTCCAACTTCGCCTTCCGCTCGGATTTTCATCCGCCTCGCCACCCAACCTCATGAATGGTCCGGGCTGAGAGGAGAATATTCCATGACCGAGGAGCGGCCCTATCTGAACATGGAAGCCGAACTGGCCCTGAACACGCCCCGGGTGCGGGAGGTTCAGCTCGAAAAGGTCAAGCGGCTGGTCGAGCGCCTGTACCAAGACAAGCCGTTCTGGCGCGGGCGCCTGGACCGGGCCGGCGTCAGACCCGGAGACATCCGGACCCTGGACGATTTTTCCCGGCGGGTCCCGGTCTTCGACAAGGCCCAGCGGCGCAGGCTTTTCGAGGACTGCGACGGCGACATGGTCGAGGTGGTCGACCGGACCATCGGCGTGTCCATGGACCAGCTCCGTTTGATGGGGGCCACGTCGGGCACCTCGGGCGAGCCCACGCCCTACCCCATGACCGCCAACGACATCCGCTGGTGCAGCCAGAACATCGGACGCATGGCCTGGCGCATCGGCCTGCGGCCCGGCGATCGGATGATCCACGCCTTCGGGTTGAGCATGTACCTGGCCGGCGTGCCGTACGCCGAGTTCTTCCAGAACAGCGGCCACTGCGTCTATCCCGTGGGCGCGGAAGGCGGCACGGAACGGATTCTCAAGTTCGCCCACATGTTCAAGGCCCGGGCCCTGGCCTGCACCCCGTCCCTGGCCGAGCACCTGATCGACAAGTCGCCCGAGGCCCTGGGCCTGCCCGTGGGAGACCTGTCCATCCGCGTGCTTTTCTGCGGCGGGGAGCCCGGGGCCGGCATTCCGGAAGTCCGGCGCAGGATCGAGTCGGCCTACGGGGCCCGTCTGTACGACTCGGGGGCCGGTTTCGGCATCTCCTGCGACCACGAGCAGTACCAGGGCATGCACCATATCGCGGACGACAACATGCTTTTCGAGGTCGTCGATCCGGACACGTACGAGCCGTTGCCCTTCGAGCAAGGCGTGCGGGGCATGCCCGTGCAGACGACCCTGGACGGGGAGGGATTTCTCTGGTTCCGGGAAACGATCGGCGACGTGTGCGAAATATCCACCGAGCCCTGCCCCTGCGGCCGGACCGGGTTCCGCTACCGGGTCATAGGCCGGACCGACGACATGCTGAAGATCAAGGGGGTCATGGTCTACCCGGCGGCGATCGACGGGGTGATCACCGGGTTCGCGCCGCGCGTGACCGGCGAGTTCCGCATCGTTCTGGACGAGCCGCCCCCGAGGGTGACCCCGCCCCTGAACCTGAAAATCGAGTACGGGGAAGCCACGGCCCTGGAAGAACTGCCCGGGCTGGCCGAGGAGATCACCCAGGCCCTCAAGGCCCGGCTGAAGTTCACGCCCCGGATATCCTGGCTGCCGCCCCAGACCCTCGAGCGGTCGACCTACAAGACCCGGTTCATCGAAAAGGGTTACGAAAAATAATCCGCCCGGCGCTTTAACTGGGGCCGGGGATCGATTAGGATTCACACCAACAGGAGGAGTCGAAATGCCGAAAATTACGGACCCCATCAACATCCGAGGCCTGGAACTGAAGAACCGGCTTTATGCCGCCCCCATGATTTCCAACCTGGTGCGGGAGGACTGCATCGCCAGCCAGAAGCTGATCGAGGCGACCTACTACCGGGCCCGGGGCGGGTGGGGCCTGTATTCGACCGAAGGCGCCATTCCCTCCTGGAACGCCAAGCTGTTTCCGCGCATGCTGGGCGTGTTCGACGACAACCAGGTCATCGGCCTGTACGAGCTGGTCGAGGCCATTCACGCCGGCGGGGCCAAGGCCATGTGCCAGGTCACGCATCCCGGCCGCCAGGCCAACCCCGAGGCCCTGCCGAACCACGTCAAGAAGGAGTGCCTGGCCCCTTCGGACACCACGCCGCCCACGCCCTTTCCGCCCAGCATTCCGCCCCGGGGCATGACCGAGGAGGACATCCGGCGGACCATCGCCGATCACGTCGCGGTCATCACCCGGGTTCAGGCCGCGGGTTTCGACATGTTCGAACTCCACTGTTCCCACGGCACGCTGCCCCAGCAGTTCCTTTCACCCTACACCAACCACCGCTCCGACCAGTATGGTGGAAGCTGGGAAAACCGCCTCCGGTTCGTCCGCGAGCTGCTCCAGGCCATGCGCCAGGCCGTGGGCAACCAGTTCCCCATCGCCTGCCGGGTGGCCGCGGACGAGTTCATGGAAGGCGGGTACGCCCTGGACGATTTCTGCAAGTACGTCGCCCCGGCCATGGAAGAGGCGGGCTGCGATCTGTTCGACGTGACCTGCGGACTGTTCGAACACTTCACGACCATCACGCCCGAGCTGTACGAACCTCGCGGCGTCTGGATCGACCTGGCCGCCAGCGTCAAAAAGGTGGTCGGCGTGCCGGTGGTCGGCCTGGGCCGGATCAACGACGGCCGTCTGGCGGTCAAATACATTGAAGACGGCCTGATCGACATCGTGGGCATCGGCCGCGGTTCCATCGCCGACCCGTACTTTGCCAAAAAGACCATCGAGGGCCGGTACGAGGACATCCGCCAGTGCATTGCCTGCAACACCTGTCTCGAGGACGACTTTTCCAACCGTCCCAGCCGGTGCGCCGTGAACTTCGAATACCAGCGCAACATGGAATGGTGGGAGGAACGCACCCCGGCGGCCCGCAAGGCCAGGAAGATCATGGTCGTGGGCGGCGGGCCGGCCGGCCTGGAGTTCGCCCGCGTGGCCCATCTGCGGGGACACGAGGTCACGGTGTACGAGAAATCGGCCCAGGTCGGCGGGTACCTGCCCCTGGCCTCCTCGTACCCCAGGCTGTACACCCGCGAGTTGATGAACATCATCCGCTGGCTCAAACGGGAGATCGACCGGGCCGGCATCCGGGTCGAAACGGGCACGACCGTGACGCCGGAACTGGTCGAAACGACCAAACCGGACGCCGTGGTCCTGGCCACCGGGTCCACGGAGACCCGGCCCGAAATTCCGGGCCTGGAGGACGAACGGGTCATGACCCTGGACCAGTTTTTGTCCGGGGCCAAAACGGTCGGCAAACGCGTGGTCGTCATCGGCGGGCACTACGGATCGGAGGCGGCGGTGACGCTGAGCCGCGAAGGCAAGGCCAAGCCGGAAGGGTACACCAAGTACCACAAGCCGCCCGAGGAACGAATGCTGGCCGTGACCGATCCGGACAAGGCCAAGGAGGTCCACCTGCTGGAAGAAGGCGAGACCGTGGGCTTTCCGCCTTACTCGATCATGACCCGCTTCATGGTCATCAACGAGTTCCTGGCCGAAGGCGGGGTCAACGTCATGGTCGGGACCCGGGTCAGGGACGTTTCCGGGGGCCGGGTCCAATACGTGGACGCCCAGGGGAATGAAGGGACGATCGAGGCCGATTCCGTGATCCTGGCCCTGCCGAGGCAGGCGGATCGGGACCTGTTCCATCAACTGGCCGGGAAGGGAATCGAACTGTGGGAGATCGGGGACGCCACCGGACCGGAAAAGGTCGAACGGGCCATTCATACGGCCAACTATACGGCGCGCATGATCTGATCGAACGCCTTCGCGGCGGGGCCGGAGCGATCCGCCCCGCCGCGACTATTTCAAATCTTCCCGGGGAGGTATTCATGTTCGTTATTACCGTGGACGCCCGGCGTTGCGACGGCTGCGCCTCGTGCGTCCAGGCCTGTCCCATGGACGTGCTGATCATCGAGGCGGAAAAGGCCAGCCCGGCCCGGCCCGAACTCTGCATGTGCTGCCAGTTGTGCGAAGTGGACTGCCCCAACCAGGCGATTACGGTCAGGGAGGCCTGAGGGGAAGGTCGGATTTCCGCCCGTCGCCAGGCTCCGACCCCTTGCCCCGATATGCCCTGGAATAGGTTGGGTTGGCGTAGCGTAACCCAACATGCTTTCTGCAATCCATCATGCCTCGGGAAAAGCTAGAAAGGGGCTCTGCTTTTATGTCAGGTTCAGGGTGCACGAGATTGCTTCGTCGCTTGCGGCTCCTCGCAATGACGGAACCTATAAACACCGTCATTGCGAGGAGCCGCAAGCGACGAAGCAATCTCGTGCACCCCGGAAATTCCCTACTCGTTCCCGAGCGGGAGCTCGGTGACTAGCCCTAACAGGTAGTTTCCTGGTTCGAGCCGTCAGACGGCCTGACAATCAGCCAGAGGCTGATAAATCCCGCCGGAAACGGACAAGTCTGATTCGCCCCATCCCTGGCATATCTTCGGTCTTTATCTCTGCTTCAACACCGTAATCCGCTTCTTTACTGACCATGTCGATGATGGTATAAAACAAAGGATAAACCGTTCGCATCAGAACATCGAACCTTTGCGCCGATGGGGGATCGCCTCATGAACACCATCACCTGGCTGCATATCTCGGACCTGCATTTCAATGAAGAAGACTCTTGGAACCGGAACAAGGTCCTGGACAAACTGCTGGAAGACGTCGAAAAGCGAATGACTGAGGACGGCCTCCAGCCGCACTTCATCGCCGTGACCGGGGATATCTCGTGCAAGGGCGCGGCCAGGGGATACGAATCGGCCGGATCGTTTTTCGACAAGCTGCTGACCGCCACCAATCTGAAAAAAAACCGGCTTTTCATCGTCCCGGGCAACCACGATCTGGATCAAAAGGCCGTGACGCCGATGGAAAAGCTCATGGCCGAGAATGTGAACGATCACGATACAATAAACCGCATCATCGCCTCGGAGGAAAACCGGCGCATGGTGTTCTCCAAATTCGACCGCTATGCGAAATTTGTCAACGACTGGTTCGGCAGCGATATGTCTTTCAACGACGAACGGTATTTTTACGTCCAGTCATTTTCCGAGGCTGGAAAAAAGGTGGCCGTCATCGGATTGAACTCGGCCTGGATGTCCCTGGGGAATTCGAAACTGGACCGTTTGGCTTTGGGTGAAATCCAGGTTGACCAGGCCCTGAAAGAGGCCAAAGGGGCCGACCTGCGGATCGCCCTGATGCACCATCCCTTTGAGTGCATGCTGCCTTTCGACCGGGCAGATTGCATACCCGCTCTGACGGAGCAATGCCATTTCATCCTCCATGGCCACCTTCACGAAGCGGGCATCTTGAGTCTCGAAACTCCGGACGCCGCGGCCATGCTCTTGGCCGCCGGGGCGTGCTACAAGGACCGGGAATATCGAAACGCCTGCAATTGGGTCCGGCTGGATTTCAAGGAGAAACAGGGCACGGTTTATCTCAGGGAATACAGCGACAGAGGGGGAGGGCACTGGACCGAGGATACGAGGACCTATAAAAACACAAAAGGGGGCCTGTACAAATTTCCACTTGGATCGAAAAAGGAATCGAAGGGAGGGAAAACGAAGCCCAGGGGCCGGAAAGAAACCCGGCCGGTCGAGGTGAACCCGGCCCTGCTCGAAGATGCCTACCTGCGCCATGTCGTGCAATGCTGCAAATCTTTACCCCTGGGGACCATCGACCCCCGGGCCATGGAGCAGACCCGCCAACAGAACATGGACCTGGCGCCGTTGTACGTGTCGCTCAATACCACCACCCGGGTGGTCGAGGATGATGAAAACCCTGAGGGCAGGGGCAAACGGCGACAACCGGCTGAACGCATGAGCCGGGACCGGGAACCTCGATTACTGGGCGCGCTGGAGGCGGCCGGGTTGGAGCGGCGGATGGTCCTCCTGGGCGGTCCGGGCAGCGGCAAGTCCACATTCGTCAACTACCTGGCCCTCTGCCTGGCCGGGGAAAGGCTGGAGGAAACAGGCGAGTGGCTGGCCCGTCTGGCCCCGGCCTGGACCCACGGCCCGTTGCTGCCCCTGCGGGTGATCCTGCGGGAGTTCGCGGCCGGCGAGTTCTGCGACGGCACGGCCGACGGCCTTTGGAGCTTCATGATCGATTCCCTGGCCGCCGATACCCTGGGGGACTTCGAGCCCTTCCTGCGCCGGCGCCTGCTCGAGGGCGGGGTCCTGGTCATCCTGGACGGCCTGGACGAGGTGCCCGACCCGAAGCGGCGCCGGGCCGTGCATGAGGCGGTGCTCGGCTTTGCCTCGGTCCATGCGCATGAAAAAAACCGCTATCTCGTGACCTGCCGGGGCTACGCCTACCAGGAAGCCGGCTGGCGGCTGGATGATTTCAGGGAACACACCCTGGCCCCGCTGGACGAAGAACGGATCGACCGGTTCATCACCGGCTGGTACGAGGAAATCGTCCGCCTGGGCTGGAAAAGCCGGGCCGATGGCAAAAAACTGATCGAACACTTGCAGACCTCCATACGCCGGACCGACCTGAGTCCCCTGGCCGGCAACCCTTTGCAACTGACCATGATGGCCTCGCTCCATTTTTCCTGGGGTCGGCTGCCGGACGACCGGGCCGAACTGTACCAGGAGATGGTCCGCCTGCTGCTG
>JAHJTB010000370.1 GCA_018830135.1 Pseudomonadota bacterium | reverse complement strand
GCCCGGGCCCAGGACCTGGACGCTTTCGGCTACTTCTACCCGGAAATGTGGTACGACCAGGTCCGCATCTCCGGTTGGGTGCCCATGGCCGGGGCGGCCGTCGGCCCCTGCTACGCCGGACATGCCAACATCGCCGGACTGTGCGACTTCGTGACCATGACCCGCCAGACCGCCTCGATCGGCGTCGGCGGCTCCCACCTGGTCCGGGCCTCCCTGTCCATGGACATCACGCCCCTGGAACTGGGCGGCGCCCAGGTCCACGAACCGATCACCGGCGTGGCCGACCAAGTCGCCGATAGCGACGAACAGGCCATCGCCCAGATCAAGGAGTTCCTCTCCTTTCTGCCCACCAACGCCGGCCTTGAACCGCCGGTCATATCCTGCAACGACCCCGTCGATCGCCGGGAGGAAAGCCTGCTCCGGATCGTCCCCTTCGAACACCACAAGGGCTACGACATGTACCGGGTAATTCGGGCCTTCGTGGACCACGGCCATATCTTCGACATCAAGCCCAAATGGGCCAAAAACATGATCACCTGCCTGGCCCGGCTGAACGGGCGCCCTGTGGGCATCGTGGCCAACCAGCCCATTTTCATGGCCGGTGTCATCGACACGCCGGCGGCGGAAAAAATGGCCCACTTCGTGGAGATGTGCGACGCGTTCAACATCCCCCTCGTCCTCCTGGCCGATGTGCCCGGATTCATGGTCGGACCGGAACACGAGCGTACCGGTCTGGTCCGGCGAAGCATGAAAACCCTGTACGCCCTGGGTCACTGCACCGTGCCCATCGTCTGCGTCATAATTCGCAAGGCCTTCGGCATGGGCGGATACGTGATGGGTTCGCGGGGTTATCGGCCCAATCTGCTGGTGGGCTGGCCGTCGGCGGAAATGGGCGGCATGGGCCTGGGCGGCGCGGTGGAGATCATGCACCGCCGGCGCATCGCCGAATCAGACCGCCCGGACGAGCTGCGGGCCGAACTGATCGAGGAACTGCGGGCCAAGATGCGGGCCTTGCCCACGGCCAGGTTCTACGGATTCGACGACGTGATCGATCCCCGGGACACCCGGCGGAAACTGATCCACGCCTTCAGCCTGCTGACCGTCAAGGACCCTCACCTGCCGCCCAAGAAACACGGGATCAACCCCATGTGACCCCCATCCCCGGCGGCCCCTGACGGCCGCCGGGGCCGGGTCCGGCCAAGAATCCACCCTTTCAGGAAAAAGCGACCTCCGGCCAGCGGTCCGCCCAGGGCCGGACCGCCTCGAAACAGGCCGCGGCCCGCAGGACCAGGTCCTCCTCGAAACGCCGTCCCACGATCTGAAGCCCCACAGGCAGTCCGTCCCGGGTGAATCCGGCCGGTATGCTGGCCGCCGGCTGGCCGGTCAGATTGAAGGGAAAGGTGAAAAACGGTTCCAGGACCGAGGCCAGCGGTTCCCCATTGATCTCATTCGGGCTGAAATATTCCAGATTCCAGGCCGGAGCGGCCATGGTGGGCACCAGAAAAAGGTTATACCGGGCAAAAAACGGCCTGAATACGTCCCAGACCTGTTCCACCCCGAAATCAGCCCGAATGGCATCACGAGCCGTCATCTGATCCACGCCCGGGAGCAGGACGCCGACCATGGGGTCCAGGTGCTCCCGGAATCCTTCCGGCAGCATATCTTCCAGCCAGGGGGCCAGGCGGGAGGACAGGACGGCCAGGTAGGTCGGCTCCGGGCAGGGCAGATCAGGGCAGTCCTCTTCGACCCGGCAGCCGAACGCCTCAAAGGCCCGGGCCGCTTTCCCGCAAATTTCGCGGACCTCGTTTTCGACCCGGCCGTAGCCCAGGGTGGGACTCCAGGCTACCGTCAGTCCCTCCAGGTCGCCCTCGCAAGCCGCCAGATAGTTGAGACCCGCGGCCGGCAGGCTTTTTCGATCCCGGTCGTCCGGCCCGGCCATGATGTCCAGCATGGCTGCCGCGTCCCGCACGGTCCGGGTGATCGGGCCTTCGTGGGCCAGCGTCGTCCAGGCGTCGTACCGGGGCCAGGAGGGCACCCGGCCGAAATGGGGTTTGAGGCCGAAGACGCCGGAGCAGTGGGCCGGGACCCGGATGGAGCCGCCGCCGTCGTTGCCTACGGCCAGGGGGCCCATTCCGGAGGCGATCTGGGCGGCCGCCCCGCCGGACGACCCGCCCGGCGTCCGTTCCGGATTCCAGGGATTGCGGGTCGTCGGAAATAGCTGGTTGTCGGTGGTGAACTTGCCGCCGAACTCCGGGGTGTTGGTCTTGCCCAGGATGGGGCATCCGGCGGCCTTGAGGCGTTCGACCAGGACCGCGTCGGCCGGGGGCACATAGTCCCGGAAGAAGGTGGAGCCGTGGGTGGTGCGGACGCCCCGGGTCTCGATGAGGTCCTTGATCGAGGTGGGCACGCCGAAGAGGGGGTTGGGCGGCGTCTCGCCTCCGGCGATCCTTTGATCCACGGCCCGGGCCGCCTCCAGGGCCTCCTCCGGGCAGAGGGTCACGTACGCCCCGATTTTGGGATTCACCCTTTCGATCCGTTCGTAAAAAAGTCGCACCACCTCTTCGGAGGTCACTTCCCGGCGGGCGATCGTTTCTGCGATCTCGAGCGCCGGCCATTGCCAGATTTCGGTCATGATGTCTCCTCCCACTGGCCGGGGTCCGGCCCTGGGGGCCGGATCAGGACCCGGCCGCGCGTTGCCGTTTCCGCTCGTAATCGTACATGGCGAACAGCAGGTCCGCGATCTTTTGCAGGGTATCCGGCACCCGGATGCCCTCCTGGTTGATGTCGTGAATGACCTGGCTTTCCAGCGGCGTATGGTGGCTGCCGATCACGACCGGGATTCCGGTCTCCGCTTCCAGGGCCTGGAATTTCCGGATAATATCGGCTTCCATGGCCGCAAAAATGCGCATGAAGTCTTCGGTATTTTGGTCGTGCATGCCCGGCCGGCCGATGCCGTGCAGGATCATGGCATCCACCTCACCGGAAAGCAGCACGTCGCGGGCGATGGCATGGGCGTGTTCGACGGCGAACAAGGTTCCGGCCGCACCCATGTCCACGGGGTTTTTCAGGGAAGCCCTCTCAGGTACGCCCATGTCCCGGAGGCGCTTCTGGAGCCCGGGGCTCAGTTCGGTCACTTCCAGGCCGGTCTCCTCCAGCGAGTCGGACAGGGCCACGCCCCAGGACCCGCCCATGGTCACGATGCAGACACGCCTGCCTTTCATGGGCGGCCGCTCCATCAGGGCGTGGCCGATGGGAATGAGCATTTCCATGCACGGGGCCAGGACGACGCCGGCCTGGTTGAGCAGTCCGTTGAACAGTTCCTTTCTGCCGGACAAGGCCCCGGTGTGGCTCGCCGCGGCCCGGGCGCTGCCGGGGGTGCGGCCGGCCTTGTAAACCACGACCGGCTTGCGGGCCGTGACCTCCCGGGCCACTTCCAGAAAGCGTCGGCCGTCCCGGATGGTTTCCAGGTACATGACCACGCCCCGGACCGCCGGGTCCCGTCCGAAGTATTCCAGGAAATCGGTTACGGTCACGTCGCATTCGTTGCCGGTGTGCACGAAGCGGCCCACTCCCATGTTCCGGACGCTGGCCGAGGCCAGAAGCTCGTAAAAGGCGTACCCGCCCTGGCAGGTGGCCGCCAGGGGCGTAACCCGGATTTCCGCGCCGCCACGGGCCGCGGCCGCGCAGAAATTGCCGTGGAGATTGAAGGTGCCGCTGACGTTGGGCCCCACCAGACGCATGCCGTAGGAGCGGGCCAGTTTGACCACGGCGTCCTGCTTGACCCGGCCCGACTCCGAGGTTTCGGCGAATCCGGCCGTGACGATGGTCACCCCGCGAACGCCTTTTTCCCCACAGGCGGTAATGGCCTCTTCCACGCCCTCCTCGGGGATGGTCAGCACGGCCAGTTCCACCGGCCCCTCGACCTCGCGCACGTCCCGATAGGCGGGGAGACCGTAGACCTGCCCGGCGTGGCTGTTGACCGGATACAAGGGCCCGGGGAAACGGTATGCCATCAGGCCGTTCATAATAAAAGAGCCCCAGGAGCCCGGTCGCTCCGTGGCCCCGATAACCGCAACCGAGGCCGGATTCTGAAAGGCGTTCAGTCCGTTACGATCAGGCATATCCGTCCCCTACTCCGGCTGCCGGATTTTCCGATAGTAGGAGTGCGATGTGTACACGGCGGCCAGCGGATTGTGGCCGGTCACCCGGTCCTTGACTGCCAATACGGTCGTCGGCGCCTCGGCATATTTGAAAAACAGGGAATCGTGTCCGACGCACAACCCCAATAGCACGTTGAACTCGGTCTTTTCGTGGTTGAGGGCCTTGGCCTGAAAGATCGGGTTGCACATGCCCTCGTCCGTGCCCTGGAAGATTTTCTCCTCGTCCGTCAGACCGATCGTGGTCTTCGGGGTCCGGCCGGCCTTGCAGAGCACGGAGACGACCTCGAAGCCGTGAATCTTGAATATGTCCTCCACGGCGGCCGCCTCCTGGGTCAGGCCGATACAGAAGGCCAGCCCCAGTCGCCGGTAGCCCATCTTGTGGGCAAATTCGCAGATTTCGACGATGCGAGTCTTGGTCGGCTGCAGCACGTAAGGGCGCTGGTGTCGGTTGGCATAGCATTCGGCTTCCTGAATCGAGGCCTGACGGGCGAACTCGCCGACTTCCGGGCGTTCATACTCGCGGTTGGCTTCGGCCAGGACCTCCTTGCGGGTCACGGTGGGACAGCCGGCGGAACCCACCCCGCTTTCGTTCCAGCAGATTCGGTTGAACAGTTCCACGGTGCAGTTGGCGCACGAAGGCGTCAGCGAACGCTTTTCCTTTTCCATGCGATGGCTCCTCTCGGCGTCTTCTCCCGGGGACCCGGCCGCCCGAGGGCGCCGGCGGGGACAAGACCTGGTGCTGGTTGATTGACAGGAGCCAGCATAGGAACAAGCGGGCGGGCTGTCAAGGCGTAAGGGCCATTCCGGGCAATTACCCCAAAAAGCAGGGGTATATCCGACTCCAGCCGCCAGGCTCCATATCCCGAACAGGTTTCGCGAATCATGGGGACGGTTCACCCGTCATTCGCGCGCTCTCCCGGCAACCCGCACGGCAACGCTCCGGGACCAGGCGATCGTTTTCTAGTGGGGCAGTCGCACGTGTTCGCGGACAAAGGCCGCGATGTCCTCGAGTTTCGATCCCGGCGGGAAGACGCCATGGACTCCCATGTCTTTCAGTTTCGGTATGTCGACCAAGGGTATCACGCCTCCGACAATGAGCAGGACGTTGCCCAATCCTCTCGCTTTCATGATTTCGATGAGCGCCTCGATCTGCTGGTAGCTGGCCCCCACGTTGAGCCCGATGACGTCGGCGTCTTCCTGAATGGCGATCCGGGCCACGGCCTCGGCCTCCGACATGCCCACGTAAACCACTTCCATACCCGCGTTTCTCAGCGTGGTGGCCACGGCCTGGACGCCTCGCCAGTGCCCGTCCAGGCCGGTCTTGGCGATTACGACCTTGATCCTTCTATGCTTTTCCGTCATGCGTCACTTCTCCAATAATCAGACCGTTCAGCCCAGGCCCGGGATGGAAGGCACGTTCCAGCAGCCGAAGAAGTCCCGGTACAACGCACCGACCTCGCCGACCGTCATTCCGGCCTTGACCGCCTCGATGGTGGCGGGCATGGTGTTTTCCCCGCGCTCCAGGGCTCTGGACAGGTCGTTTCGGGCCCGTTCCAGCCGGGCGGAGTCTCGATTGCATCTGACTTTCTCGAGCGAAGCCATGGCCAGGTCCCAGGTCCGGGGATCGGGGCGAACGGGCTCGAACTCGTAAGGGGTCTCCTCGATCTCGTAACAGTTGACGCCGACGACCTTTCGTTCACCCCGTTCGATCTTCTCGTATGACTCCGACCCGGCCCTGGCCACTTCGGCCTGAAGCCAGCCGCTGTCCAGGGCCTT
>JAHJTB010000369.1 GCA_018830135.1 Pseudomonadota bacterium | reverse complement strand
CTGCATGGCTTATGTGGACCTGAACCCGATCCGGGCCGGTGTGGCCGAGACGCCGGAGCAGAGCAAATATACGGGCATTTACGATCGAATCCAGGCCCGGGCTTCCGGGACGGACGAAACCTGGATCTGCCCGCTCGGCGAAGAAGACCCTGGGGACCCCCGGGGCGTGCTGCCCCTGACCCGGGACGAGTATCTGTCCCTGGTGGACTGGACCGGCCGGGGAATCCGGCTGGGCAAGCGGGGGGCGATTCCAGGGCATCTGTCGGATATTCTGGACCGCATTTCGATCAACGAGGCCCGCTGGCTCGATACCGTTCATGGGTATGGGGGCCTGTTCCACCGGGTGGTTGGCCGGATGGAATCCATGATGGACATGGCCCGGTTCCTGGGCCGGCGCTGGCTGGGCGGTATCCGGGCCGGCCGAATGGCCTTTTCGACCGCCTGACCCCCGAAGACCGAACGCCTCCACAAGCAAATTCAGGCCCACAGGGCCCACACTCGCCCGATTTTCTGCCTATTGAGGCCTACCCGGGCTTCCCCCGCCAACAACCCTTTAAATCAAGATGGTTGTCAACCGAAGAAGACGGACTTTCAGGCTTGAACATACGGGGCGGGGCAAATTCTTCGGTATTTAATAATATGGATGTCAAGGATAATCTCACTTCAAGGATAATCTCACTCTAAACGCGCATTCCAACCCGCTTTTCCCCGGATTTTCTTCCACCCCGCCGTGGGATCTCCCGATTCGTCCAGGTTGAATGAACTACGGCTCGGACCGGGACTCCATAATCCATTTTTCAACCGTTTTCCGGTAGGGTCGAGGGGCTCTGGGCGACACTCGACCATACCGGGTCCAAAAAGAAAACAAAAGAAATCAAAGCGAGCGTCGAGGCTGAAAACATGACTAACGTCGAGATGAAGTACGACCGGAACGATGACGGCGTTTTGTATTCGACCTGGACCCGAGCCGGAAATTCACGCGCAGAACCCGGAACTTGTCCGGTCAGGGCGATCCCGTATTTCGGATTGACTCGAATGGCGCATGCGTATACTATGCGGAGCGACGGGTCGTATCGAGGCTTCGGTTTCTTTCCGGTCCAACTTATTCAGGGGTACATCGCCGGTTGCGAAGGGCGATCTGAAGCGGCAGCGAATGAGACGAGGCCTTTGAGCGATCCGGGCGCCATGGAAACCGGACCACAGCATGGACAATTCCTTCACTTTCCGGAGAGACACGCATGCCCCCTTCGGCCGATCGAGCTGAGACGCCGACGCGCCGGGTCTTCAGCACGTATACCGTGCTGCTGGCCGAGGCCCCGGCGACCGCGCCTCGGTTTCACGACATGCTCGAGGCCGTTGGGATGGGCCGGGTCGAGCCCTTCCGGGACGACGCCCCGGCCCTGGACCAGATTCGGAAGCTGAAACCCGAACTGGTCGTGGCCTCTCAAAGCCCGACCCCCCTGCCCGGATGCCAGCTCCTGGCGGCCGCCCGCGAGGACGAAGCCACGGCCCGGATTCCATTCGTCATCATCGCCGCCCCGCCCGGCCCGGAACTCGACACACCGGCCGACCCGGGGGCCAAGGACGATCTGACAGCCCGGGTTTCCGCGTCGGTGGAAACCGAGGAGTTCGCCCGGACCCTGATCGCCTTGCTGGACCCGTTGATCGACCCGAAACAGGAGGAGTCCTTCAGGCTGATTCAGGAGGCCGACGCCCTGGCCGAGTCCGGGGACCTGCCCGGAGCGTCCGAAAAATATCAAAAGGCCCTGAACCTCCATGCCCGTCACCTGGACGCCTGGCTGAGCCTGGCCCGGGTCCTGGGTGAACTCGAGCAGTTCGAGGAGGCTGAAACGGCCCACCTCATGGCCCTGGAAACGGACCGCTTTTCCCTCAAGGCCTATTTCGCCCTGGCCGAATACTATGAAAACCGCGAGGAATACGATCAGGCCATCGGCGTCCTCCGGCAGGCCCTGGGCATCGCCGAACTGATCAAGGCCTCGGGGCGTTCCCTGTCCCGGCTGAACTTTTTTATCGGCGAGTTCGAACTGCGCCTCAAACGACTCGAGGCCGCGGAGAAATCATTCGACAAGGCCATCGAGCTGGCGCCCGATGACGTCAAGCTGCGCACGGACATCGGCGACGCCTATGCGGACAAGGGCTATTTCGAGGAATCGGAAAAGCATTTCCAGGCGGCCCTGGACGTGGACCCCAACCTGGCCCATGTCTTCAACAAACTGGGTATCGCCTACCGCCGTCAGAAAAAGCACAAAAAGGCCCTCGATCTGTATAACAGCGCCCGCCGCCACCATCCCGACGACGAAAACCTCATGTTCAACATGGCCCGGGCCTACCTGGCGGCCGGCGATACCGGCAACGCCGTGAAGATGATCGAAAAGGCCCTGGGCATCGCCCCGGAGTTCAAGGAGGCCAAGCTCCTTCTGGCCAAACTGCGCCGCGGTCCGAAAAAGCCGGAACTCGATCAGGAAAAGAAAGCGGCGGCGGTCGTTCCCGACCCCTCCTGACGGGCCGGGGCGGGCGTTACGAGCCCAGGGGGCAGAACCGTTCCAGTTCCAGCATCACGGCCGGTCCGGCCGCGGTCACCCCGAAATAGATGGTCGGCTTGGCCGACAGCACGTCCATGATGGTGGCATTGGCCAGGGTGCTGCCCGTGACCAGGGCCACGTCGCACCAGGCGATGTTGTCCAGGGTCCGGTCCGGCCCGCCGATGACCACCCCGAACTTGTCCCGGCCGATGTTGTCCTCGTCCAGGTCCGTGACCCGGACTTCGAACCGCCCGGCCAAAACCTGGACCATGCGCGGCTGAAGCCCGATCATGGCGATCCGGGGCCGGCCGTATTTTTCCTCGATGTACCCGGCCAGTTCGGCCGCGCATCGGGGCGGCGCGTCGTCCCGGCAGTGAACCGTGCCTTCCACCGAGCCGGCGTGGCGCATGACCGCGTTCAGACAGGCCAGAAACACGGCCCGCGCGTAATTGCTCTCGAGTTCCATTTCCGCGATCTGTTTCAAGGTGCCGCTGAACCCGCCGGGCATGTCCGTAAAGGCCTGGCCCCGCGCCCCGTGGAACTCGGCCTCCATCATCCGCTCCCGTCCCTTGATGATCGGGTAGTCCTGGTCTTCCGGCCGGCCGATGGCCTCGTCAGGGGACAGGGTCCGCACCTGGACCCGGATGCCTTCGTTCTCCCAGCCGTTGGATTCGATCAGTTCCTCGAACCCGGTCTTCAGTCGATCGTACACGTTCATGACTCGATGCTCCCTTTCCCGGCGATTCGGGTTAAAGCGGTTCCAGGTCCTGCATCCTCAGCAGACCGCGGGCCGTGTCTCCGGGCGACAGGGCCGCCCGCTTCCAGCGACCGCGGGACGTCTCGACCCGGAGTCTCAGGCCGTTGACTTCCATGACCACCCGGACCGAATCATCGCACGGTTCCACCTCACGGATCAAGCCGGTAAACCGGTTGATGGACGGTCCGGGCGGCGGGGCCGCACCGATCACGACCTTTTGGCGTCCCACCGCGACCCGGGAAAAGGAACGGCCCTCATCCGGGACCAACAGGACCCCGCCGGCCCAGGCCAGTTCCACCAGGCCGTGGTCCAGTTGTCTGGTGATCCGGCAGGGCAGGACGTTGGGCGTGTCCAGAAAGGCACCCGCCGGCCCGGCTTCCGACGCGCTTCCGATTTCGAGGCCTCCCGATTCCATCACGGCCAGGGACCCGGCCAGGTATCCGGCCTCTTCGATGTCGTGGGTCACGATGATCGTGGTCAGGCCCAGGTCCCGGCGCAGGGCTTTGAACTCGGCTCGAAGATAGCGGGCCGTGCGGAAGTCCAGCTTGGAAAAGGGCTCGTCCAGGAGCAGCAGCCTGGGAGATGAGGCCAGGACCCGGGCCAGGGCCGCGCGCTGCTTTTCCCCGCCGCTGAACGTGCCCGGCCTGCGGCCGGCCAAATGGCCGATCCGCAGCAGGTCCATCAGTTCCCGGACCCGGCCGGGGCGGTCCTCTCGTTTCCGGCCCGCCCGGCCCATGGCCAGGACCAGGTTTCCTTCGATGGTCAAATGGGGAAACAGGTGCAGGTCCTGGCTGACGAACCCCATGGCCCGTCGATCGGCCGGCCAGGACTGGATTTCCTCCCCGCCCACCAGAATCCGGCCCTGGTGGGGGGCCAGGCCGGCGATGGCCCGCAGCAGGCTGGTCTTGCCGGCCCCGGACGGCCCGACCACGGCAAAGGCCTCCCCCTCCGGGACATGGAAATGCACGTCCCGGAGGAAGCGGTTGCTCACCCCGATCAGGCGCAGGTCGGCCAAGAACGATCCCCCCGCCCCGGGTCCGCGCCCGCGCCGCGCTTCTGCACGAAACGGGCCGCGAGCAGCATGACGAAGGCCGCGCCCAGCAGGACCAGGGCGCATGAGACCGCGATGCCCACTTCCCCGCTGGACAGGTTCAAATACACGGCGATGGGCAGGCTCTCGGTGCGAAAACGGGTCGCCCCGGCCACCATCAGGGTCGCGCCGAACTCGCCCATGGCCCGGGCCCAGGCCAGAATCAGCCCGGAAACGATGCCGCGTCCGGCCAGCGGCAGGTTGACCCGGAGAAATATGGTCAGCGGCTTCAGGCCCAGGGTCCGGGCCGTCTCCTCATAGCCCGGGTCCACGGACTCGAAGGCCGTCCGGGCCGCCCGGATGACGATGGGCGTGGCGATAAAGGCCTGGGCCGCCACCGCTCCCCAGGGGGTCAGGATCAGATGAATGCCCACCCGGGCCAGGGGGCCGCCCAGCAGGTCCCGGCCGAACAGAAACAACAGGCCCACCCCGGCCACCAGCGGCGGCATGACCAGGGGCAGGTCCAGCAGGGTTTCCAGGACGCCCTTGCCCGGAAAGCCCTGGCGGGCCAGAAAATAGGCCGACGGCGCCCCGATCGAGACCGCTACGGCCATGGCCCCGGCCGAGACAACCAGGGAAAAGCCCAGGGCGTACCGGGTTTCCGGGTGGCCGAAGGCGCCGCTCAGTTCCGGCCAGGAGACCCGCGTCAATAAAGCCGCGATGACCCCGGCCGCCAGCAGACTGAAAAACAGGAGCGGCCCGGCCATCAGGCGATCCAGGCGATTCATGGCCGCCTCGACCTAAAGACTAGTTCGCCGGCAGGAAGCCGAACCGGCCGAAGACCTCGACGGCCCGGGCTGAAGAGAGGTACTCGACCAGCCGCATGGCCGCCTTCGGGTCGGGCGAGGTCTTCAAGGCCGCGATGGTCACCAGTTCCGGCTTGTACCAGCCCGGATCGATCTCCAGGACCTTCATGGCCGCCTTGTTCTGAAAGGCGTCCGCCCGGGCGATGATGCCCGCGTCCACGTCCCCCTGGACCACGTACAAGGTCAACTGCTTGACCGTGGCCGCCCGGGTGACCACGTTTTTCAAAATCGCGTCCTTCATCCCGGATTTATCGAGTATCTGTTCCGCCGTCCGGCCCAGGGCCATGGCCTTGGGGTCGCCCAGGCCCACCCGGACCCCGGGTTTGGCCAGGTCGGCAAAGGTCTTGATTCGATCGGCATGGGCCATGTTCACCGCCACCACCGGCGTGTGCCGGACCACGGGGCGGGGCGAAACCACCTGGCCCGCCTCGGCCAGTTTGTCCACGTAAAAGGCCGAACCGGACAGAAACACGTCCCCCGCGCCCGTGGCCTGGTACCGGACCATCAACTGGCCCCACCCGCCGAACTCCACGTTGACCGTCCAGCCGGTCTCCCGCTGAAAGTCCTTCAGCAGTTCATCCACCGGCTGGCGCAGCCCCGCGCCGCAATACAGATGCAACTCCTCGGCCCCGGCCCGGGCGGCCATGAACGGCAGGATCATCAGAAAACACAGCGCGGTTACGGCCGCGGCCGCAATTCGGTTCATCCGATTCATAGGTCGATTCATTTTTCATTTCCTCCATAAGAGAACGTGCATCCCGTGTCAGGTACGGGTTGGGCGGAACGAGCGGGTGAAGCCTCAGCTTTTGCCGGTTCCCAAGCTCCAGCTTGGGAACGAGCGGATCGCGGCCGGCGCCCCCTTGCCCCGCCAAAGGCGGGCCATGTCCGGGCTGGGACATCGGGTAAGGCCAGGGGATCGGGGCAAGCGAGGCGTCATTAAATCATCCATGATATTGACAACTTGCAATATGCTTAATTAAGCATATTAGTCCGTGCCGACCGCCATTGTCAACATTTTTCCGTCTTCGAGCGCGGAATATTGCAGGCCTCTGAACGCTTCGGGAGGACCCTTTTCGCAGGTTGAACTTAGCAAAGCGCAACCCGACATTATTACGGGAAAATGTTGGGTTACGCTTCGCTGACCCAACCTGCAATTTGGACAAATCCTGGGTTCCCGCTCGTTCCCAAGCTCAGGCCTGGGAACTGTATTTCGACTTGAAGCTCTGCTTCAACACCTTATTACGTAAGGCGCGACTATGGCGAAAACCAACTCCATGATAAAAAAGGATGGAAGCTGGAGCTTCCAGGATCGGGTTCCCAAGCCGGAGCCTGGGAACCCGCCGTAACAATATTGAGCTTAAACCCGGGTCCAGACCGTGCTGTTTGAAATCGCTTGACATGACGCGCAACTCAGTTGCATAATCCGGATGCAACTGAGTTGCAATTGTGCCGAGACTCCCATGCCCGAAAGGAGCCGCCCATGAAACGTCTCATCCTCGCCGGTCTGCTGATCTGCTGCGTTCTGGCCGCCGGCCCGGCCCTGGCCGAACCCATGCAGGTCTTCGTGACCATCGTTCCCCAGAAGTATTTCGTGGACAAAATCGGCGGCGACCTGGTCGAGGTCTCGGTCATGGTCCCCCCAGGCGCCAGCCCCCACCATTATGAGCCCCGGCCCAAACAGATGGTGGCCTTGTCCAAGGCCAGAATCTATTTCGGCATCGGCGTCGAGTTCGAACAGGTCTGGCTGAAACGGCTGGCTTCGACCAACGACAAAATGAAGATCGTGCATACCGAGGCGGGCATCCGGAAGATTCCCATGCAGGCCCACGATCACGATAAAGCCGGCGACCGCAAAAAAGGGACGGACCATGACGCGGGCCATGATTCCGACCACGGGACCCTGGACCCGCACGTCTGGACCTCGCCGGTGCGGGTCCAGGTCATTGCCCGGAACATCCGGGACGGCCTGGTCGGCGCAGACCCGGCCCACAAGGCGGAGTACGACCAGCGGTATTACAGGTTCATGAAAGAACTGGAGGCCCTGGACGCCGAGTTGCGGCAGACCTTCCAGGGCAGGCAGGGTCTCCGGTTCATGGTCTTTCACCCGGCCTGGGGGTACCTGGCCCACGACTACGGGCTGGAGCAGGTTCCGGTGGAGATCGAAGGCAAGGAGCCCAAGCCGTCCCAGCTTCAGGCCTTGATCGAACGGGCCCGGGCCGAAGGCATCCGGGTCGTGTTCGTTCAGCCCCAGATATCGTCCAAGAGCGCGGCGACCATTGCCAAGGCCATTGGCGGCGAGGTGGTCCCGGCCGATCCCCTGGCCGCGGATTGGGGGCGGAACCTGATGGAGCAGGCCGCAAGATTCAAGGCGGCCTTGAAGTAACTCCGAGCGAGGCGTTCTCAGGGCCTGGAAATTTTCCCGCTCGTTCCCAAGCTCCAGCCTGGGAACGCCAGATGGCCTTGAAGCTCTGCTTCAACACCGTATTCCGTAAAGTGCGACCAAGGCGAAAACCAATGCCATGACGGGAAAAGAGGGGAGCTGGAGCTTCCAGGATCAGGTTCCCAAGCTGGAGCTTGGGAACCAGCCGTAAACTGGGATTTGAAAACCCGCTCGCTCCCAAGCCGGAGTTGGGCTTACAGACCGATCTGTTTGGCGATGATGTTGCGCTGGATTTCCGAAGTGCCTTCGCCGATGGTGTAGACCAGGGCGTCGCGCAGGTAGCGCATGACCGGAAACTCGGTCATCAGGCCGTATCCGCCGTGAATCTGGACGGCTTCCCGGGCCACGCGCACCGCGGTTTCCGAGGCCAGAAGCTTGCAGGACGAGGCCTCGAAGATGCAGGATCGGTTCTGGTCGATGAGGCGGGCCGCGGAGAGGACCATGAGCCGGGCGGCGCGTATGTTGGCGGCCATGTCGGCCAGTTTGTGGGCGATGGCCTGGAACCGGCCGATGGGCTGGCCGAACTGGACCCGCTCGCGGGCGTGGTTCAAAGCCGCCTCGTACGCGGCCTGGGCCAGGCCGACCATGTTGGCCGCCACGCTGACCCGGCCTTCGCTCAAGGTTTCCATGATCAAGTGGAACGCCCCCGGCTTACCCCCCAACAGGCTTTCTTGCGGCAGGCGCACGTCCTCGAAAAAGACCTCGCCCGTATCCGACGAGCGGATGCCTTCCTTGTCCAGCTTGTTCACGGTGATGCCCGGCAGGTTGCGATCCACCAGAAAGAGGCTGATTCCCCGGTATCCCTGCTTCCGGTCGGTCACGGCGGCGACCAGCATGAAGTCGGCAAAGGGGGAGTTGGTGATGAAGGTCTTCGAGCCGTTGAGCAGGAAGTGGTCTCCCCGGTCCGAGGCCGTGGATGCCAATGCCTTGGTGTCCGACCCGGCCCCGGGTTCGGTCAGGGCGAAGGCGCCGACCTTTTCCCCTTTGATGGCCGGGACCAGCCAGTCCCGGCGCTGGGCCTCGGTGCCGGCGGCGTTGATGGGGAAGGTGGACAGGTGGCTGTGGGCCGACCAGGAGCTGGCGATGCCCTGGCAGACCCGCGAGAGTTCCTCCCGCAGGATGACGTCCGTGATCTTGTCCGCCCCGGCGGCCCCGAACTCGGGCGAGCAGCGGATGCATAGATAGCCCAACCGGCCCATGAGCGGGAAGAGGCGGCGGGGGAAGGTCTGGGTCCGTTCGGCCTCGTCCACCAGCGGGGCGATCTCGGTCCGGCAGAAACGGCGGAACTGTTCCTGAAAGATATAGTGGTCCTCGTTGAAATAGGGCTCCATTCGATTCTCCCTGCCGGTCGCGTCGCGCCGGTGCTAATCCTTCCGTTCTGTTTCCGCGCCTTCCCCCCACAGGCCCAGGGGCATGTGTTGGCGGACGAAATCCACCAGGTACCGGCCGGAACCGATGATGTGGTTTTCCATCAGCTCCCGGGCCGACGAGCCGTCACGCCGGCTCAGAGCCTCGAGAATTTCCCGGTGCTCATCGATGTTGGTCGGGATGCGTCCGGGCGCGGACATGACGATGAACCAGTAGCTGGTGAACTGGGAATACCTGCGGATGAGTTCGACCAGCATGTGATTGTCGCACTTGAGATTGATCAGGCGGTGGAACTGGTGATTGAGGTCCTGCCAGTCCTGGACCCGGTCCGGCCCGAGGGCGCGCTGTCGCCGGATGGTTTCGCAGATGGCGGTCAGGTCCCCTTCGTCGAGCCGGTCGGCGGCGAGCAGGGCGGCCTGGCCTTCGAGCATGGCGTGAATCCGGTAGCTCTCCAGGATTCGCTCGAGGGAGACCCCGGCCACGGCGGCCCCCTTGTAGGGCTCGATCCGGACCAGGCCTTCCTCCTCGAGCCGGGCCAGGGCCTGGCGCACGGCCATCCGGCCGGCGGACAGGTCCCGGGCCAGGTCTTTTTCCACCAGACGCTCGCGAGGCAGGCGCCGTCCGGAATAGATGTCGCGACGGAGCTGGCGCAGGGCCTTTTCCCACTCCCCGTGGGGGGCCGTGGTCCGCCCGGTTTCCTTTTCGGCCGCGTTCCGGCTCATGTCCGCCTCACGTCGCTTCCGAATAGCGGGAGGTCAGGAACCGGACCCCGGCGTCGATGGGCGAGCCCGGCGGGAAGACTTCGGCCACGCCCAGGGCCTTGAGTTCGCCGACCTCTTCCGGGAGCACGGTCCCGCCCAGTATCACGGTCATGTCGCCGGCCCCGGCGGCGCGCAGGCCGTCCAGCACCTGGCGGCAGACGCTCAGGTGCGCGCCGGAGAGCATGCTCAGGGCCACCACGTCCACGTCCTCCTGCACGGCGGCCCGGACGATCTCCTCGGGCGTCTGGTGCAGGCCGGTGTATATGACTTCCATGCCCGCGTCCCGAAAGACGCGGGCGATCACCTTGGCCCCCCGGTCGTGTCCGTCCAGACCGGCCTTGGCCATCAGGACCCGGATTTTACGATTCACGTTTTTCACCTCCGGCCTCAAATGACCACCGGCTCGCGATACGGTCCGAAGACCTGCTTGAGGGCGGTCATGATCTCGCCCAGCGTGGCGTAGCTCTCGACCGCCTCGATCAGGCAGGGCATCAGGTTTTCGGTTCCCCGGGCCTCGGCCTGGAGGCGGGCCAGGTTTTGCGCGACCCGGCCCTCGTCCCGCCGGCCGCGCACCCGGTTCAATCGCTCCAACTGGCGGTCGTACATGTCCGGATCGTGGCGGTGGAAGTTCATGTGACGCTCCGGATTCGACTCGGTTTCGGCAAAACAGTTGACGCCCACCACCGGCCGGCGGCCCTCATGTTCCTCCAGGGCCCGGCGGTAGGCGTCGTCGGCGATGCGGCGCTGCATGTACCCCGCCTCGATGGCCCGGACCGCGCCGCCCCGGCCTTCGACGTCCTCGATGACCTCGACGATCCGGGCCTCGAGTTCGTCGGTCATGGTCTCGACCCAGTACGACCCGCCCAAGGGGTCGGCCGTCTTGGTCACCCCGGTCTCGAAGGCGCATATCTGCTGGGT
>JAHJTB010000368.1 GCA_018830135.1 Pseudomonadota bacterium | reverse complement strand
GGTCGGCCAGGGCCTGGTGACCCGGATTGGGCTGTTTTTCGGCGATCAGCCCCCGCCGCCAGTCGTACCATTCCCAGACCAGATCGGGATTGCGCTGGAAGGCCTGGGGCGTGGCCAGGTCTTCGGGCCGGTACCGGCGCCACAGACCGTCGGCCCCTCGAAACGTGGGCACTCCGCTTTCGGCGGAAATCCCGGCGCCGGTCAGGGCGACCACCCGCCGGGCCGCCCCGAGGCGGTTTCGGGCCTGTTCGACGAGACCTGGATCGAGGTCGCTCATGGGCGCATCCTCAGCGCGTGTCCGGGTTCTGCCCCTCGTAACGGATGGTGGCCAGGCAGAGGGTCTGGTTGCGGTCCTCGACGTTGAGGGCCTGCTCGAGCCCGGCCGCATCCAGGTTGCAATTGATGGCTTCCTTGGTCAGCCGCAGCCCGAGAGGATTCTTGCGGCACATTTTTTGGGCCAGTTCCATTGCCTCGTCCAGGAGCCGATCCCGGGGGACGACCCGGCTGACTAACCCCAGGTTGAAGGCGGTTTCCGCGTCCATGAAGTCGCCGGTCAGCAGGAATTCGTAGGCCCGGCCGGCGCCGATGAGCCGGGGCAGAAAGTAGCTGGAGCCCACGTCCGCCCCGCCCAGGCCGATGTTGACAAAGGAGGCGGCGAAACGGGCGTCCGGGGTGATCAGGCGAAGGTCGGAGGCCAGGGCGAAACTAAGTCCCACGCCCGCGGCCGCGCCGTGGATGGCGGCGATGATCGGCTGGGGAGCCTGACGCATGGACAGCATGAGGCGGGCGCCTCGGGACTGGGCGTTATAAAATCCGGCCAGGTCCAGGGCGGCCATCTGGGTGAAGGCCTCTTTGAGGTCCAGGCCGGCGCAGAAGCCCTTGTCGCCTGCTCCGGACAGAATGACGACCCGGGTCTCCGCGTCGTGCCGCCGGGCCCGCCAGAAGGTTTCGAGTTCGCCGAGCATGGTTTCGTTGATGGCGTTCAGGCTCTGGGGCCGATTGAGCGTCAGGAGCCCGACGTGGTCCCGGGTTTCGTATTTCAGGGTTTCAAACTCGCTCATTTTCCATTCCCTTTGTTAAAGAACCGGCAATGCGAAATAAGTTTTAACTGATTGATAATTGAATTTATTTTTTATTTTCATGGTTTTCTTCATGAATAAGCCGGGCTACCTTGTGTCCGGGTTCTGTCCCTCATGGCGAATGGTGGCCAGGCAGAGGGTCTGGTTGCGGTCCTCGATGTGGAGGGCCTGTTCGAGCCCGGCCGCGTCCAGGTTGCAGTTGATGGCTTCCTTGGTCAGCCGCAGCCCGAGGGGATTCTTGCGGCACATTTTTTCGGCCAGCTCCATGGCTGCATCCAGAAGTTGTTCCCGGGGGACGATCCGGCTGACCATGCCCAGATTGAACGCGGTTTCGGCATCCATGAAGTCGCCGGTCAGCAGGAACTCGTGGGCCCGGCCCGCGCCGATGAGCCGGGGCAGAAAGTAGCTCGATCCCACGTCCGCCCCGCCATGGCCGATGTTGATATAGGCCGCGGCGAACCGGGTCTCCGGGGTGATCAGACGGACGTCGCAGGCCACGGCAAAGCTCAGGCCGCCGCCCACGGCCGCGCCGTGGATGGCGGCGATGATCGGCTGGGGGGCCTGGCGCATGGCCAGCACCAGGCGGGCCAGACGAAACTGAAATCGGTAGTTGTCCTCGAGGCCGGGCGTGGAGCGGGGCTTGAAGCCTTTGAGGTCCAGGCCGGAGCAGAAGCCCTTTTCACCCGCTCCGGACATGATGACGACCCGCGTCTCCGGGTCGTGGCGGCGTTCGGCCCAGAAGGACTCCAGCTCTTCGATCATGAAGCGGTCGATGGCGTTGATGGCCTGGGGCCGGTTGAGGATGAGGTGGCCGACGGGGCCGGTCTGGTTGTAAAGCAGGGTTTGGTATTGACTCATTTTATCCTCGATATGCTTAACGCGTGTCCGGGTTCTGGCCCTCGTAGCGGATGGTGGCCAGGCAGAGGGTCTGGTTGCGGTCCTCGATGTGGAGGGCCTGTTCGAGCCCGGCCGCGTCCAGGTTGCAGTTGATGGCTTCCTTGGTCAGCCGCAGCCCCAGGGG
>JAHJTB010000367.1 GCA_018830135.1 Pseudomonadota bacterium | reverse complement strand
CGGGCACGCCCAAGCTGGCCCCGCACCGGCATTTCAACGAAGCGGCCATGACCACGATCATGGGGCTGGTGGCCGACCTGCACCAGGGAGAGACCATCATGTGCGGGCTGCCGCTTTTTCACGTCAACGGGACCATGGTCACCGGAGCCCTTCCGTTTTCCATCGGGGCCCACGTCCTGCTGCTGACCCCTCAGGGCTACCGCGACCCGACCGTGTTCCAGAACTTCTATCGCATCGTCGAACATTACCGGGCGGTGACCTTTTCCTCCGTGCCCACGATCCTGTCCGTGCTCCTGGACATTCCCAAGGGGGAGGCCGACATCTCCTCCCTGCGCTACGTGGTCTGCGGGGCCGCCCCGCTTTCGGTCGAGCTGTTCCGTCGCTTCGAGGCCCACACCGGCATGAAGGTCATGGAAGGGTACGGCCTGACCGAGGGGACCACGGCCTCATCAGGCAATCCCTATTACGGTGAGCGGAGAATCGGCTCCATAGGCCTGCGCGGCCTGTACCAGGAGATGCGGGTCTATATCGTGGACGAGGAGGGCCGCTTCCTCCGCGAGGCCGAAATCGACGAGATCGGTTCGGTCTGCATCAAAGGCCCCAACGTCTTCAAGGGCTACCTCGAACCGGCCCACAACCTGGGCATCTGGCCCCAGGGCCCGGAGGCGGGATGGTTCAACACCGGCGACCTGGGACGGCGGGACGCGGAAGGCTATTTCTGGCTGACCGGACGGCGCAAGGAACTCATTATCCGGGGCGGGCACAACATCGATCCGGCGGCCATCGAAGAACCGCTGTACCGCATACCCGGCGTCCAGGTCGCCGCCGCCGTGGGCCGGCCGGACCCGCATGCCGGCGAAGTGCCCGTGGCCTTTGTCCAGCTCCAGGACGGGTCCGGCCTGACCGAATCCGACATCCTCGAACGCCTCAAGACCGAGATCGGCGAGCGGGCGGCCATTCCCAAGGCCGTGACCATCCTGGATGAAATCCCCCTGACGCCCATCGGCAAGATATTCAAGCCCGCCCTGCGCCGGGAGGCCATCCGCCAGATCTACCAGACCGAAGTGGACAGACTGGTCGGCTCCGTGGTCGAATCCGCCCAGGTGACGGTCAAGGACGACCGGACCCACGGAAACCTGGCCCATATCGCCGTCAAACCCGTCGCCGGGATTTCCGATATCGAACTTCGGGAAAAAATGGACGAACTCCTGGCCCGATACACGGTCCGCTACGAAATCGAAACCACCTGAGTCCCGCCAGGGACCTCTCAATGAGCGGCGTCTCCGGCAACCCGGAGGCGCCGTTTGTCCATTGCCATTCCGTCATGGCGAGGAGCGGAGCCCGGATTTCCACAACAAAGCGCCGGAGTGAGCCGATGTTCAGTATGGGGTCTGAATCTTGTAAGGAGTCACACTCGGTCTACCCGACTAATCCCCGGAACGCTTCGTGAGAAAGCGATCCAAAGCCTCGGCGAAACGCTGTTTGTCCTTGTATGAAAAAGGCGGCGGCCCTCCCAGGTCCTGACCGGAGTCGCGGAGAGACATCAGGAAATCCCGCATGGAAAGACGCTCGCCCACATTTTGTTCCGTGTACAACTCACCGCGCGGATTCAGGGCCGTGGCCCCTCGTTCCACCACGGCCGCGGCCAAGGGCAGGTCGGCGGTAATCACCAGGTCGCCGGGCGCGACTTGATCGACAATGTGTTTGTCGGCGCTGTCCATGTCCCGTGGCACTACGACCATGGATATCCAGGGCGACGAGGGCCGGGCCAGGGGGCGGTCCGCCACCAGCACCAAGTCGATTTTCAGGCGGCGGCTGGCCCGGAAGGCCAAATCCTTCACATCTCTCGGACAGGCGTCGGCATCTATCCAGATTTTCAATTCCAAAACACCCTTGATTAATAATAAAATCAAATGAAATCCAATACACCCATGTAGTATACCTGAATCCGCTCCGGATTGTCATTCTTATCAGGAATGCCTTAATAACGGTCCTTCTTCAAGTGCCGAGGTCAGGCAGGCGAAAAAGCATGGTCAGCCAGCCTTCGGGCAGGTCCGGCAGGGTGGGGTGGTTCACATGCAGATGATTGGACATGACAGCGTACGTAACGGCTTCGATGCCCAAGGCGGCCGCCATCTCCTATATTCGGAGCGAACCCCATTCCTTTCCATATTCGTAGGGCCGGCCGGGAAAAGAATCGACGCCACGGAGATAGGCGCGGGGCGCGCACCGGGATTATGCAAGCCTCCAGTTTTCCTGTTCGTAATAGCATGCAGAGACCAGCATCTGAAAATATCTGTTTAAATTATATCAAGAAATGGATTTCGTCCTGACATGTCCAGGAATCCCCGTAACCGGGCCGCGGGGTGCCTGAATCCCGGGAAAGCATCCATGGTTTTCTTCACCCGAGGCGAGGCCTTCTTTCGTCTCCGGCGTTGTTAGCCCGGATTTCTCAGTGCGCCACGAAAGGCGCGAGAGGCCAGTGGAGGAAGGTTCCACCTTGGCAGTTGTCGTTTAGACCAATCGACGAGGAAGATACCTTGTCCGGCGCAAGACCTCCCTCAGACAAGCCATCGCGACCACGTGGGAATGGTGCCGCAAGAACCGGCACAAGCCGCTGGAGTGGCAATGGAAGGAACTGTCGCTCAAGCTTCGGGGACACTATGAATACTATGGTATTCGTGGGAACTTCGAGGCCATGGCTCGTTTCAGAAACCTGGTTTGGCGGTACTGGTTTCAGTGCCTAGGGCGTCGAAGCCAAAAGGCAAACCTGGACCGGCTGTACCAGCTCCTGGCAAACGTCTTTATACTTCCATTGCCAGGAATCACTCACTCGGAAGGCGGGCTCCCGCTCAATCCGGGTTACCTGCTCGGAAGAGCCGGATGCGGTAACGCCGCACGTCCGGATCTGTGAGGGTGAAATCCAGCAATGGATGAACTACTCGACTTGCCAATGAGCCGTTCGGGCGGACGGCGTACCGGTTTATTTCAGGTACAACCCGGCCTTGGCCGCCTCGGGCAGCTTGACCGAAAAGGTGGCCCCCCCGTCAGGCCGATTGACCACGTCGATCTGTCCCCCATGGCGGCTGACGATACGGTGGACGATGGAGAGCCCCAGTCCGGTTCCAGAGTCCTTGGTCGTGAAGAAGGGGTTGAAGATGTTGGGCAGGATTTCAGGCTTGATACCCGGCCCGGTGTCGGAAACGTCGCAGGCGGCGAAGGAGCGGTCCTCGATGCGGGTCCGGTAGGTCTTTAACGTCAGCACGCCGCCCGCGTCCATGGCCTGGATGGCATTGAAGAACAGGCTGAAAAAGACATGCTTGATCTGGCGCTCGTCGACCAGCACCGGCTGCAGTTCCGAGAAGTCCTTGATCACCTCGATATTACTGTCCTTGAATTCCCGGCGCAGGATGTAGAGGGCGTCCGAGACGATTTCGTTGAGGTCGGATTCGACAAGATGCCCCAGGGTGTCCCGGGCAAAGTCCAGGACCTCGTTGAGGGTCTTTTCCAGCCGGGAGACCTCGTTGATGATCACTTCGATATAGACTCGCAGGGGGGAGCCTTCGTCCAGGCTCTTTAGCAGACGACGGGTGAACCCGCCGATGGAAACGAGCGGGTTCCTGATTTCATGGGCCATG
>JAHJTB010000366.1 GCA_018830135.1 Pseudomonadota bacterium | reverse complement strand
TGACCGCCGCGTTCAATGACGACTCCATCCTCGAGTTGACGCCGGACCTGGTCGGCCCCTCGATCACCCGCAACGCCGGGATCATCGGGGAGGGCGTGGACCTGAACCTGGAGCATCTCGAAGACATACGACGGTCCACGCTGCTTTTCCATGTAGCCAAGCGCCTGCTTTACACCAAATGGCGCGATCCCGGAGACGACCCCAAGCTCCATCTCTTCGGCCAGCTCAAACGGATCACCAGACAATGGCTGGATGACTTTCTGGTCTGCAAGGGAGGCACCTATCCCGCGCAATTGATGTATCCAGAGATAAAGGACATGGCCTGCGAACGGATCACCGCCGGGATCACCCGGACCCTGGTCGGCCAACGCCCCATCAAGGCGGTCCTCGACCCGTACAACCCCGTCGGCTCCACCATGTACGTGAACTTCAACACCTCCAAGAAAGACCGCTGGGAGACCGACTCGCGGCGCTGCCACATCAACTGGGTCATCCTCGACAGCGACTGGGAAGCGGAATTCTGCCGGGTGGCCGAATCCCATCCCAAGGTCAAGGCCTACGTCAAGAACCACAACCTGGGTCTGGACGTCCCGTATCGGTATGGATCGGAAACGCGCGTCTATCGGCCTGACTTCATCGTCCAGGTCGACGACGGGCGCGAAGACCCGCTCAACCTGATCGTCGAGATCAAAGGCTACCGCCGGGAGGACGCCAAGGAAAAGAAGGCGGCCATGGAAACCTACTGGGTTCCGGGAGTCAACAACCACGGCCGGTTCGGCCGGTGGGCCTTTGCCGAGTTTACCGACGTCTTTACCATGGAGGTCGACTTCGAGGCCAGGGTGGAAGCCGAGTTCAACAAGATGATCGAATCCGTCACCCGGGGTGCGGAATCAACCAAGTGAAACGGGTGATTGTTGAAAAGAAACGTCTTCCCCTGACACTGAAAAAGGTTGACAAAATGACAGGCTGTGCCGATAATTCAAGAAAGGTTGCCCCCGGTAACCCGTTAACCAAGCTAATCCGTCACGCCGGTAGGCCGGCATCCCATATGACCCTCTTCCCCCTTTGCGGGGAAGGGGGTTTTACTTTAGGGGCGTCATGAAAAAGGTGGCCGTGCTTTTGGATGGAGGGCATGTACTCCATGAACTCCACCGGCTGCTCGGGTTCCGCCAACCCACGGCCAATGAAGTGGAGCGGTTCGCCCACAAATGCTACGACCAGGACAAGGAAGACCTGTTCCGGGTCTATTACTACGACTGCCCTCCATTCGATGGCAGCGCCAAAAATCCGGCCACGGGAGTCGAGGAGGATTTTTCGACCAGGCCCGAATTTGCCTCCAGGACGAGATTCTACGCCCTGCTGGCGGCCAAGGATGCCTTTGCCTTTCGGGCCGGGAGCCTCAAGTGCCAGGGCTATTCGGTGCGGCCTCGGGCCATTGCCGCCTATTTTCAACAGGGCCGGGCCATTGCCGCCGACGACCTCAGACCGAATCTGCGGCAGAAAGGCGTGGACATCAAGATCGGCCTGGATATCTCCTGGCTGGCTTCCAAAAGAATCGTGGATCGCATCATCCTTTGCACCAACGATTCGGACTTCATCCCCGCCATGAAGTTTGCCCGCAGGGAGGGCGTTCAAATCGTGATCGCGTCTTTCAAACCCGGCCTTCGCGCGGAGATGAAGGAACACTGTGACGAGTTTCGGGTAATCGAATTTCCTTGAAGCTCCGCCGACAGACCAAGGAATACCACATGGCCAAAGAGACCCAGAAGAAAAGCACACAGAAGCAGGTGGAATCCTTCCGGCATGAGGAGGCCTCGCGCAGGAACATCCCCACGGCCGAATACCAGTCGGTCATGCGCCAGGACGAGAAGGCCCCGGTCTCGCTCTCCTATGAGCGCGGCTCGGCCGGCCTGGAGAAGGAAAAGGAACGCCGCAACCGGGACCTCGACCCCCAGCTCGTCTGGCGCGGCAAGGACGAAAAGGACTGGTCCGAACTGGTGGTCCAGGCCCCTCCGCTGTACATCCAGGAAAAGGTCCATCCCAAGGTCCTGATCGATGACCTGATCCGCCGGACCGACCGCCGGAAGGAAGCGGACGCTGAGCAGATGGACCTGTTCGCCGACTTCAACGGCCTCCCCGACGAAGGGGCCAAAACCGAGTTCTACCAGCACGACGCCAACTGGTCCAACCGCATGATCCTGGGCGACAGCCTTCAGGTTATGGCTTCTATGGCCGAGCGGGAAGGATTGCGCGGCAAGGTCCAGTGCATCTACATCGACCCGCCCTACGGCATCAGGTTCAACTCCAATTTCCAGTGGTCCACCACCAGCCGGGACGTCAAGGACGGCAACGTGGACCACATCACCCGCGAACCCGAACAGGTCAAGGCCTTTCGGGATACCTGGCGGGACGGGATTCACTCCTACCTGACCTATCTTCGGGACCGCCTGACCGTGGCCCGGGATTTGCTGGCGGATACCGGATCGATTTTCGTCCAGATCGGTGATGAGAACGTGCATCGGGTAAGGGCCTTGATGGATGAGGTGTTTGGGGAGGACAATTATGTAACCGAGATCAAGATACAAAAGACAGGCAGCTCTACAGGGAAGCATATTCAGAATATCTTTGACACGATACTATGGTTTTTTAAGAGCCACGCCAGGGGTAAATCAAGAGACCTTAAAATTAACCTCGGAATGGGGGATATTTCAAGCGACATTACACCATGGCTTTGTGTTGACGACGTCGGTTACAGAAAATTAACAAAAGCTGAAATGTCCTCGCCATTCAATCGAAAAGGACTCACAATTTTTCAGCCTGGGCCAATTAATTCACAACATCCATCAGACACTCGATCAGTCCCTTTGCTCTTTGAGGGCGAGAAATTTTCGCCGCCAAAAGGAAGGCAGTGGACGTATGATCCGTGCGCAGAGATGAAGCGCCTGGGAAAAGCGAACTATCTTATCAAATATGGAAAAACGCTTCGTGTCAGGATGTATCGCAGTGATGATGATTATGTCAGCCTATCTAATCTTTGGACTGATACTCAATTGGGGGGGCTTAGTGCTGAAAGAATCTACGTGGTTCAAACCTCGGAAAAGGTTATCAAGCGCTGCATCCTTATTAGCACAGATCCTGGCGACCTGGTTCTTGACCCGACCTGCGGCTCCGGTACCACGGCCTACGTGGCCGAGCAATGGGGCCGCCGGTGGATCACCATAGACACGTCCCGCGTGGCCCTGGCTCTGGCCCGGGCCCGGATCATGGGGGCTCGATATCCCTATTATTTGCTGGCCGACAGCCGTGACGGTCAAATCAAGGAAGCCGAGATCACACGCACGGCTCCTTCGGAAACATCAACCCACAGCAATATCCGCCAGGGATTCGTTTACGAGCGAGTGCCCCATATCACGCTCAAGTCCATCGCCAATAACGCCGAAATCGATGTGATTTGGGAGAAATACCACGAAAAATTAGAACTCCTGCGGATGGCGTTGAACAAGGCCCTGGGCAGAAAGTGGGAGGAATGGGAAATTCCGCGAGAGGCGGAAACCCCATGGAATTCCGACACCCAGAAGCTGTTCTATGCCTTGCGCGCGGAAATTGATAAAGAGAAAAAGGCTGACCAGACCAGAGTCACCCAATACCTGAAGGCCATCAATCATAATCTCCGGCGGAGCTACACTGTTGCGACCCTGCCCGAAAGCCCTGCCGATCCCTGGCCCGAGGATGCAGCCCGGGTTCATGCCCAGTGGTGGGATTTGCGTATTGCCTGCCAGAAGGAGATCGACGCCTCCATCGCGGCCAAGGCTGACTTTGAATACCTGTATGACAAGCCGTACGAGGACAAGAAGAAGGTCCGGGTGGCCGGGCCGTTCACGGTGGAAAGCCTTTCCCCGCACCGGGTCCTGACGGTGGGGGAAGATGACGAACTGATCGACGGCGTCGCGGAAGCAACGGCGGAGTACGGAGAAGTCCGGGACTTCGCCGGCATGATTCTCGACAACCTCAAGACGTCCGGAGTCCAACAGGCCCACAAGGAAGACAAGATCAACTTCACTTCGATCACGCCCTGGCCCGGTGAGTATGTCTGCGCCGAGGGGCGGTACGTCGAAGGCGAGGAGGAATCCGGCGCTGAAAAGCGCGCCGCCATTTTCATCGGCCCGGAGTTCGGCACCGTCTCTCGAATCGATCTGGTGGAAGCAGCCCGGGAAGCCGGTGACGCGGGATTTGACGCCCTCATTGCCTGCGCCTTCAACTACGACGCCCATTCGTCCGAGTTCAACAAGCTCGGCCGGATTCCGGTGCTCAAGGCCCGGATGAACGCCGACCTGCACATGGCCGACGACCTCAAGAACACCGGCAAGGGCAACCTCTTCGTGATTTTTGGCGAGCCGGACATCGACATCCTGGACGCGGAAAACGGCCAAATCCAGGTTCGAATCAACGGCGTGGACGTTTTTCACCCCACCACCGGCGAAGTCCGCAGCGATGGAGCCGAGGGTATCGCCTGCTGGTTCATCGATACCGACTACAATATGGAAAGCTTCTTCGTCCGCCACGCCTATTTCCTGGGCGCGAACGATCCGTACAAGGCCCTCAAGACGACCCTCAAGGCGGAAATCAACGAAGAGGCCTGGGCCACGCTCAACAGCGACACCTCCCGGCCCTTCGACAAACCGGAGTCCGGCCGGATCGCCGTGAAGGTCATTAATCATTTGGGTGATGAAGTCATGAAGGTTTTTAAGGTATAATGGGACTTATAAGCGGAAGGAGATTAAGCCATGGCCAGCGCCGAACAAATAAAAGCTCTGCTCAAGTCCCATATCGAGGGCAATGATCAACGCTTTTTCTCGGTGGCCATGCAGGTTGCCGCCCACGAAGCGAAGCTGGGCCATGGCAAGCTGGCCGAGGAACTGCGAGCGCTGGTGGACGAGGCCAAGCGATGTCATGGTACCGGGAAACCGGTGCCTATCAGCCGGCCCAAGGGAGAGTTGGCCGGACTGCTGACGGTCTTGTACCCCAAGGCAAGGCTCAATGATATGGTTTTGGATAACCCCCTGGAACGGCAGCTTCAGAGGGTAATTCGGGAACAGCGCCATTCCGGTCGTATACTGGCTCATGGACTTTCACCCCGCCGGAAGCTCTTGTTGGTCGGGCCGCCCGGAACCGGGAAGACGATGACCGCCTCGGTCTTGGCCGGAGAATTGGGGTTTCCGCTATTCCAGGTTCGACTCGATGGGCTGATCACCAAGTTTATGGGAGAAACCGCGGCCAAACTCAGACAGATTTTCGACGCGACAGGACAGACACGCGGCGTGTATTTCTTCGACGAGTTCGACGCCATCGGCTCCCAACGTGGATTGCCCAATGACATTGGTGAAATTCGGCGAGTACTCAACAGCTTCCTGCAAATGATTGAAAATGACCAGTCCCACAGCCTCATCCTGGCGGCGACCAATCATCCTGAGATACTGGATCATGCGTTGTTTCGCCGTTTCGACGATGTATTGCATTATGAATTGCCTAACACGGACCAGATTTCAGGCTTGCTCAAAACACGGATAGGGAGTTTTTCCCCCAAAAAGGTTTCCTGGCAGGTTCTGGCCGGGACCGCCGGCGGATTGAGTCATGCCGAAGTGACACGGGCCGCGGACGAAGTGATCAAGGAAGCGCTGATCCAGGATCGCACCTCTGTTACCGAGGATGACATTCGTCTCTTGCTGTTGGAGCGTAAGAGAATCGGGGACCGACTGAAGAATAGCCCATAAAAGGAACGCGATCACACCAGATGCCTGATCACGAAGACAGGAACAAGCGACACTTCATCCTGGATGGCGTTACGGAGAGGGAACCCTTCAGCCGACCATCAACACCGTTTAAAAAGGTGCGGGTGCCCGAGCGTGACAGACGTCGCCATGGGACTGCCCTGCTTAACCAGGTCGAGTTATTGGCACCTCATTTAAGAGCCGCCTGTGAAGCCCAGGAAGCGGCTGGCCTCAGGGAAGGATTCGGGCTCCAGGTGGAGTTCGAGAGTTTTCCCGACATCGAACTCGCCTTTGAAAGTCTGGCCCGCGAGCGCCAGGGAATCGAGTTGTTGAACGTCAGACATGAAGAACCGCGCACCCTGGCCACGCTATTTGTCCCCGATGGAAAGTTGAGGCATTTTGAAAAGCTGATACGAGACTATTTGGAGGAAAAAACAGATCGCAGAGGCTTTTTACGCGATCATAAGAGCCTTATCGACACCATTAATCAGATTCGTGCCGCCAGCCTGCGTGCCCTCTGGACGGATGACAAGGAGCTTTTTCCAGCCAATGATGACGAATCGTTTTGGTGGGAGGTCTGGCTTCCGGTCCGTAAAGATCGCACCGCCACGGTGGACACTTTTCGGTATCTGGCCCTCGCGCAAGGCCTCAGGTTATCTCCTGAGCAGCTTGAATTTCCGGAACGCACGGTCTTGCTGGCGTATACCTCAGCCGGTCAGCTCAAGCGCTCCATGATGACGCTAAACTGCATCGCCGAACTCAGACGGGCCAAGGAGACGGCGGATTTTTTCGACTCATTGCATCCGGAAGAACAGCGCGCCTGGTTGGACGATTTGATGGAACGTGCTCGTTTTGCCGGTTCTGAACAACCGGTTCCATACGTATGTCTGCTCGACACCGGAGTCAACAACGGCCATCCGCTGCTCGCGTCCTCCCTGGCCAACCAGGATTTGCACACGGTCGATCCCGCATGGGGAACGAACGACAACCAGGGACACGGCACGGCCATGGCCGGACTGGCCTTGGCCGGGAACCTCGCGGATGCTCTGGACTCGAATGATCTACTGGAGATAGAACATCGCCTGGAGTCGGTCAAACTGTTACCTCACGACGGGGCGAACGATGGTGACGCTCATCACCATGGCTGGCTGACCATGGAGGCGGTTGCTCGTCCCGAAATTACAGCCCCCTGTCGCCCAAGGGTCTTTGGAATGGCTGTTACGGCCACGGACAATCGGGATCGCGGCCGACCGTCGGCCTGGTCGGCCGCCGTGGATCGCATCGCTTCCGATGCCGATGGAAACGGCAACACACCCCGGTTGGTCGTCACATCCGCCGGGAACATCGATAAGCCAGATGCATGGGCCGATTATCCTGCGAGCAACAGCACCGACGGTGTTCATGATCCGGGTCAGGCCTGGAATGCGTTGACCGTCGGCGCTTACACCGAACTGACGAACATAACCGAAGCAGACGCCGATGGGTATCAGCCGATTGCATCAGCCGGAGGACTCAGCCCTTTCAGCACCACCTCTTGCACCTGGCAGCCGCAATGGCCCCTTAAACCTGACGTGGTGTTTGAAGGCGGGAATGCGGCCAGAGATGCTTTGGGCCCGGCCTGTATGCACAGCCTGTCCCTTCTGACGACATTCCATATTCCCAATCAGCGGTTGTTCACCACGACGAATGCAACCAGCGCGGCCACGGCGCTGGCGGCGCGCATGGCGGCTCAACTGATGGCGGCCTACCCCGAACTTTGGCCGGAAACGATTCGCGCCCTGAT
>JAHJTB010000365.1 GCA_018830135.1 Pseudomonadota bacterium | reverse complement strand
TTCGGAGTCGGTCGGAAAAACCGGCGGCGGGTTCCTCCCGCGGCCCCTGGCCGATAAACTCCCGGAAATCGCTGGCGGACGACTTGTCCAGACAGGTGATCCGATCGCCGGTCACGCCCAGCGTCAGGACTGCTCCGCCGACCTCGACCAGGGCGATGTATTTCTTGGGAGCCAGGGGCCGCGTGGCGATGATCCGGATGATTTCCCGTCCGCCGAACAGACCGTTTCCGGCCGAGCCCAGGCGTCGCATGAGGCGCATGGCCAGCAGCAGGACGGCGATCAGTCCGACCAGGACGGCGACCATCTTGACCGCGGCCACGGTCAGGTCCGGAGCCCCCGTTCCCGGAACGGCCTCCGCGGCCAGGGCGACGCCCGCCGGAAGGAGGCTGGCCGCGGAAGCGATCCAGCAGGCCAGGGCTTTTTTTATGGACACGAACGCACCTCTTCCTTCAGCTCAGGCTCTTGACCCGCTCCATGGGGCTGACGATGTCCGTAACCCGGACCCCGAACTTTTCGTTGACGACCACCACTTCGCCCCGCGCCACGAGTTTGTTGTTCACCAGAATCTCGAGCGGCTCGCCGGCCAGCTTGGTCAGCTCGATCACCGACCCCTGGCCGAGCTGAAGCAGGTCGTTGATAACCATCTTGGTCCGGCCCAGTTCGACCGACACCTCGAGGGGGATATCCAGGATGAAGTCCAGGGGGCGGCCGTCGACGGCCTTGCCCCCCAGTTGCGGGGTCAGGGCCTCGAAGGCGTGAGCCGGGGAAGCAGCGGGTTTCGGGGGCGGAGACGGCGCATCGAAGGAGTCTTCTCCCCAGTCCTCCCCGAGATCCCCGTCCTCGGACATCAGCTTGTCAATATCTTCCTGGTTAAGCACCTGATCATCGGCCATGGCCAACTCCTTATGTGTTGACGATCTCGCTGCGGATCTGAAAAGCCTTGCTTCCCTTGATCAGACCGGGGTGACCTTTGAATTTGGGGACTCCCTCGACCCTGGCCACCAGCGGATCGGTCACGTCCTTGTCCAGCGAGACGACGTCTCCGACCTTCAGGTCCAGCAACTGGCGGCTGCTGATCCACGTCCGGCCCAGTTCCACGGTGACCTCCACCCTGGCCTGGCGAACCTGGTCAATGAATCGGTTGATCCACTCATGATCGACTTCGAGCTGGTCGCTCTGAAAGCCCGCGTACAACTTGGACCGGATCGGCTCGATCGTCGAATAGGGCAGACAGATGATCAACGTGCCCACGGTCTGTTCCAGCTCGAGTTCGAACTTGATGACGATGACCACCTCCGTGGGCGCCACCACGCTGGCGAACTGCGGATTGGTCTCCGAACGGACAAAGGACAGCTTCAACGCATGGACGGGGTTCCACGCCTTTTCCAGGTCGTCGAGGGCCATGAGAATGACCTTGTTGATCAGCCGGTTCTCGATGGCCGTGAAGTCCCGGCCTTCGATCTTGACAAAGGACCGGCCCGATCCCCCGAAAAAGTTGTCCACCAGATTGAAGACCAGCTTGGTCTCGATGACCATGATCCCATGACCCCGGAGCGGATCGACCTTGAAGATGTGCAGACTGGTCGGGACCGGCAAGGCCCGCATGAACTCCCCGAACTTGATCATGTCGATGGAAAAGGCCGACACGTCGATGACCTTGCGAAGGGAACTGGAAAGCGTGGTCCTCAGAATCCGGGCGAACCGGTCGTTGATGATCTCCAGGGTCGGCATCCGGCCCCGGATGATCCGGTCCTGGTTGGTCAGATCGTAAACCGTTATGCCCGAATCATCTTCGATACTGTCGGTTTCCGTCTCGATCTCACCGCCGGACATGCCCTTTAACAGGGCATCCACTTCATCCTGGGTCAGAATCTTGCTCATGGGTTTCCTCTACTGGACCACGAACTCGGAGAAATAGATATTATGGACCTTGGGAATCCCGCCGCTGCTGGCAAGAACCGTGTTGCAGCGGCTCTTGATCTTGGCCCTCAGGGCGTCCTTCCCGCCCACGGTGCTGATCTCCTCGAAGGTCAGGCTGGACAGAAGGAGCAGGATCGAGTCGCGAATCTGGGGCAGATGACTGTTCACTTCCCCCTGGATCACGGCGTCCCGGACCTCGAGGGTCAGGGTCAGTTTCAGATAGCGCTTGCCGCCGGGATCGGCCAGATTGACGATAAAGGACTGAAGCGGCACCAAAACCAACATTTTGTCCGCCTCCTTCCCGGCAGATTCCGCCTGGGTCGCGGCATCGGGGGCGGCCGCTTTTTCTCCCCAGCCGGGAATCAGTCCGGGCGCCACGAACCTCAGTGCCACGGCCCCGCCCGCCAGGACCGCCACGACCACGACCGCGATGATAATTATCTTGCCCATACCGCGTTTGCTCCCGTCTTCTGTTCCTTTTATTTCCGAGTCTTCATCCGAGGCGCCTTCCCGCCTAACCGATCCGCCGTTTGTAAAGAACGATCTCTATCCGGCGGTTTCTGGCCTGGTTTTCCACCGTGTCGTTCGGATAGAGCGGCTTGGACGGCCCGTAACCGGCCACCCGGAAACTTTCCTCGAGCAGACCCTCCTGCGTCGTGAAATACTCGAGCACGGCGATGGCCCGGTCCAGCGAAAGCATCCAGCCCTGCGGGTCCTTGGGATTCTCGATCTCCCCCGTCGAGGTATGGCCCTCGATGGAGATCGGATAACGCATGCCCCTGAGCACGAGCGCCAGCCGGTTTAAAATCGGCAGGTATTCCATCTTCAGCTTGGCGCTGCCTTCCTCGAACAGGATGTAGTCCGCCATCTGAATGACCATGCCGCGCTCGTCGATGGTGACCGTAATATCCCGGTCCACCAGTTCCATGAGCTTCTGGTAATCGACATCCTGAAACTGGAAAACCGTTTCCTTGATCTCGCTCTGGCTGAGCAGCATCTTCGAGGGAATATTTTCGCTCCGGTCGATGATCTGGCTGAGGGCCTGGAGCTTGGCGTCCTGGGTGAAGGCCAGCGGGCCGGACCCGCCGGTGAACAGGCCGAAGGCCTCCTTGATGGCCTTGTTGTCCATGGAGGACATGGTGATCATCAGCACGAAAAAGGTCATCAGCAGGGTGACCAGGTCTGAAAACGTGGTCATGTATCCCAGGGGGTTGATCTGGCTCGCGGCGGACTCTTTTTTCTTGCCGGCCATAATCGATCATTCCCCGTCCTTGCCGAAAAGCTTGAAGCTGAATCCTCGGAACTCGAAACGCCGATCCCGCCGAAAGCGTTCCTCGTGCTTGAGAACGCGCAGCCGGTGGGAATTGTCCAGGACCAGGTCGATGCGCCGGTTCTTGGCCCGGTTCAGCGGCGAATTGTTGGGCGCGATCGGGCTGAAGCCCGCGTAGCCGAAAGCGGTCATCCGGTTCGGGTCCAGGCCGCCCTTTTCCGTGAAAAATCGCAGGATGGCCACCGCGCGCATGGCCGAGACGTGCCAGTTGTCCTTGAAGCCTTCCGTGCGGGGCGGCCGGTCGTCAGTGTGTCCCTCGATAGTGATCGGGTAATCGGACCCCTGGAGAATGTGGGCGATGTCCATGAGCACCGGCTCGGCCTCGGGCAGGATGTCGACTCCGTCCGGCGGAAATAGCACCGCGTCCTGGAGGCTGATGATCTCCCGGCTCCTCCCGCGCAGGATGTTGAAACTTTCCGAAACGACCCGGTTGGATAAAACGTCCCGGATGAGCTGGAGGTCCGTCTTGACCGGTTCCATCGGCCCGGTCGGAGGGGCCACGGATTTGGCGGCCTCCTCCTGCGTGGGCGACAGGCCGCCGGGCAGCAGGCCGAAGGCCCCCAGCACGGAGCCGAGAGCCGATATCTGCCGTTTTTCGTCGACCACGGCCATCGAGTTGAGCATGATGAAAAAAGCCAGCAGAATGATCATCAGGGAGGTGAACATCATCAGGGCGATGTTGCTCAGTTCCCATTCCGGCTTTTCTTCCGGCTCTTTGCGTGCCATGCGGGACGACCTGCCTTACTTGAACGCGGAAACCCTCAGGTTCGGCGGTAGGAAGGAATGGAGCTTCTGCTCGATGATCCGGGGATTGTCGCCCCGCGACAGGGACATGATCCCCTGGATGATCATCTCCTTGACCAGGCTCTCCTCCTTGCTCCGGGTCTTGAGTTTGCCCGAAATGGGCAGGAACAGGACGTTGGCCATAACCGCGCCGTAAAAAGTCGTGATCAGGGCCACGGCCATGGCCGGGCCGATCGAGCCCGGGTCGTCCATGGACTGGAGCATCTGAACCAGCCCGATCAGAGTGCCGATCATGCCGAAGGCCGGGGCGAAGGTGCCCATGGTCTGGAACAACTCCGCTCCCAGCCGGTGCCGGTCCTCGATAAAAGCGATCTCCGTCTCCATGATCTCGTTGATGGCCTGGGGTTCCAGGCCGTCGATGGTCAACTGGAGCCCCTTTTTCAGAAATTCGTCGGAAATCTCCGGCAGGCTGGATTCCAGGGCCAAAATGCCCTCCTTGCGGGCCTTGTTGGCGAAATTGACGAAGTTGGCGATGATCTCGCCAAAAGTCAGACTTTTCGCGAAAAAGGCGTTCTTGACCACATTGACCGTCCGGATGACGTCCTTGAGGGGGTAGTTGATCATCGTCGCGCAGATGGTCCCGCCGACGACGATAAGGGCGGAGGGTATGTCAATGAAGACCAGAAGGCTGCTTCCCATCATGATCGCAATGATCAGGAGCATGAAGGATGCGATGATGCCGATGAAGGTCGCGATATCCATACTCGTCCCCTTGGCGAAAAGAATCTGGACCGATGCAAAGCAAGGCCTGTGCCATGTAAACCTAGACGGCTACTTTAAAAGAATATGACCAACCCCTAATTAATGTCAAGTGGGACCGGGGACCCTGTTTTATAGGTTTTTCAGTAATTAAGAGGCGTAGGACGCAAAAGGCCCCGACGGGGCGCGGCAAGGCCGCCAGGCGGGCCGAATCGACCGGGGCGTCAAGGGTTCACGCGGCTAAGTCAATTCATTGACATAAAAAACGGGAATCCGGAGCGGAGCGCAAGGGGGCGAAACGGATCGAGGGCCCCCAAAGGGGGGCCCTCGCGGATGGATAGGCGAACGCTTAACGCTTCATCTGGATCAGCTCGGACAGCATGGAGTCCGTGGTGGTGATGATTTTGGAGTTGGCCTGAAAGCCGCGCTGCTGGACGATCATGTCCACGAATTCGTCGGCCAGGTCCACGTTGGACTGTTCCAGGGAGTTGGGGGCGATGATGCCGGTCCCGCCTGCGCCCGGCGGATTGACGGTCGCCTCGCCCGAGAGGCGGCTTTCCATGTACATGTTGGCCCCGATCTTTCGCAGGCCCCACTGGTTGCGGAATATGGCCAGTCCGATCTGGAACAGGGACTGGTTCTGGCCGTTGGAATACGTGCCGACCAGGACGCCGTCGGCGTCTACCGAGATGCGCTGGAGGTAGCCGGAGGCAAAGCCGTCCTGGGTCTGGAAAAGCGTGGTCGAGGCCGCGGCGTACTGGGTCGTGGTCAGGTTGTCGGCGGTCCAGGTTCCGTTGCCGTATTTGGAGCCGAAATCGATGTCCATGCTCTGGTCGATCTGATTGCCCGTGGCCGGGTCCACCTGGAAGGCCGCGGTCAGGTTGAAATGCCCCGTGGTCGCGTCCACGGCCTGGGCGGTCCAAGTCGCCGTGGGCGAAGCCAGGTCCACGCTGCAGTCGTCGGCCAGAACCACCGTTCCGGCCCCGAAGTTCACCGTCACGCCGTCGGACAGGGTGATGTCCGTTCCGGCCGCGTAACCCGCTCCGATGTTCTCCGTGGTCCAGTTCGTCCCGCCGTCGTCGCTCCATCGGAAAGTGGAGGCGCCGGCCCCGACGGTCCCCGCCCCGTTGATTTCGATCTGCCAGGTCTTGTCCCCGGTCCCGGTGAAGGCGCCACCCGAGGTCACCGCGCTGGTGCCCGTCCAGGTCCCGTAGGTCGCCGCGTTGATGGCGTAGTCGAGGTCCGAGATGTATTCGGCCGTGATGTCGTCGATATTGCCGTTCTGAGGATCAAAGGTGATCGTCCCGCGCTGGAGCAGGCCGGCGAAGCTGGTGTTGGCGAATTCCTGGCCCGTGATCGTGCCGTTGTCGGTCCGCAGGTCATCGGACGGATCGCAGCAGACCGCGTAGTCCCAGACGTTGTCAGAGCCGCTTCCGTCGTCCGGATCGAAATAGACCGAGAGATCATGGCCGTTGCCCAGGGCGTCGTATACCCGGACCGAGGTCTGATAGCTGTAGGAGTCTCCGTAAATAGGCTGGTCCCGGGTCCCGTCCCAGGCCGTGGACAGGCGGCCCGCCGTCTGCGATTCCGCGGTCGAGTCCAGGTTGCTGATGTACTGGACCTGGGTCGTGGCCCGGGGATCGGCGTTGAAAGCCATCATCCGTACGTCTGAAGGCGTGCCGACCCGGTTGCCCTGGGCGTCCAGTTCCCAGCCCTGGAGAACGTATCCGGACGGACTCTGCAGGCGGCCGGCGGAATCAAAAATGAAATTGCCGGCCCGGGTGTAATACTCCTCCTGGGTCAGCGGATCGCGGACCACGAAAAAGCCTTCCCCGCTGATGGCCACATCCGTGTCCTGGGCCGAGTTCTGATACGAACCCTGGCTGAAGACCTGGGTCACCGCGCCCAACTGCACGCCCCGGCCGATCTGGTCCTTGCCCGAGGCCGTGTGGGAAGTCTGGCTGAGGAGGTCCTGGAAGTTGGACCGGGAGGCCTTGAAACCCAACGTGTTCACGTTGGCGATGTTGTTGCCGATGACCGACATGGCCGTGCCCATGGCCGACAGGCCGGTTATGCCTGTATACATGGCGGTTGAAATGCCCATTCTCCAAACCTCCTTGTTTCAGAGAACCGCTGTTAAACGGACTCACCCTCGGATTCTTCCGGGATGGTGATTTCGAATACGTTGGCCGGATCGATGTTCAGGCCGTTGACTTTCAGGATCGGATACCCGGTAGAGTCGAAACTCAGGCTGGTCACCACGCCCTGAATCCACGTCGAGACGCTCAGGCTTTGGTCATCCGCCCCCGTGGCCGTAACGGCGAAGCTGTAGTCCCCGTCGGACGCGGTCTGCCCCGTGTAGTTCTTGGCGTCCCATTCCACCTCGTGCTGGCCGGCCTCCATGGGCCCCAGGTCGATGGTCCGGATGCGGGTCCCGGTTTCATCATACACGCTGATCACGACCGAAGCCGCCGCTTCGTCCAGATGGAAATAGCCGCCGGTCGACTCGCCCGACTTGACGCTCAGACCGTCACCCACGGCCGAAACCTCCTTGCCGACCAGTTCCAGCGTCTTGAAATTGTTCTGGGACTCGATGGCCTTGCTCACGGAGCCGAAGCTCGAATTTAAGTTGTACAACTGCTCGAGGGACGTAAACTGGGCCAGTTGCGAGGTGAACTCGACGCCCTCCATCGGATTGAGGGGGTCCTGGTTTTGAAGCTGGGTCACCAGAAGCTTTAAAAACGCTTCCTTGCCCATTGCGTCCGAGCCCGAGGTCGCCTTGGTCCCGCTGGCGGTCTGCGAGGACGTGAGGTTTTCAATGATGGACGTTTGCGAGATCACGGACATGTCATCCTCCTGATTGAAACACGGCCCTCAGGCCATCAAATCGAGTCGGCCGGCCTCCCGGCGAACCTGGTAATCCAGGGGATCGAGGTCTGCATCGGATTCCGTCAAGCGGCCGTGCTTCCCGCCCCGCTCGGAGAACCGGCGCTCCCGTCCCCACAAATCCGACTGGGCCTGACCCCGTTCCGACATCACGTCGAACCGTTCAAGCTGGAGCCCGTACTGGGCCAGATTGTCCCTGAGCTGCGCCACCTGCTCCTCGACGGCGCCTTTGGCCATGGCCGTCTCGGTCATGATCGAGGCCCGGACGATGCTGCCTTCCAGGACCATGCGGATGTTGACCCGGCCCAGTTCCGGCGGATTGAGGTTCAAGCGAACCTGATGCTGGCCGTTCCGGGCCATGAGAACCATCTTCTCGGAGATTTGACGGACGACCGATTCGGACAGGTTCGAAGGAAGCCCGGTCGTGGCCGTCCGGGCGGCGGCCCCCGCGGCATCGGCCCGGGCCGAAATGCCCGTCCCGTCCGCCTGCCCCTGGAGCGGGGTCTGGGTCTGACCCTGGAACAAGCCCTGGCCCTGGCCGCCGGACGTGTTCGAAAAGTTCTGACCCGCCAAACCGGCCTCCGGAGCCACCGAACGGGCCGAAACCGCTCCGCCCCTCAGCATCTGGATGGCCGGATTGCCCGAGAGAAACTCCCGGTCGACCTCCTGATCGCCCATGCTTTCCAGCAGGCTGACGATCTTGTTGAAATAGGGCCGGACCCGCAGTCCCTGAGACAGCTTCATCTTCTGAACGAGGTGCTCGACCTGGGCCAATTGATCGGACTGGAGGAGTTCGGGTCGTTCGATCGATTCGAGAAAAGCCAGGAAGCCTTCCGCGGACAGCCGCCCGCCGGTCTGCGAGATCATGCTCGTCAATTGCTCTATCTGGCTCGGCTTGGCCCCCATCGAGGTCAACAGGTCCTTGGCGTTCCCCAGGTCCACCCCGGACAGATCGAGACCTTTGAGGTTCTTTGAACCGTGCTTGAGCAGGAGGCTCCGGAATTCATTGGCCCCCATTTTCTGACCCGCCTCCAGGCCCGAAAGCATCTCCTTGATCGTCTGGGCTTCCAGCCCCAGGTCCTGGAGAAACAGGCCCAGATACTGAATACTCGTCGATCCCAGGCTGAGTCCGGACTTGGACGCGATCTGCTTTTCCGCCGTGGCCAGAACCGCCATGACTCGATCCATGGTTAAGGGACCGGCCTGCAAGCGGGCGATGATCGCCCCGACCTGTTCCGGGTCCAGACCGCTTTTTTCAAGAATATCACCTAAATCTTTGAGGTCGGCCTTTTCCAGGCTCAGTGATTTCAACGGCACGCCCATGCTCTCGACCTCGGACTTGAAAGACTCCAAGGCCGTCGTGCGATCCGCTTGAGGCTCCCGCCGGCGCGGTCGGGTTGTCCGAGGCTTCTCATCCGGCTTCTCGGACCGCGACGAATCGGGTTCGGCGCTTCGCTCAATCGGCGTGTCGGGCGTTTCCAGGACCGCTTGGCGCGGTTCGGCGTCCTGAGTGTTCATCCGGCGAAAACTGTTGTCCAGAATCTGATTGAAGGCTTCATCCATCCGCGGCCGACCCAGTTCCGAAACCAGCGACGTCCTGGCGTCACTGGCATGGTCCAGAAATAGATCGGCCAGGTTGGCTCGCGGTGATGATGTGATCGTTCCTGGCTGCAATTTCGATCCTCGCCTTTGGGTAACTTGTTGTCGGGGGTGATAGGAGCAACTGTCGTGCCAGAATGATGGAAATGACTTTTAATTGATTTTACAGGAAGTTACAAGACAGAACCCCTGAAAGGGCCGGCCGGGCGGCTGGAGATCGGCATGTTTTACCGAGTTTTATTCAGGGGAATGGGAATAAAATTCAATGCGGGTGTCAAATTCTTAAAATAAAGTTTAACTTTTCTAAAGCGCTCTCCGAAACGGCCCCGCCAGGGTCTCAATCAAGGATTGGTCGCTGCCTTGGCCGGTTGAGCCGCCCCATCTCCGGCCGGCGCTTTTTCATCCTTGCCCGGCTGGCCGCTTTTCATGATGGAGATGGCCTTGGTCAGGCGGGCCGCCTTGACGGGTTCGACGTTGGCCAGAATCTGCCCCGCGCTTCGTCCGGGCATGGCCGCCAGAATTTGCACGGCGACGTTATCGTCGAGGCTGTTGACCAGGGCGCCGGCGCTTTCGGGCCGCATGCTTTTGTAGGCCGAGACGAGATGTTCGATGCGGGCGTTTTTCAGAATCTGCTGTTCCTGGACCAGTTCCGCGTTCTTTTTCACGAGTTCGTTGAGTTGCTTGCGGGTCTCGTCCAGTTCGGCCATTTTCTTTTTGAGTTCGGTTTCGAGGGCGGCGAGGGCCTTTTCGCGTTCATCGAGTCGTTCGTCCTTTTTTTTCATGGCCTGTTCCCGGAGCTTGAGGGCTTCGAGCATCTGCCGGTACTGCTCGGTCATGCCGGCGTCCGAGGCGGCGGGGGCGGCCTGAGGGGGCGCTGCGGGCTGTTCCTGGGCGTGGGCCAGTCGAGGCTGAAAAAGCCGTCCTTGTCCGCCGTCCAGGACGAGGAAGGCGCCGGTCAGGACGAGCTTGAGGCTCAAGCCGATGATGATGACCGCTTCGAGATTCAGCCAGGTTTTTTTCATTCGTCCGGATTTGGCCTCAGGACTCATGCTCTTTCCTCGCCTCGGCCAGGGTGACCATTTCATCCAGGATGTTCTGTTCTTTTCTGGCCTCGTCCACGCTCCAGGCCTGGTGCTGCTTTTCCTTGAATCGTTCGATGGTTTTCCGGTCCACGCTGGCCTGGATCAATGCCTGGCGTTTTTCCTCGATCTGGGCCTCGACGCGGGTCAACCGGCCCCTGGCGGCATGACCGCTCTGCCGAAGATGTTCCTGGTAGTCCCGGTACATGGCCAGGACGGGAGCGGGCAGCCGGTCCGCGGCCCGTTCCCGGACGTCGCGGCTCAGTTCGGCGGACCGGCGTCGTATTTGTTCGAGCTGGTCTTCGATCTCATTGGCCTGACGAATGCGGTTGGCCAGTTCGAACATGGCGGTCTCCTCCAGTTGCCTTCGGTAGCGGATCATGAATTCCAGTCGGAAGCGGAACATGGTCAGTTCAACGTGCGGGCCAGCGCCTCGCGGGCCTCGGACAGGGTTATGGATTCATGGAGGTCCTGTTTCAGGAACCCCTCGAAGTGGGGGTGCATGTCGATGGCCCTGTCGATGTCGGGGTTGGAGCCCTTGACATAGGCGCCGATGTTGATCATGTCTTCGGACCGGGCATAGACGGACATGATGTCGGTCATGGCCCGGGCCAGCTTCAGCTGTTTGGCGTCGACCACGTCGATCATGAGGCGGCTGACCGAGGAGAGCACGTCGATGGCCGGATAGTGGTTTCTGGCCGCCAGTTCACGCCTCAGAACGATATGACCGTCCAGGATGGCCCGCATGGCGTCGGCCACGGGCTCGTTCATGTCGTCGCCCTCGACCAGGACGGTGTAAAGTCCCGTAATGGAGCCGCCGTTCCGCCAGGCGCCGGCCCGTTCGAGCAGGAGGGGGAGCTGTGAAAAAACGGAGGGCGTGTATCCTCGGGTCGTGGCCGGTTCTCCGATGGACAGTCCGACTTCCCTGGCGGCATAGGCGAACCGGGTGGCCGAATCCATCATCAAAATGACGTTTTTGCCCTGATCTCGAAAGTATTCGGCCACGGTCGTGGCCAGATAGGCCCCCCGGATGCGAACCAGGGCCGGCTGTTCGGAGGTGGCCGCGATGACGACCGAGTGTTGCATGCCCTTCGGGCCGAGGTCCTTTTCGATGAACTCGCGAACCTCCCGGCCACGTTCGCCGATCAGGGCGATGACATTGACGTCGGCGCGCATGTTACGGGCGATCATTCCCAGCAGGGTGCTCTTGCCCACGCCCGATCCGGCGAAGATGCCCATCCGCTGGCCCTGGCCCATGGTCAGGAGGGCGTTGATGGCCCGGATGCCCAGATCGACGGGTTTGGCGATCCGCGCCCGTTCGAGGGGGTTGCCCGGACGGGCCTGCAACGGATAGCGGCCTTCCACCTCGAAAGAGCCTTTCCGGTCGATGGGGTTGCCCAGACCGTCCAGGACCCGGCCCAGCAGGCCGGGACCGATCCTAACCGTGGCCGTAGTCCCCAGGGAGATGATGCGGCTGCCCGGCGTCAGCCCCCGCATGCTGCCCACGGGCATCAGCAGGATGCGGCCTTCCCGGAACCCGACCACTTCGGCCTCGATCGCCGGCCCGTCCGCTTTGGGCTGAATGGCGCACAACTCGCCCACCGAGGCCGCCGGACCGTCTCCTTCGATGACCAGTCCGACCACCTTGACCACCCGGCCCTCCAGGGACAGGACCCGGGCCGAATCCAGGGCGGGAAAGTAGTCGTCGAAATCCAGGGCGGGGTTCGGGTCGTTCATGGTCTCTCCGGTCTCTTACCAGTCCAGGTCCATCTTTTGGCTCAGAATGCCGTCCATGACTTCGGCCAGGGCATTGATTCGCTGCTTCAGGGTGGCATCGACCTTGCCGGCCTCGGTCTCCATGACCAGTTCCCCCCGAGCCAGATCGGAATCCGGCTCGAAACTGATCTTGACCAGACCCTTGACCTGTTCCAGGGCCTGGGAGCGGGCGGTTTCCAGGATTTCCAGGTCCTCGGGATTGATCCGGAACACGGCCCGGTGCTGCTCCTGCAACTGGTCCAGGGCCGCCTTGAATACCTCGGCCACCAGTTCGGGCGAAAGGCTCAATTCGTGATGGACGAGTCGCTCGGCCGCTTTGAGGGCCAGGCGGACCAGGGTGGCCTCGCTGGTCTTCCAAAGGTCCTGGTAAAGCCCTTGAACGGCCTGGAACGCCTGGACCAGGGGCGCCATGCCGGCCTCGAAACCGGCCCGGCCTTCCTCCTGGCCTTCGGCCCGGCCCTGAGCCCGCCCCTCGGCCAAGCCCTGTTCGCGGCCCTCGGCCTGGGCTTTGTTCCGGATTTTCTCGGCCTCCGCTTTCAGGACCTTGGCCCCCGCCCGGGCCTCTTTGAGCATCCGTTCCGATGCCGTCTTGGCTTCTTGGTAGGTCCGGGCCGGGTCGCCGGTGCCTTCCAGGGGCTGAAAAATGTACTCGGAGGCCTTGAAGGGTTCCTCGCCCGCGTCGAATCGCGGCATCTCGAACCGCTTGACTTCGGCCCCGGAGGTCTGGCGGCCGCCCAATGGATCAGACAAAGACGTCCTCCTTGGAACCGGACTTGCCGATCATGACCTTGCCTTCGGCTTCGAGCTTCTTGGCCACGCGGAGAATGGCCTGCTGCGCCTTCTCCACGTCGGACAGACGAACCGGGCCCATGACCTCCAGGTCCTCCCGGATCATCTCGGCGGCGCGTTCGGAGACGTTCGAGAGCACCTTCTGCTTCAAGTCCTGGGAGGCGGTCTTCAAGGCCATGGTCAGTTCTTCGTTGTTGACCTCCTTGAGGATGGAGCGCATGCCCCGATCGTCCACGCTGGACAGGTCGTCGAAAACAAACATCAACTTGCGAATCTCGTTGGCCAGGTCCATCTTGTCTTCCTCGATCCGCGACAGGATGGCGTTTTCCGTGGTCTGATCGACCTGGTTCAGAATCTCGGCCACGGTCTGCGCCCCGCCCAGTTTCTGCGCCCCGACCGTACCCAGCGAGGTGATCTCCTCGCGCAGGACCTGCTCGATCTCCTCGATGACCTGATGCGGCACGGTCTCGAGTTCGGCCACGCGCATAATCACGTCGATCTGGAGCTGTTCGGGAAATTCGCTCAATATCTCGGCGGCCTTGCCTGAATCCAGATGGGCCATGATCAAGGCCACGGTCTGGGGATGCTCGTTGCGGATGAAGTTGGCCAGCACCTTGGCGTCCACGTCCCGAAGGGTCTCGAAAGGCGCCGGGCCGATGTCGGAACCGATATCATCGAGCAGGCCTTCGGCCCGGTCGTCGGTAATGGCCCGCGAAACCACGCCCTTGAGAAAGGCGTCCCCTTTGACTCGCAACTCGGTGGGCGAGGTCACCTCTCCGACGAACTCCTTGAGCACCTCCTGGATCGTTTCCGGGTCCACGGCCTGGATACGAGACATGGCCCGGCCCAGCTGCCTGATCTCGTTGTCGTCGAGTTGCCGAAAGATGTCCGCCGTAAAATCTTCGCCCATGGTCAGAAGCAGCACGGCGGCCTTTTGCGGGCCCGTCATGGATTTGGCGTCGGCCATAAATCGTTCCCCCTGGTATTAAACCCGGATGTTGCGGTCGGCTTCTACTGCGGCGCCGAAATGCGTGCGGCAACGCTCGTTTCCCGCTTTTTGACCTCGACGTATCCTATAATACGCCCGCGGCCCAAAACCGGTCCAACTTCGCGTTTCGCTATGCATTTCGACGCCTCGCTACCAACCCAACCGTGAAATTCGGGTTCAACACGGCTATCTCTGGTCGATCCAGCTCCGAAGCAGGTTCAGGGTCCGCTCCGGATTCTGCTGGGCGATGGCCTGGACCTGTTCGCGGGTTATCCGGCCCTTCTCGACCTCCGGTTGCTCCAGGGCCTCCCGTTCCTCGGGCTCGGGCAGTTCTTCCAACGGCTGAGGCGCAGGCAAGGCGGCGGCGGACTCTTCACGAATCCAGTTGATCATCGGACGGGCCACGAAGAGGAAGAAGAGGACGATCAGGATGATGTTGAAAGCGGTCCGGCCGTACTGGCCCAGGTATTCGAAGACCCGGTCCATCATACTCTCGCCGATCTTCTCGGGCAGATAGAAGGGCACGCTCTGGACCACGACCGAGTCGTTCCGCGCTCCGCTGTATCCCACGGCGTTGCGGACCAGGTCCTCCAGGCGCGTCAGTTCGGCCTGATCGCGCGGCACAAAGGTGCTGACCTTCTGGCCGTCCTTTTCCGTCATCTGGTAGGTCCCGTCTACCATGACCGCCACGGTCAGCCGCTTGATCTCCCCTCCGGGACTCAGAGTCCGGCGGTTGATCTTGGTCACTTCGTAGTTGGTCGTCTCATCGGATCGCTCGAAGGTCTCCTTCGCCGATCCCTGGGCTCCGGTCGCCGGCGCCCGGGTCCCAAGGTCGTACCGCTCGGTGGGCACCCCCGAGGCGCCCTGGCCCTGGCCGGAGCTCGTTTCCTTCGTGCGCTGCTCGCTCCGGACGCCGGAACGGTCCGGGTCGTAAATCTCTTCGTCCGTGCTGATCCGGGTATAGTCGAGGTCCGCGCTGACGCGGGTCAGGGCCTTGCCCGGCCCCACGATCCGTTCAAGCATGCTCGTGGCCCGGTCGGCCAGCGTTTTTTCCAGGTTGCGGCGGTACTGAACCTGGCTGTCGGTCAGGAGGCCTTGCTGGTTCTCGTCCTCCTTGCTGTACAGCAGCCCGCCGGTCGTATCGACGATGGAGATGTTTTGCGGCTTGAGGCCCTCGACCGAACTGGCCACCAGATGGACCACGCCCTCGAGCTGGGAGCGGGTCAGACTGCGGCCCGAGGAGAACTTGAGCACGACCGAGGCGGAGGGTTCCCGCGCCTCTTCGATGAACAACGATTCCTTGGGTATGTTCAGATGAACGCGAACCTGGTCGACTTCGCGAAACTTCTTGATGGTCCGTTCCAGTTCGCCCTGCAGGGCCCGCTGGAAGTTGAGCCGCTGGACGAAATCCGTCGTGCCGATGGATATCTGGTTGAAAATTTCGTAACCGACCGCCCCGCCGGCCGGCAGCCCCTCGGTGGCCAGCAGGAGCCGGGTCTCTTCCATGACCTCACGGGGCACCTGGATGGCCGTCCCGTTGGCCTCGAGAAGGAAGGGGACCTTTTTTTCCTTGAGTTTGGCGATGATGGCCCCGGCGTCCTCCTGGGACAGCCCGGAATAGACGACTTCGTAGTCCGTCTTGTTCGTCCAGATCATCAGGACGATAAATCCGGCCAGGGCCATGGAAGCCACGGCCAGGACCACAATCTTGCGGGCCATGGTCATGGCGGAAAAACCTTCCCACCATTGCCCCAAACGATCGGCAAGGCCTTCGAACATACCTACCTCGCGCTCCTTGTTATTCTATCGCACGCCCGGAGAAAAGGCAAAGCCGGCATCAAACCGACATGCGCATGATTTCCTGGTAGGCGGTGATGATTTTGTTGCGGACCTGCATCATCATTTTAAACGATATTTCAGCCTTTTGAATCGCAAGCATCGCCTCGTGGATGTTGCTGGACCGGCCGGTGGACAGGTCGGTCATGGCCTCGTGGGCCTTGGCCTGAAGATCGTTGACCTCCTTCATGGAGGACATCAGGCTTTCCTTGAAGCCGGGCCGGTCGTCGATTCGCTTGTCAGGGGCCCTGGCTTCCAGGGGCATGGAACTGATGGGGGAGGTTTTCACGGCGGACTCCTGTTACCTCAGTATTTCGAGGGCCTTGAGGGCCATGTTGTGACTGGCCCCGATGGCGGTCACTCCGGCTTCGTAGGACCGTTTGGCCGAAACCATGTCCACCATTTCCTCGATGACGTTGATGTTGGGCATCAGCACGTATCCGAACTGGTCGGCGTCCGGATGGGAGGGGTCGAAGATCATTTTGAAGTCCCGCTGATCCTCGACGATCTCGGTGATCTTGACGTCATCGAGTTCCCGGTCCAGGCTGTCCTTGAAGCGGCCCCGCATGCCCTTGTATACGGGCATGGCCGAAAAGACCGGCAGCTTGGCCCGGTACGGCCCGCCCTCGGGCGTGTGGGTGGTGTTCATGTGGGACAGGTTCATGGCGATCAGGTTCATCCGGCCGCGCTGGGCGGTCAGGCCGGACGCGCTAATATCCATGGCGGTCAAAAAATTCATCAGCTGCGGCCTCCTTCGGTAATGGCGTACTTCAGGACTTCCAGTTCCTTGGCCAGCATCTGGACCGTGGCGTTGTAAACCAGATGGTTCTTGGCCAGCTTGTTCATTTCCTGGTCGATATCGATCAGGTCATGATTTTTTTCGTCCCGGCCGTATTCGCTGTAGACCACGTTTCTCCGGGCCGCGGCCTCCGCTTCGTCGATGCCTCGCCGAGGCAGGTGGGTGGCGTGGGTCCGGCTCGGCTCCATCGCGCCCTCCGCGGGTCCCAGGGCCTCCTGCATGGCCTTTTCGAATTTCAGGTCCTTCAGGCGATAACCGGGCACGTCCATGTTGGCCAGGTTGGATGAGATCATGCCGTGTTTGGACAGGCGCAGGTTGAGCGCCTTGCTCATGACCTGGACGGTGCGTCCGAAAAGACTGGTCGTCATGTTATTCATGGATCATCCTCTCGACGGTTTCGAAGCAATTAACGTACCAATGCCGGCCCCGAGGACCGGTGATCGAATTTTTCATGCAGCCAGACCGGTTTGGCCGTTTTCGCCTCGATATTCGGCCAACTTGTTCCTCAGGGTCCTGACGCTGATGCCCAAAATCTTGGCGGCGTGCGTCCGGTTGCCGTCGGTCTCGGACAGGGCCCGCTCGATCATCTCCCGCTCCATTTCCCGGATGGTCGTCAGTTCGACGGCCTGGGCCGGTGATGCTCCCGAGGCTGCCCCGGGCGCCTCGGCCTCATCGATGAACAGGTCGGGCAGGTCCACTTCGGCGGCCCGAGCCAGGAGCACGCCCCGGGCGATGATGTTCTCGAGTTCCCGAACATTGCCCGGCCAGCGCAGGCTTTCGAGCCGATGGAGAGCGCGCCGGGTCAGGGTCTTGACCGGAAGGTTGTTGACCCGGGCGTATTTTGTCAGGAAAAAGTCGGTCAGGACCGGTATGTCGCCGGGACGTTCGCGGAGCGGGGGGATGGTCAGGGGAATGACGTTCAGGCGATAGTAGAGGTCTTCACGGAACTTCCCTTCGGCGACCCAGGTCTTGAGATGCCGATTGGTCGTGGCGATGACCCGGACATTGATCTGAATGGGGTTCTTGCCGCCCACCCGGTCGATCTCGCCCTCCTGCAGGACGCGAAGCAGCTTGGCCTGAAGGGAAATGTCCATTTCGCTGATTTCATCGAGCAGAATCGTGCCGCCGTCGGCCAGTTCGAAGCGGCCGGTCTTGCGGGCCACGGCCCCGGTAAAGGACCCTTTTTCGTGGCCGAACAGCTCGCTTTCCAGCAGCCCTTCGGGCAGGCTGGCGCAGTTGACGGCCACGAAGGGGCCATGGACCCGGTCGGAATGGTGATGGATGAAACGAGCCAGAAGTTCCTTGCCGGTGCCGGACTCTCCGCCGATCAGGATGGTGGCCTGGGATGAGGCCACTGAACGGGCCATGTCGAGAATGCGCTTCAAACGCTCGTCCCGGGTGATGATGGGCCGGTCGCCGTTGTCCATGAGCGGCGCCGGCAGGGCGCCGGAGTCCGCCCTCGGCGCCTGGCCCAGGGCCCGCAGGACGATCTCTTCGATCAGGTCCAGGGAAAAGGGCTTGAGCACGTAATCAAAGGCGCCTTCACGCATGGCTTCGACCGCGTTTTCCACGGTGCCGTAACCGGTGACCACGATGACCGGAACCCGGGACGACCGCTTTTTGATCTCCCGCAGCAGTTGCATCCCGTCCATGCGGGGCATGCGGACGTCGGTGATGACCAGGTCGAAGGGCTGGGCCTGGAACTTTTCCAAGGCGTCCAGGCCGTTCTCGGCCAGGTCCACGGCGTGGCCCTGGCGGGTCAGCGCCTCGAAAAGGGCATTGCGCATGCCCGGTTCGTCATCGGCGACTAAGATGGGTCTGGCTGGCATCGGTTCAATCTCCTGAATTCCTTTGCCCCTGGGTTTCCTTTTTCAGCACGGGCAGCGTGACGCTGACGGTCGTGCCTTGTCCGGGCCGGGTCTTGACCTGGATCAGTCCTCGATGGGCATCGACGACCTGGTGGCTGACCGCCAGCCCCAGGCCGAGTTTTTTTTCCTTGGTCGTGAAAAACGGATTGAATATCCGGTCCAGGTCCTCTCGAGGAATGCCCGGACCGGTATCCCGAACCAGTACCTCGACCTCCCGGGGGCCGGGCCGGAGGTCCACCTCGATACGGCCGCCCGGAGACAGGGCCTCGACGGCGTTGAGGATGAGGTTGAGGAAGACCTGGAGCAGCAGGTCGCGGTCGGCCTCGACCCAGACCGGTTCCTCGCCGATTCGGACCCGGGCCTCTATTCCGGCCAGGTTCATGGCCTGGGCCGCCGCGGCCACGGCCTCCTCGATGAGTCGATCCAGGCGAAGCGGCGATTTTTCCGGCCGGGGCGGATGGGACAGGGACAGATAGTTGGTAATGAGATGGTTGACCTGTTTGACGCCGGAACGAAGGTGTTCGACCAGGGTCTCGAGATTGTCGTCCCCTGAAACCTCGCGGGCCAGGATGGAAGCGAACAGCTCCAGGCTGCCCAGGGGGTTGCGAATCTGATGGGCCACCTCGGCGGCCATCTCCCCCATGGCCGACAAGACCTGGGTCCGCTCCCGCTGGGCCCCGATCCGGGTTTCGTCGGTCACGTCCCGGAACAGAGCGATCCGCCCGAGCCCTTGGCGACCCGGCCAGGAAAAGGCGGACAGGGACAGGGAGAGCAGACGGCCGTCCGGACCGTGGGAGACCACGAACTCCAGGGCCTGATCCGTATCGGGTTCCCGGTCGCCGGCCAGGGAGGCCGGGTCCAGAACGCTCAAAACGTCCCGGCCCATGACCTGGTCCAGGGCCTGGCCCAGCAGACGCGTCGCGGCCCGGTTGGCCAGGGCGATCCGGCCCTCGGGGTCCAGAACGACCACGCCGGTGGTCAGATTGTCCATGATGTGGGTCAGAAACTTGCGGGTCCGCTCCTGTTCGGCCAGGCTGGATGACAGGGCTTGGTTCTTTTCGGCCAGTTCGACATTCAGAGCCGCGACCTCGTCATGGAGGCGTTCGTACGAATCGCACAAGGCCGAGGCGATCTCGTTGAACCGGCCAAAGGCCCGGTTGAGCAGATCGTGTTCCTCGAAATCGTTCAATCGGGGCATCGTCACCTGAACCGCTCCTAACGTCCGTCTTTCAGCAGACGGGTAAAACCGGCTTCCTTGCTGCCGGCCTGTAGTTCCTCGACGGCCACGTCCCGCCAAAATGGTTCCTTGCTTTTTTCCATCAGTTCGAAGACCTTTCGAGCCTGGTCCGGCAGGTCCAGGCTTTTGAAACTCTGGGCGATCAGGTACAGGCTCTCGGCCAGCGGATCATCGGGCATGATCTTCAGGGCCGAATCCAGGGCCTTGACCGCTTCCGCCTTCTTCCCCAGGGCCGCATAGGCCTGCCCCAACCTGGACTGGGCCAGGAAGGTCTCCTGACGCGCATCCTTCTGGTTCTGGACGGCGGCCAGGGCCTTTTCGAGCGCTTCGATCCCCTTTTCGGAATCACCTCGCTTCAGATAAAGCTGGCCCAGGAAACTCTGGATTTTGCCGTCCTTTTCCAGGGCGGGCAGATCTTTGACCGCCTGCTCCAGGTAGCTGAGGGCCAGGTTCAGATTGCCTTGGGACCACTCGGCCCGGGCCTGTTCCACCAGCGTGATCGGGGCCTCCTTGTAGTCCGGAAACCGTAGCCGGAACTCGGCGAAGGCCTTGGAGGCGTCGGCGTAACGGCCCATGCCCAGCAGGGCCCGGCCCAGACCGAGGAGACGCTCGTCCTCGTACTCGGTCATCCCCTTGTTGGCCTCGAAAAGGCGGACGGCCTCCTCGTTCATGTCCAGGGCCAGATGGCTCATGGCCAGGTAGTGCCGAACCCGGGGCCAGGTGGCTTCGTCGAGAAAACGCTTGTCTTCCGAGTAAAGGGCCAGGACCCGGAAATACTGCCTGAGGTCGTAGAGCTTCTTCATTTCGGCCAGCAAGGCCTTGTTTATGATAAAACTGACGTCCGAAACCAGGTTGCCCCGGGGATATTTGTCCAACAGTTCCCCCAGAATCTTGATGGTCTGGGGATAGTCCTCGTTGGAAAAATAGGCCAGACCCATCTTGAACATGGCCAGCTGGACCAGCGGAGACTCCTGCTGGGAGGCCACGATCTCCTCGTACATCTTCAGCGTGGCCTCCAGGGTCCCTTCCTCGAGTTCGATGAAGATGGATTCGGGACGAAAAACGCTGCGCAAGGCCCCGTAGTCGGCCAGTCGCAACTGACTGATCAGGGCCCCGGTCGTCCCCGGGAACATGCGCCTGACCAGGGAAAAGACCTTGATGGCCTCCTTGTCCCGGCCTTCCTCCCGATAGGTGTCCCCGATCCGGGCCAGGATCACGTCCTTGGCCTTGTGCTGGGGCTCGATGTTCAGGATGTGGTAGAGGAAGTCCCGGGAGAGGTCGGGCCGTTTGAGCTGAAAGTAACCCTCGCCCATGTAATAAAGAACATCCGGCCGATGCAGATAATAGACCTCGTCCATGTCGAGAATCTGTTTGAAGACTTCGGTGGCCTCGCTGTACAGGCCGTCCTTGAAATAGGCCTCGCCCAGTTTGAAGTAGGCGTCCAGGAAGAAGCGGCCCCGGGGCGAGAGGGCCAGGACCTGGTCGAAGGAGGCCTTGGCCAGCTGGAACTTGCCCAGTTTGAAATAGATTTCACCCAGATAGACCTGCGCCATCACGGCGTAGGGGCTGTTCGGATAGTCCTTGATCAGAAGCTTGAGGTACCCCGTGGCCTCGCCCAGATAATCCATTTTAAAATAGGCCCCGGCCCGCATCAGGCTGGCCCGCGCTGCCTGAGGCGCCTCGGGGAAACCCTGAATCGCGTCCTGGTACGCGGTGACGATGTTCTGAAACACGCCCGATAAATTGTCTTTTGCGGAAAAATAATACGCATCGGCCAGCAGGTAGAGGGCCTGAGCGGTCAAGGAACTGTCCGGAAACGTGTTTTTGAACCGTTCGAGCACCCGGGTCGCGGCCTCGAAATTGCCGGCCATGACTTCATCGGCCGCACCGGCCAGCAGGGCCGCGTCTGATTTGGGCTCCGGCTCGAACGGCAGGGACTCCCGGTTTTGGAGCCCCACTTCCTGAGCCGTGGGAATGGCCAGCAACAGCCCCTTGTCTTTGGCCGGCTTGGCTTCGGAAGACTCCCGTTCGGGCAGGATCGCGCGCAGGTCCAGCACGACCAGGTCCCGGTCCGGTCCGACAAAATGACGAAAATCGAACTGGGTCATATTCAACTTGACCCGGGCGGTTATCCGTCCGGAGGCCACTTCCACGGCCACGCCCCGCACCAGGTCGTTACCCAGGTCCAGAACGCCCTGACGTTCGCTGCCCCCCGGCCCGAAATCCAGCCAGACCTCGTCCACGCCCCCCCGCAGGACCCGGTAGTTTTTCAGGCCTGTGGAAAAGGAGAAAATCAGGCGCGTATAGTCGTTGAAGCTGCCCAGACGCACCCCGACCAGTTCGGCCTGGGCCGACGCTTTATCATCAGGCTTCAAGGGTTTGTCCGTGGGGGCGGCCAAGGCGCCCGGGGCGGAGCCCAGGACGACCCAAAGCCCCGCGATCAGAACGAGGGCCGCAAGCCTGACGGCTGTTATACGGATACGGTTAAAGTTCCGCACAGATTGGTCTCCAAGCAGACATCGTCCCTGGAGGTAGCAATTTCCGTACCATGCCCCCGAGAGAAGACCGGGCGATGTTTGCCAATGAATTCATTGTGTTAAAAAACAATCCGGGATCGGTGTCCGATGAATCCTATGATGCTTTGACGGGAGTCGGAGCGGAAAATCGTCAAAAAAGTGTCGAACGACGGGCTGGAATCACCCCCCGGGCGGGTTGATCTTTTTCTTTTTCAGCTTTTCGACCAGGGTGGTCCGGTTGAGCTTGAGCAGGTTGGCCGCCTTGTTCTTGACCCAGCCGGCCTTTTCCAGGGCCTGGAGCAGGAGTTGGTCTTCAAAGTCCGAAACGACCTGATTGAAATCGATTCCCTCCTCGGGTATCTCGACCGGGGCCTGGCCGGGGGCGGCCACGGCCTCCCGGATGCGGGCCGGAAGGTCCACGACCGTCAGGGTCTCGTTTTCGGCCAGGATGACCATGCGCTCGACCAGGTTTTCGAGTTCGCGTATGTTGCCGGGCCAGGGATAGGCCATGAGCCGGGCCATGGTTTCGTGATCGATGCTCTTGGCCCGACTGCCTTTGTTCAGATGGAACTGATGGAGGAAGTGTTCGATCAGGAGGGGGATGTCGGCCTGGCGCTCCCGCAAGGGCGGGACGGTCATGGGGATGACGTTGAGCCGGTAGAAGAGGTCTTCCCGAAAGCGGCCGTGTTCCATGGCCTGGCGCAGATTTTTATTGGTGGCGGTGATGACCCGGATATCGACGTTGATGGTCTTGCTTCCACCGATGCGCTCGAACTGCTGTTCCTGAAGGACCCGCAGGATCTTGACCTGAAGTTTGGGACTCATGTCCGCGATTTCGTCGAGGAAAATCGTTCCGCCGCTGGCCATTTCGAAGCGGCCGATGCGCATGCGGATCGCGCTGGTAAAAGCGCCCTTTTCGTGGCCGAACAGTTCGCTTTCCAGCAGTTCCTCGGGGATGGCCCCGCAGTTGACCGGAATGAGGGGCATGTCCCTTCGTCGGCTGTGCTGGTGCAGGGCCCGGGCGATCAACTCCTTGCCGGTCCCCGATTCGCCGTAGATCATGACCGTACTGTCCGTATCGGCCACCTTTTCCACCAGGCGAAAGACCGAGCGGATGGCCTGGCTCTGGCCGACGATATGGTCGAAGCGGCCCGGGACCGGGCCGGCCGGCGGCAGGCCGGCCGGTTCGGCCTCTTCTTCCAGAATGCGCTCCAGGCAGTCGGAAAACTCGTTTTCATCCAGAGGCAGGGGCAGATAGTCGTAAGCGCCGGCGCGAAGGGCGGACCGGGCGGCCTTCAAGGATGGGTCTTCGGACATCAGCACGACCCGGATGTCCAGGTCCTGGAGGTCCAGGCGCCGCAGCAACTGTTCGCCGTCGAGACCGGGCAGGTCCTGCTGGACCCAGGCGGCGACGACCGGTTCGTTTTCGATAATCTCCAGGGCGCGAACCCCGTCGTCCGCCCTCAGAAGCAGGAGGTTCTTCGCTTTGAGGATCGGTTTTACGGTTTCGGCCGCTTTGGGGTCGCGGTGAGCGAAAAGAATCGAACTCATGGCCACCCTTTCGTCTGGGGAGCTATCCGGTCTGACCGGGACCGATAATACCGTAATGATATTATTTTGACGCTCGGGCGACAAGCCATTTTTTTGACTCGGGCTTCGATGGACCGCCGGGTCCGGCGCAAGGAGATGACGGAGGGCTGGTTGAAGCTCCCCGCGGTGTGCCGCGGGGAATCTTCGACATGAAAGGAAGAATAACCCATATTGGTTGGCGGGCTGACCCCGCGGCAAGCTGCGGGGAATGCGCCCGCCCTGCATGTTCAGATGACGATGTCCAGGACCTGTCCCCGGGTCTCCTCGATCGAACGGAGGGCCCGGGCGTTGGCCTCGAAATAGCGTTGGGTGGTGATCAGGTCGATCATTTCGCGGCCCGGGTCCACGTTGGACCCCTCCAGGGGACCTTCCGACCCGGGCAGTCCCTCCGGGTCCACGATGGGCCGTCCCGGACTGATGTCCTGGCTCACGGTCACGGACACGCCGCCCCCGGGCAGTTCGACCGTGTGAACGCGCTGGGCCTTGTAGCCCCGGCTTTCCATGTTGGCAAGGTTGTTGGCCGTAGCCGTCACCCGGGTCGAATACGTCAGCAGGGCGGTCATTTCGGGCCGATTGATGTCCATGGCGCTCGTTCCTCCCAACGGGGAAATTATAACCCTTTCAGACATATGTTTCAAGTCGGCCCGGCGAGCCGGAAACGGCCGGAGGCGCCCGGTTTTATGATTGACCCGCGTCCGGGGAGCATGTTACTTTTCGCCATGAACGCCAAGCGATCAGCGGCGGGGGGTGACCGTGCTCGACCTGAAGTTCGTCCGTGAGCGCCTGGACCAGGTCCAGGACATGTTGAATAAAAGGAATTCCGATCTGGACCTGTCCGAATTCAGGCGGCTGGATGAGGAAAGGCGCCGGTTTTTAGGCGAGGTCGAGGCCCTCAAGGCCCAGCGGAACCAGACCAACCAGCGCATCACCGAGATGAAAAAGGCCGGCCAGGACGCGTCACCCCTGATCGATGAAATCAAGTCGGTTTCGGTCCGGATCAAGGAACTCGACCCCCTGACCGCCCAGTCCATCGAGTCGGTTCAGAACTTTCTGCTCGAGATTCCGAATCTGCCTCACGCGTCGGTGCCCGAGGGCCGTTCCGAGGAGGACAATCCCGAAATCAAGGCCTGGGGCGACCCGCCGCGCTTCGACTTCGAGCCCCTCAATCATTGGGACATCGGCGAAGGTCTGGACATCCTCGACTTCCCTCGCGCGGCCAAAATCACCGGTTCCCGTTTCGTACTGCTCAAGGGGGCGGGCTCCCGCCTCGAACGGGCCCTGATCAACTACATGCTCGACCTGCACACGACCCGACACGGGTACACCGAAGTGCTGCCGCCCTTCATGGCCAACGCCGAATCCATGACCGGCACCGGTCAACTGCCCAAGTTCGGCGAGGACGCCTTCAAGCTCGAAGGATGGAACTACTATTTGGTGCCCACGGCCGAAGTGCCGGTGACCAACATGCACCGGGACGAGATTCTTGACGACGCCGACCTGCCGCTGTGCTACACGGCTTACACGCCCTGCTTCCGGTCCGAGGCCGGGTCCCACGGCAAGGACACGCGGGGCCTGATCCGCCAGCACCAGTTCGACAAGGTCGAACTGGTCAAGTTCACGCGCCCGGAAGACGCCTGGGACGAGTTGGAAAAGCTGCTGGCCGACGCCGAGTCCGTGCTCCAGGGCCTGAGTCTGCCCTATCGGGTGGTGACCCTGTGCACCGGCGACCTGGGATTCTCCGCGGCCAAGACCTATGACATCGAGGTCTGGCTGCCCGGCCAGAAACGGTACCGGGAGATATCGTCCTGCAGTTGCTTTACGGATTTCCAGGCCCGCCGGGCCAACATCCGCTTCCGGCGCCAGGCCGGAGGCAAGCCCGAGTTCGTTTACACCCTCAACGGTTCGGGCCTGGCCGTGGGCCGGACCCTGGCCGCCATTTTGGAAAACTACCAGCAGTCCGACGGTTCGGTCGCCGTACCCGAGGCCCTGGGCCCGTACATGGGCGGCTTGACCCGAATCACCGGACGGGGTTGATTCCGGCCGATCCTTTCCTCGGCACCGAGGCAGACACGTCGCCATGCCCTATTCCGACTGGCGAGCCAGTCAAAACATACTCCAGCGGGGACGGACCCGGGGCCGCCTGAAGAAAAGGTTGCGCTTCGCCTTCCTGTCCCTGCTCGGCCTGGCCGGCCTCGCTTACCTGGTCGTGGCCGTCATCCCGTCCCTGTTCAACAGCGGAGGCGCGGGCGCGGGACCGGACGTGGTCCTGGTCAAGCCCGGCGAGAAGGCCCCGATTCCGGAAGAGCGGCTGGATAAGAAGCAACTGGCCAGGATCATCGGCCCCCACGCCTTTCAAATCGACGAGATACGCACCTTCAAGATCGACGACGAACAGGGCCACTCGCTTTTTGTGCGAACCACCATGGACCCCGCGCTTCAGACCTGGGCCCTGCGGGAACTGCCCAAGGTCAACAGCCTCTCGGCGGCCCTGGTGGCCATGAGCCCCAAGAGCGGCGAGGTCCTGGCCATGGCCAGTTTCCGGGCCGACGGGCGGCCCATCAACATGGCCTTGAACGGAAATTTCCCGGCGGCCAGCCTGTTCAAGATCGTCACGGCGGCCGCGGCCGTGGAAAACCAGCATCTGAGCAGCAGTTCGACCCTGGCCTATGACGGACGCAAACACACGTTGTACAAGCAGCACATCAAGGGCGGCATCCAGGAGGGTTCCAACGAAGTGACCCTCAAGGAAGGCTTTGCCGACAGTATCAACACGGTTTTCGGCAAACTGGGGGCCTTTTCCCTGGGCCCCAAGGCCCTGGAAGGCTTTGCCCGCCGGTTCCAGTTCAACCAGCCGATCATTTTTGAAATGCCGGTCCAGAAAAGCCGCTTCGAGGCGCCGGAAGGCGAGGACCCCTACCGTATGGCCGAACTGGCCTCGGGATTCAACCGCACCACCCGGGTCTCCCCGCTGCACGGGGCCATGCTGGCCTCGGCCATCGTCAACGGCGGCCGGTTGATGGAACCGACCGTGGTCCGGGAAGTCTTCGACATGGACAACAACATCTACTACGAACACAAGCCGGTCTCCCTGGGCCAGGTCGTTTCGCCCCGGACGGTCAAGGAACTGCGGGAGATGATGGATGCCACGGTGACCGAAGGCACGGGGCGGAAGCGTTTTCGGGACCTGGCCCGTCACAAGGTTTTGTCGAAACTGGAAATCGGCGGCAAGTCCGGGTCCATCGACGACGAGGACGGGCACCGGGTGGACTGGTTCGTCAGTTATGCGCAGATGCGGAATGGCGGCGAGTCCCTGGCCCTGGCCGCCCTGGTGGTTCACGGTGAAAAAATGGGGCGCCGCTCCCAGGAGCTCGTCCGGGAGGCCATCATCCATTATTTCGGGCCCCGTCTGAAGGCGGCCGGGGGAGCGGAGCCCAAGGAGTGATTTCATGAAGGCCCAAGTCAATCGGACCGGGATCGAGATCGTCCAGGGCGACATCACGGACATGGATACCACGGCCATCGTCAATGCGGCCAACGACCGTCTCATCCTGGGGGCCGGCGTGGCCGGGGCCATCCGGATCAAGGGCGGTCCCGCCATCCAGGAGGAATGCAACCGGCTCGGCGGGACCTACGTGGGCGGCGCGGTGGTGACCGGGGCCGGCCGTTTGAAAGCCCGCTACGTCATTCACGCCGTCGGGCCCCGGATGGGCGAAGGCAACGAGGACCAAAAGCTGCGAAGCGCCACGAAAAACAGCCTGCTGCGGGCCGAGGAAAAGCAGATGGCCTCCATCGCCTTCCCGGCCATCAGTACGGGCATATTCGGCTTTCCCGTGGATCGGGCCGCCCGGATCATGCTGGAAACGGCCCGGGAACACGCCGTCGGGACGAGCGTTCTCGAACGCATCGTTTTCTGCCTCTACGGCCAGGAGGCATACGACGTATTCGCCTCGGAATTCAGGCGCCAGTTCCCGGGAGCCTGAACCGGGCCTTGTCTGTCAAGGCGGGCCGGACCGCCTTTCCCGTCCCCAAACCCTTTGGCACCGAAGGAGGATACCATGCCGGAAAAAATGATCGACAACGTGCATTGGCTGGGACACGCCAGCTTCCGCGTCCAGGGTTCCAAGGTGGTCTACTTCGATCCCTGGGAAGTGGACGACGGCCCCAAGGCGGACCTGATCCTGATCAGCCACGAACACTTCGATCACTGCTCGCCGGACGACGTGGCCCGGCTGTCCAAAGCGGACACGGTCATCGTCACCGAAGCCCAGTCCGCGCCCAAGCTTTCGGGCAACGTCAAAGTGGTAGTACCCGGGGAACGCATCGAGGCGGCCGGTCTTCAGGTCCAGGCCCTGCCCTCGTACAACACCGACAAGGCCTTCCATCCCAAGGACAACGGCTGGCTCGGCTTCGTCGTCGAAATGGACGGCGTGAAAATCTACCACGCCGGCGACGCCGACTTCATCCCCGAGATGAAGGACCTGGCCGTGGACATCGCCCTGATACCGGTTTCCGGGACCTACGTCATGGACGTGGACCAGGCCGTGGCCGCGGTTCGGGCCATCCGGCCCAAGGTGGCCGTGCCCATGCACTACGGGAAGATCGTCGGCTCCGAGGAGGATGCCCAAAAGTTCGCCTCGGCCCTCGAAGGCGAGGTCCGGGTCGTGATCAAGCAGAAGGAATAGTCCGGCCCGGGTTCGCCGTCAGCCCTCCACCCGCCCGCGGACCGGAAGCATGAACAGGAAGGCCAGGACGGCGGCGGACACGGCGATGGTGAAGGCCAGGTCGTAGTCGCCCCGGGCGTCCCGCAGGGCGCCGGTGACCCAGTGGACCACGACCGCCCCCAGGCCGTAGAAGGGCGTCCAGGCGCCCATGACCGTGCCCATGATCGCCGGCGGGAAGTAGTCCCCGGCGCAGGCCCCGTAAAGCGGAAATATGGCCCCGCCGAAAACGGCCATCAGCCCGGCCAGGGGGTAGACCAGCTTCCAGTCTCCCCCGGCCAGCAACAGTCCGGCCAGGGACAGGGCCATGAACAGGTGGGCCAGGAGAATGGTCTTCTTCCGGCCCAGGTAGTCGGACAGGGGCAGGATGATCAGCACGCCGGCCACCTGGCCGAAACCGCTGATGGTGGCCAGAAAGCTCGCCTGTTCCAGGGGCCAGCCCAGTTGGTACCGGGCGTAGTCGATCATGAAGGTCGAAAACCCGTAAACGCAGTAGGCGATGCAGAAGTACGAGGCGCCGATCAACCAGAAAGCGCCCTGCCTGAAAGCCACGGACGCCGGAGGCCTGGCGGCCTTGGCCGCCGCGTCGGCCGTCGACGGTTTATCGTCTCCCGTTTCCCCCCAGGGCCGGTAACCGGCCGAATCCGGATCGCTCCGCAGCAGCAGCCCGTTGACCGCGACCATGACCAGGGCCGCCCCCCCCAGGAAATACCAGGCGAAACGCCAGTTGAAATGACGGACGATGGCGGGGAAGACCAGGCCCATGGTGGCAAAGCCCAGACCGAAGCCCGTGGACAGCACCCCCAGGGCCATGCCCCGCCGCCTGACGGCGAACCAGCGCTGGACCACGGTCACGATGGGGGCCCACATGCCCGTCGAACCCAGGCCGGCCACCCCGTAGAAAACGCAGGCCCAGAACAGGCTGTTGATCGTGCCCATGAGTATCGAACCGGTCCCCAGGACCAGGGCGCAGGCGGCGATGACCCGCCGGGCCCCGATCCGGTCCGTCAGGTATCCGGTTAAAGGCGTCAGGGCCACGTACATCAGCAGGTAGGCGTTGAAAATCGTCCCGGCGTCCGTCCGGCTGATGCCCAGGTCCCGGATCATTTCCGGGAGCACGACGCTGTACCCGAGCCGGATCGAGTAGTTGACGAACAAGTCCCCGAAGCAGACGGCCAGAACGACCCAGGCCCAGTGAAACCCTCTTTGCTTGACCATCACCCTCCCCCGTTGTGTTCAGACCCGTTCGATTTTCAGGATGAAGCGAGCTGATTGAATTCAGACAGACGGTTTCGTCGCTTCGCTCCTCGCAGTGACGGAGCTTACAGGCGCCGTCCTTGCAAGCCTAAAGGCGACGAAGCAATCAGCCAGAGGCTGATAAATCCGCGTACACCAAGGCTTCGCCGTACAAGTCTCCCGAGTCCGGGACCTGCCGGATTATCGAAAAAAAATCACGACGACCCCGGCTTGGGTGTCGCCCCCGCTCTTGATGGAACCTGTCATTTTTCAAGGGACTCTATCACAACGGCCAGGCGGCAACAAGCGCGGCGTTCCGCTACCATGGATGCACCTGGCTGTTAACGCGGTCTTTTGGAGGGAGGAGTAGACGGGGAACGTTTCGCCTTGTCCCTTAAGCCCGGGGCCTCCGAAGCAGCCCGGCGCTTCAAGCAGGCTTTTCGGCCCTCAGATCGCGGCCAGCCGCTTTTCCATGCGGTCCTTGAGGGTCTTGAGGTCGCTGGCCAGGCCGGCGAGGTCCTGGTGGCGACGCCGGAGCAGCTTGTCCACCTCGCCGCGCCAGTACTCCAGGACTTCGCGTTCCTTTTTCCGGAGTTCGTCTTCGACCTTTTTTTGCATCTGGCGAATGAACGCCTGGTCAACCGTGCCGGACATGGCCTTGCCTCCGGGTTAAAGCCAGGGGGACATGCGCTGGACGATCTGGGCCTTGGGCAGTGCGCCGACGATGGTGTCGGCCACCTGGCCCCGGTCGAAGACCAGCAGGGTGGGGATGCTTCGAATCTGGAAACGTCCCGCGGTTCCGGGGTTCTGATCGACGTTGAGCTTGCCGACCTTGATCCGGCCTTGCCATTCGCGGGCCAGTTCTTCGACGATGGGCCCGACCATGCGGCAGGGCCCGCACCATTCGGCCCAGCAGTCCAGGAGCACGGGCAGGGGGGAACGCAGGACCTCGGGTTCGAAGTTCGCGTCGGTCACGACCACCGGCCCGGCCGGGCCCTCGAGCGTTTCCGCGTTCAGGGCCGCCTGGCATTTTCCGCACTTGGGCCCTTGATTCAGCCGGCTTGCGGGGATACGGTTTTTGGTCCCGCAGGACGGGCAGCGGACGATCACGGAATCCGAACCGGTCATGCTCTCACCCCTCGGGTCGATACGGTTTGCCGCACTCGGAGCAGACGCCCTCCTCATTGATGATGCCGATGCAGGAATCGTCCGTGCACAGAGTCCGGTTGTCCAGGTCGTAAGGGTCCTGGCCGGGTTCGGCCCCGCCGGCCTCCCGGGCCGGGCCCAGTTCCCGGCCGCAGTGGCAGCAGAACCGCGCCTGGGCCGGGCTGGATTCCCCGCATTCGTCGCAAAGCCGTCCTTCGTTTTCGTGACCGCAAGCCTCGCAGATCAGCACGATCGTATTCTCCTTTTCAGGCCGTTCTTGGGACCATTATCTATGACGGCGCAAATTTGTCAACCGTCCCCGAGCCCGCTTCGAGCGTGGCCCGTGGAAAACGAATTATGCTATCATCCCGCAAAACCCCGCGCATCGGAGGACGATTACATGAAGGCCGTCTGGGTTCGTGAATATACGGATTATCAAAATCTGGCCGTGGAGGACGTTCCGGAACCGGAGATCAGGCCGGGACATGTCCGGATCGACGTCCGGGCCACGGGCGTCAGCTTCGCCGTCAGCCTTTGGGTCAGCGGCCGGTACCAGCGCCGGCCGCCGCTGCCTTTTGCCCCGGGCACCGAGGTGGCCGGGGTGATCGCGGAGACCGGTCCGGGGGCGACGCGCTTCAAGGTCGGCGACCGCGTGGCCGCGGCCGTGGACTGGGGCGGCATGGCCGAAGCGGTCGTGGCCGACGAGGTGGGCGTCCATGCCATCCCGGACTCGATGGACTTTGCCGAGGCCATCGCCCTGCCCAGCTCATACGCCACGGCCTGCGCCGCTTTGACCTGGCCCCATCTGCTCGACGTTCGGCCGGGCCAGACCCTGCTGGTCCACGGCTGCGCCGGCGGGGTGGGACTGGCCGCCGTCGAGATCGGCAAGCTATGCGGGGCCCGGGTCGTGGGCGCCGCCTCCACCGCGGAAAAACGGGCCGCGGCCCTGGATCACGGCGCGGACCACGTCATCGACTATCAGAGTGAAGACTTCCGCGAACGGGTCCTCGAGATCACCGGCGGACGCGGGACCGACGCCGTGCTCGACCCGGTGGGCGGCGACGTATTCGACCAGTCCCTGCGCTGCCTGGCGGCCGAAGGCCGGATCATGCCGGTCGGCTTCACCTCGGGCCGCATCCCCAGCATTCCGGCCAATATTCTGCTGGTCAAGAACATCAGCGTCCGCGGTCTGAACTGGGGCTATTATCTGGGCTGGAGTCCGGACGACGTGCGGCTGGAATACGAGCCCCGGGTCCGGGACCTCATGGACCGGCTTTGCCGCTGGTACGAACAGGGAGGCATTCGGCCGCACATCTCGCACCGTTTCCCCTTGGACCGGTTCCAGGAGGCCATGGCCGCGGTCATGGGCCGCCGGTCCATCGGCCGCGTGGCCCTGGTCCAGGAGGGCTGACCGGCGTTCCGGCTTGCATGGCCGGACGGATGGGGCTATCATTTTCCGGTCGCCTTTGCCTCGAAAGACCGGTATGATGGAAAGGATGAACTCCAGGACGCATTCGGGTTGAAACCATGCCGACCTATCCAGACGGACATTCGAGACCGTGGGTCTTCCGGCTCGGGCTGATCATTCTTTTCGCCTGGGGCCTTCTGTGCGCGGGCTGTTCCGAACAGGCCGGGACGGAAACCCATGAGGACAAACCCATTCCGGTCCAGGTCTTCCGGGTCGAGCCGGCGGACCGGCCGGTGGTGGTGGAAGCCGTGGGCCGCCTGGCCGCCAACCGGGAAGTGACCCTGTCGGCCGAAGTGGCCGGGGTGGCCGTTTCCCACCCCGTGGACGTGGGCGGCCGGGTCGAAGCCGGCCAGACCCTGGTCGAGATCGACCCGACCGACTACCGGCTGGCCCTGGCCGAGGCCCAGGCCAATCTGACCCTGACCGAGGCCGGCTTCGAGGCGGCGGCCAAGGCCTATGACCGGGGCCGCAAGCTCCTGCCTCGCCAGGTCATCGCCGCCGAAGCCTTCGAACGGATGGAAGCGGAATACAAGTCCGCCCAGGCCCAGACGGCCCGGGCCAGGACCGGCGTGGCGATCGCCCGGGAACGACTGGCCAAGACCCGGATATCGGCGCCCTTCGGCGGACTGGTCGCCCTCAGAACGGTCGAAACCGGCCAGACGGTCGCCCCGGGCCAGCCCCTGATCATCCTGGTCGATCTGGACCCCATGCGGGTCAAACTCTTTTTGAACGAACGGGACTACATCCACCTGGATCGCGACGATCCGGTCCGGGTCGTGGTCGAAGCCTACCCCCAGCGCGAGTTCAAGGGCCGGATCGACGTCATCGGCATCCGGGCCGATCCCACGACCAACACCTTTGGCGTCGAGGTCCTCGTGGACAATTCGGACCTCTTCCTCAAGGCCGGACTGACCGCCCGTATCAGCCTGACCACGCGGGTGGAAAAACAGGCCATGGTCATTCCCCAGAACGCGGTCATCTACCGTGAGGGCTCCCAGGAGGTCTTCCTCCTCGGTCCCGACCAGACCGCCGTCCGGCGGCGCATCGAACTGGGGCCGGCCCTGGGCGACCGCGTCCGCGTCCTGGGCGGACTGGCCCCGGGTGATATGCTCATCGTCACCGGCCAGCAGTTCCTCGAATCGGGAACCAAGGTCCTGCTCGCGCCCCCCAAACCGGCCCAGGGCTGATGAAATTTTTTCAGTTCATCATCCGCTACAGCCGGATTTTCACCCTGCTGGTCATCGTCCTGCCCATCGTCGCGGGCACGGTGGCCTATCAGCAGATGCCCAAGGAAGGCGAACCGGAGATATCCGCGCCCATCGCCATCGTCATAACCCCCTATCCGGGGGCCTCGCCCAGCGAAGTGGAAAGCCTGGTCACCAATCCCCTTGAAGAGGCCCTGTCCGGCCTGAAGGACGTCAAGGAGGTGCGTTCCTCATCCCCGGAAAGCGTTTCCGTGGTCGTCGTCGAGTTCGACGTGGACGCGGACGTCGAGCGATCCCTGCAGAAGGTCCGGGACAAGGTGACCGAGGCCCGGTCCGACCTCCCGGACGACGCGGACGACTCCAGCGTGGAAGAGATCACCCTGTCCGACATCCCGATCATGATCATCTCCGTGGTCGGAGACATCGACCCGATCCGGCTCAAGCGCCTGACCGAAACCGTGGCCGACCAGCTCGATCTGCTGCCGGAAGTCCTGGAAACCGTGGTTTCGGGCGGCCTGACCCGCGAGATTCAAATCTACCTGGACCCGGAAAGACTGAACCAGTACGGCCTGACCATTCTCGACGTGTACGACGCGGTCAAGCGGTCGGACGTGAACATACCCGGCGGCATGGTCAACACCTCCCGCCGGCGCTTCCTGCTCCGGACCCTGACCGAGGTCAAACGGGTCCAGGACTACGAGCAGGTGCCTTTGATCACGGCCGGCGACCGGGTCGTCTATCTGGGCGACGTGGCCCGGGTCGTGGACGGACACGCCGAGGACGTGACCTACTCCCGGGTCGACGACCGTTCCTCGGTTTCGATCTCGGTCAAGAAACGCAGCGGCGCCAACATACTCAAGACCGCGGAAAAGGTCCGCCAGGAGATCAAACGCCTGGAAAAGGGGTTCCCGGCCGGCGTTCACACGGTCATCACCGCGGACCAGTCCCGCTTCATCCAGCAGGGTTTCGACATCATGAGCAACTCGGCCGTGACCGGCCTGCTCATCGTCATCTTCGTCCTGTTTTTCGCCATGGGGCTGAGGAACTCGGTCATCACCTCGCTTTCCATCCCCCTGTCCCTGCTCCTCACCTTCGTTCTGCTCCATGTCGCCGGCATCACCAACAACAACATGGTCCGCTTCGCCCTGGTCCTGTGCATCGGCATGCTGGTGGACAACGCCATTATCGTGGTCGAGAACGCCTATCACCACTACCAGCTCGGCAAGGACCGGCTGACGGCCATCATGGACGGCGTGGGTGAAATCGCCCTGCCGGTCATATCCGCGACCCTGACCACCATGGCCGCCTTCCTGCCCATGCTCCTCATGACCGGGACCACGGGCAAGTACATGGGCTTCATGCCCAAGACGGTGACCATCGCCCTCTTGAGCAGCCTGGTCGTGGCCCTGGTCACCAGCCCCCTTATTCTGTCGCGATTCATGAAGCAGTCGGTCAAGGAGGGCCGGGTCGTCAGTCCGGAAGATGACATGCGCTGGCTGAAAAAGCTCTATGTCCTGGGCGTGGCCTGGTCCATGAACCACCGTGTCCTTCTGGCGCTCCTGGCCGTGGTGGCCCTGGCCGGGGCCGGCAGCCTGCTGGCCGCCGGGGTGGTCTCGGTGGAAATGTTTCCGGACATCGACTTCGACTTCATCTACATCACCATCGAGACCCCGCCCGGGACCGAGGTGGACGAGACCGACGCCGTGGCCCGGCGGGTGGAAGCGATCGTCAGGCAACGGGTGCCCGAGGCGGTCCAGGTCGTTTCCAGCGTGGGCATCAAGATGCCCAGCGCCTTCGAGGTCCAGGTCACGGCCGGCCCCCAGTCCCATTTCGCCGAAGTGACCGTGGAACTCAAGGACGGCCATGAGTTCAAGCGGGCCTCCCACAAGGAAATCCAGAAACGCATCCGGCCCCTTCTGGACCGGATTCCCGGGGCCAGCATCACCTACCGCCCCCTGGCCTGGGGACCGCCCCGGCTGGCGCCCATCGTGGCCAACATCTACGGGCCGGACCTGAGCGTCCTGCGCCGGATCAACACGGACGTCAAATCGATCCTGAGCGCCATCCCCGGGGCCGTCGAGATCAAGGACGATTTTACCGGCGCCCCGCCCGAACTCCGGGTCGAGGTGGACCGGGCCAAGGCGGCCTCCCTGGGAGTGCCTTTGACCGCGGTGGCCACGACCATGCGCGGGGCCACGGCCGGCCTGGACATCCGGGACTTCCGCGACGAACTGGACGTCTCCAAGAAATACGACCTCAAGGTGCGCTACTCCCCCGAATCGAGGACCGGTCCGGAAATGCTGGACAAGGTCCGGGTCCGGTCCATCACCGGAGCCCTGGTGCCTCTGGGCAACTTCTCCGAATTCACCCATGGACCGGGACTGAATACCATTCGTCACGTGGACCGGCGGCGGGTCGTTCGCATCACGGCCCAGAGCGAGGGCCGCTCCGCGGTCGAGGTCAGCAAGGAGCTCCAGGACAAACTGGCCAGCTATCGGCTGCCGGAAGGATACACCTTCGATTTTTCAGGGGATTTCAAGGATACCGCCGAGTCCTTCGCCAGCCTCAAACTGGCCTATGCGGTGGCCTTCATTATCATTTTCACCCTGCTGGTGGCCCAGTTCAATTCCTTCTATCAGCCCTTCGCCATCATGACCGCCCTGCCACTTTCCGTGGTCGGGGCCATGATCGGCCTGCTGATCACCCACAACAACTTTTCCGTGATGAGCTTCATCGGCCTGGTCGGCCTGACCGGCATCGTGGTCAACGACTCCATCGTGCTGGTCGACTGCATCAACCGCAACCGGCAGACCGGCGGCAATATCTTCGACTCCGTGGTCCTGGCCGGACAGCAGCGGCTGCGCCCCATCCTCTCGACCACGGTGACCACCATCGGCGGCATCATCACCCTGACCATCACCGATGAACTATGGGAAGGTCTGGGCGTGGTCATCATCTTCGGCATCGGTTTCGCCACGATCCTGACCCTGGTCGTGGTTCCGGTCATGTACACCCTGTTCGAAGGCCTGGGCGACCAGGTCCGTTCCGCCCTCAAGGGTCCCCGCTTCACCGAACCGCCCCGGGGCCGCGCCTTCTATTGGACCCGGCGGCGCGGGGCCGGGATCGTCCTGGTCCTCATGGTCGTCCTGCAGGCCGGCGCCCTCGCGGTGGGTCTCGTCGCCATCGCCCCCTGGCTCCTGAAGCAGTATCATCAGGCGGTCCTCCAGGCCCCCAGCCTGACCAAACTTGCCATCGAAGCCCTGGTCTTCTACCTGGGCCTCCTGGTCCAGGCCGTGGCCGCCCTGGCCGTCCTGCTGACCCCCACCTGGCTGGGACTGCTCTACCTGATGAACCGCCGCAGCGCGGACGGGTACTTCGTCGACCTGGTCCCGGAAGGACTGGCCCTGACCTCGCCTTCGGAACGCCTGCTCGTCCCGGCCGAAAGCATCAGCCACGTGCGCCTGTCCCGATTCGGGCGCCGGGTCGTCATCCGCGCCGGACGGCGAATCATCCGCCTGAAAAGACTGGCGGCCGCGGACCGGACGCCGGGGAAAACCCCGCTCCGGGAATGGCTGGCCGCCTCGGCTCCTCCCAGACGCCAAGTCAGGGAAGACACGACCGAACTGTTCCGCGCAATCCAGCGTCTGGCCATCCAGGCCGACCTGAAAATGCCCGAGGACAACGGGCTATAGTCCGCCGCTTTCCGGAGACCGCCCCAGCCCGCGTATCATTCGCTCCATGATGCCATAGAGTTCATCACGGGCCGCCCGCTTGTCCTGGGCCGCGGCCAGAATCATCGAGGCCTCGACGTACAGGGCATGAATCAGGCCGGAAACCCGGTCGATGGAATACGCCGGTACGGCCCCCGCTTCCATCAGGCCGGATATAGCCTCGCGGATCACTCCCATGGTGTAGCTCGAATCCAGCCGGCGCCACTTCTCCCAGCCCAAAACCCCGATGGCGTCGCTCAGGCGGATGCTCCTGGCCCAGGGGTCCAGGCAGAAATCCAGAAAGGCCCGGCACCCGGCCAGTGCCCGCTCCCAGGGATCGTCCAGGGCGCGGACCGAGGCTTCCAGCCGGGCCGCCAGCCGGGCGGCGATCCGCTCATAGACCACGGTGAATATCTCTTCCTTGCTCGAAAAATGGTGGTAGAGCGCGCCCCGGGTCACCCGGGCCTGCCTCACGATGTCCTCGATGGTCGTACCGGCATATCCCCGGGCGATGAACCGGTCCAGGGCCGCCTCCAGCAGGGCCTCCCGGGTGGCTTCGGCATACTCTTCCTTGCGTGATCGGGTCTTCATGTTCACCTCTCCCGGTCCGGTGTTGTCCTCTTGACAAACATACTTTGAGTATGTATCATAACATTATCATGTCGGATGGCCGGCGTATCATAACTCTGTCTACCGGCCTTCCGCCCAAAAAGCAAGCAAAAGACCGCCGGCCCCGCCGAACGGGCCGGGGCCGCTCCGGGAGGGAAATGTATGCAAATCGTCGATCAGATTCAGGAGATATTCAAGGACCTGCTGCCCGGCCACCTGGGCTTCGAAATCGTGTCGGCCGATCCCCAAGAGGTCGTGGGCCGGCTGGTCGTCGGTGATGCCCTGTGCACCACGGGCGGGATTCTGCACGGCGGGTCCAGCATGGCCCTGGCCGACACCCTGGGGGCGGTGGGCACGTTTTTGAACCTGCCGCCCGGCGCCCGGACCTCGACCGTCGAGTCCAAGACCAACTTCGTGGGCGCGGCCCGGTTGGGCCAGACCGTGGTCGGCGCCTGCACGCTCAAGCACAAGGGCCGGACCATGATGCTCTGGCAGACGGAACTCAGGACTACGGAGGGCAAGTTGGTCGCCCTGGTCTCCCAGTCCCAGATCGTCATGCGGGACGGCTGAGGCCAAGACCCTGACTTACTTGTAGGACATCCAGATATTTGACATGGCGGCCTCGACCTGCTATCCTGACCCAAAAAATTGGGAGGGATGCGTCATGACCGTCGCCCGCAGCGAAATGGTGACCCAGGGCGAGGAGGCCTGTTACCACTGTATTTCCCGGTGCGTGCGCGGCGCCTATCTTGGCGGCGTCGATCCGTACACCGGCCAGTCGCAAGACCACCGCAAGGGCTGGGTCCAGGCCCGCTTGCAGGAGCTGGCGGCCCTGTTCGGCATCGAGGTCATCACGTACGCGGTCATGTCCAACCACCTGCATGTGATGCTCCGCACCCGTCCGGACCTGGTCGAGGGCTGGTCGGCCGAGGACACGGTCCGGCGCTGGCTGACCCTGGCTCCCAAGGACCATGCCGAGGATGGCCGCCCCAAGGCGCCGAGCCGGACCGCCATCAAGGCCTTGGCGGGCAAACCCAAGCGACTCGATGAAATCCGGTCCCGTCTGGGCAGTGTAAGCTGGTTCATGCGGTCCCTGAATGAATTCCTGTCCAGAACGGCCAATCGAGAGGACGGCTGCAAGGGGCGTTTTTGGGAGGGGCGATTCAAATGCCAGGTTTTGCTGGACGATGCGGCGCTCCTGGCCTGTATGGCCTTTGTGGACCTGAACCCGGTTCGGTCCGGCCTGGCCGACACGCCGGAACAGAGCGAATATACGGGCCTTTACGATCGAATCCAGGACCGGGCTTCCGGGCCGGACGCGACCTGGCTCTGCCCGATCGGGGTCGAAGAATCCGGCGGCCTCCGGGGCGTGCTGCCGCTTAACCTGGACGAGTACCTGTCTTTGATGGACTGGACCGGCCGGGAAATCCGCCTGGGGACCCGCGGGGAGATTCCGGCGGAACTGTCGGATATTCTGGGCCGCCTTCCGATCAACCAGGCTCGCTGGCTGGATACGGTCAAGGATTACGGCAAGCTGTTCCACCAGGTGGTCGGGCATCCGGACGCCATGAAGCCGGCGACCGAGATTCTGGGCAAACGCTGGCTGAGAGGCGTGAGGGCCGGCAAGGAGGCGTTTACGGCCGACTGAGCCGAGATGGCCCGCCTGTTGCGGGTTGTCAAACGTCGAAATGCATGGCGAAACGCGAAGTTGGACCGATTTTTGGCCCCCGCTGTACCACGGGATACGTCGAGGCCGAAAAGCGGGAAACGAGCGTTGCGGCACGCATTTCGGCGCCGCGGTTGAAGACGACCGCAAAACTCGGGTTTAATGGCGGAAGCCATATCCAAACCCGATAGCTTTTGGATTTCTCAACGGACGATTGCCCGCAAAAACGGATTTTGGTGCTTTTCCCCAAAAATCGGCATCAGATCATGAAATGGGCGAAGTCCTTTTTGGGGAGTCCCCGGGCCGCGACAGTCCGTTCGCCGAGCGCCCCGATGACCCGGACCGCAGCGGGCTCCCCGTCCGGGGCGTCGCTGTAGGACACGGTCATGGACGCGGCCAGGCCGGGGTCCTCGGGTTCGCCGGCCGGGATCAGGACCGTGGGTCCCGGAGCCGAAGCCACCTTGAACATCACGTCCCCGGGACGGAAAAGACCCTCCAGGGCCTCGTTTTCCGCCTTTTTCCGGCCGACGATGGCCTTGAGACCGTCCGGCAGCCGGAAGTGACGCCCCCACTTGAGCAGTTCGACGTCCCGAGGGTCCAGCAAAGGCCCCTGACCGGCCAGTTCCTTGAGGCGCCTGGAAAAAATCGGGTCGGTCAGCAGGCAGCCGCCGGCCGGGGACGGGTAGTCCTTGATCCCGTACCGGGCCGCCAGCTCCATCTGGGGCTTGCGCGTCCGGCCTGAAAAGCCCTGCAGCCGGTCCCGGTCCACCAGGCCCAGTTCCTCGGTTCGCGTCGGCGGCAGGACCCGGGCGCTGAGCGGACGGAGGATGAAATCCGCGTACCCGGACTCGTGGGCCACAATGTCCAAAGCCCGCCGGTTCTGCGATTTGGGCCGCTGGCCCAGCACCTCGCCGGAAAAAAGAAAGTCCCCGCCCTCGGCCGCCATGATCTCCCCGGCCCGGCGGAACATCAGGGCGTGGCAGTCGATGCAGGGATTCATGAACCGGCCGTACCCGTGCCGGGGCTGCTGGAGCATCTCCATGTGCGGAGCGGTCAGGTCCACCACCCGGGCCCTCAGGCCCAGAGCCCGGGCCGAAACCAGGGCCCGTTCCGGGCCGAAAAACGGCGTCGAGAACGTAAGCAGGACCAATTCCCGGCCCTGTTCCTGAAGTAACGCGGCGGCGAGGATGCTGTCCAGGCCGCCGGAGAATATTCCGTAACCTTTTGCCATATATTGCTTTTTCTTTTCCGGACCTTATTCGCTCCCGCCCGGCCCGTCCAGGCTCTCCAGAATCGCCTCCGGCATGCGCTCCCGGATGATGCAGCCGGCCAGGTCCAGCGGTTCGGCGGCCCGGTCCACCAGGACCGAATCGCTGGTGGCCACCAGACCGGAGAAGGTCGCCAGTTCGAAATCCGGGTCCCCCGCGGCCCGGGCTCTCCCCATCATGCCTCGGCCAGCCAGGACCGCCCGGACCTGGGCCGCCAGTTCTCCGCTGCAACTCATGGGAGCGTCCAGCAGAAACAGCACCGATCCCGCGCTCCGGTCCCGCAGATAGTCCATGATCATGTCCAGGGCCGAATCCGTGGTCTCCGAGGGCCGGTACGACGCGGCCGCGCCGGTCGCGTCCCGGATCAGTCCGTCGTCGCACCGGATCAGACGGCGGCCCAGCAGGGCGCTTTCCAGGGTGATCAGAACGTTGTGTCCGTCAACCCCCACACAACGCCCCCGGATCGCGTCCGGTCCCCTCAACCTCGCCCGCCGGGCCGCGGCCTCGGCGGTCGGATATACGCCCCGGTTCAGCACATCCCGGTCCTCGCGGGGGAGCTGATAGCGGTTTCCGACAAAGGTCAAGGCCCCGGGCCGAGGGTAGCCCCGACCGAGCAGGTAGCGCAAATCCAGGGCGGCTTGGTGCAGACCGTCCATGTCCGGCCGGGGCTCCTTACAGGCCTTCCTCGGCCAGGGCCTCCAGCAGCTCCCGCTGCCGCTCCGTCAGGTCGGCCGGCGCGGTGACAAGGACCCGGACGAACAGATCGCCGCGTCCGGCGCCCTTGAAGCGAGGGGCCCCATGACCGGGAATCCTCAGGCGGGTCTGGCTGGCGGTGCCCGGCGGAATGGTCAGGTTGAGGGTCTTGCCATCCAGCGTTTCCACCGGGACCTTGGCCCCCAGCAGGGCCTGGCTGGGCCGGACCCGGACGTCAACGCTCAGGTCGTCCCCTTCCCGCTGAAAACCGGGGTTCGGATCGACCCGAACCGTCACCAGCACGTCTCCGGGAGGACCCCCTTCGTGGCTGGGCCGCCCCTTGCCGCTCACACGCAGCTTCCGGCCCGAGGCAATGCCGGGGGGGACCTTGACCGTGATCTTGGTCACGCCCTCTTCCATGTTGAAGGCGATCAGGCGCTCGGTCCCGAAAACCGCCTCGGCCAGCGACACGTGCAGGTCCACGGCCACGTCCGCGCCCTTGCGCCGGGGCATGTGCCGTTCCCCGCCGAATTCACCGAAAAAATCCCCGTACCCGCCGCCCCGTCCGGCCCGCCCGTAAGGCCGGCTGGTCCTGCGCCGGCCCCCGCCGAAAAGCTGGGAAAAAACATCCTCGTTCCCGAAACCGAACTCCTTGAACATGTCCCCGGCGTTGAAATTGCGGAAGATGTCTTCCTGGCTGTACTGCTGCTGAAAGCCGGAATGACCGTACATGTCGTATTGCTTGCGCTTTTCCGGATCGCTCAGAACGGCGTACGCCTCGCTGAGTTCCTTGAACTGGTCCTCGGCCGCCTTGTCGTCCGGGTTGCGGTCCGGATGATACTTGACCGCCAGGCGCCGGTACGCCTTCTTGATCTCTTCCGGGCTGGCCTGACGGCCCAGGCCCAGAATCTCGTAATAGTCTCGTTCGCCCATTTTGTGTGGCTTCCTCAGTCCCAAACGGAAAAAAGGGGGCGCTCCCCCTTCCGCCTCCGACTTGCTGGTTTAAGGTATAGTCCATGCGCGGCGGGGTGTCAAGGAGCCGGCCAACCGGACCGGCTATTTCCCGGATTGCGGCATCCGGGGTTATGCGATAAGATTAATTCGGTCCACCGTGCGGGATTGAAGCGCGGAACCCACTCCCATACACAGAGGGCGCCATGGAACAGTTCGTCGCCAGACAGCCGATCTTCGACCGCAAGCAAAGCATATATGCCTACGAACTCCTGTTTCGGTCCAGCATGGACAACTTCTTCGACCACGTCGACGGGGACGAGGCCTCATCCCGGGTCATCGCCAACAGCTTCCTCCTGTTCGGCATCGAGGAGATGACCGGGGGCGCCAAGGCCTTCATCAATTTCACCCGGGGCGTCCTGCTCAAAGGCTATGGCAGCCTGCTGCCCAACCAGTGGACCGTGGTCGAGGTCCTCGAGAACGTCGAACCGGACGAAGAGGTCCTCTCCGCCTGCCGCCGACTCAAGGACCAGGGCTTCATCCTGGCCCTGGACGACTTCGTCTACGACGCCAAGTACGAATCCCTGCTCGAAATGGCCGACATCATCAAGGTGGACTTTTTGATCTCCGACGCGGACGAGCGGCGCAGGCTGGCTGAAACCTTCATCCCTCGCGGCATCAAGATGCTGGCCGAAAAAGTGGAGACCCGGGAGGATTTCGAAACCGCCTTGGAACAGGGGTACGAATACTTTCAGGGCTACTTCTTCGCCAAACCGGTCGTGGTCTCCCGCAAGGACGTCCCGTCCTTCAAACTCCAGTACCTTCGCATCCTCAAGGAAATCAACTCGCCGGAGGTCGATTTCGACAAACTGGCCGAACTCATCCAGACCGAAGTCTCCATCTCCTACAAACTGCTCAAATACATCAACTCGGCCGCCTTCGGACTGCGGGAAAAGATCGTCTCCATCAAACAGGCCCTGGCCCTGCTGGGCGAAAACGAGGTCCGGAAATGGGCCTCGCTGCTGACCCTCCACGGCATGGCCTCGGACAAACCGGCCGAACTCGTCATCTCCAGCCTCATCCGGGCCAAGTTCTGCGAACAGCTCGCCCCGCTCATGGGCATGCGCAATCGGGCCTCGGACTTTTTCATGATGGGCCTGTTCTCCATGCTCGACGCCATCGTCGATCGCCCCCTCAAGGAAATCCTGGACGAACTGCCCGTCAGCGACGACATCAAGACCGGCCTCCTGGGCGGCCGGAACAAGATGCGCGTGGTCTACGAAACCATGCTGGCCTTCGAGAAAGGCCGCTGGGAGGCCGTGGCCAAACTGGCCGCCGCCCTGCGGGTCGATGAAAAACAGCTTCCCAAGGCCTACATCGAGGCCGTCGAATGGTCCAAGCATCTGTTTTTTGATTAGGGGGGGTGGTGGATCGGGATTGATGGAACCCTGTCCAGCCGGTTGGGTTAGCGAAGCGTAACCCAACATCTTTGCCGCGTATTTTCCACTCGTTCCCAAGCTCCCGCTTGGGAACGCCATATCGCCTTGAAGCTCTGCTTCAACCCCTTATTCCGTAAGGTGCAGGCTTTTAGAATAAAATAATTTTAGACATCCATATATCAAAATATTTTTCACAGTAACCATACGCCAACATGATCGCCCCCGAGGCCCGGCCGGTGAACAATGCCGCGGCCGGCCTACAGGGGCGTCCAGGGGAGGCCTTGTTCAACCTCAAGCCGGAGTTCAATGCTTGAAGTCAAACTCGATCGATTTGATCTTGCCGATCCAGAAGGGATATATCCGGCCGGCGGCCGCGCGGGCAATGGTGAACGACAGGGGAATCATCATGCCCGAAATTCGCTGGTAATCACCACGCAGGACATGCTCGCCGGACCCATGGTACGGAGTGCCGAGGTCGCCGTCCTCCTCGGCGTCAAAGCGCCGCAGACTGCCGTCCGGTCCGAACACGGCAACCACGGACGTCTCGATGCCATAGGCCGATACATGAGCCCGGGCGCGATTCTCGTCGATCGGCTCCCATTGAACCGGCCCGCCGGGTAACAGCGCCGACGGATAAAGCGGACTCTCGATCAGCCATCTGCGCAATGAACTCTTGTTGAGGGACGGCTTGTCGTACTCGTCGACCACGGTCAGCGTGGATAGAATTTTCGCCTTCATTTCCATGCGCCCGTCGATATACGCATCGTAGGCGACCGCCCAGAGTCCCGGCAGAACCGATGTATTGGCCGCAAACACCAGGGAGGGCCTGCCGACCGAAGCGACCTGGGTCGCCGTGGTGGGCGCAAAGCCTTCGGTTCGCGGACGCCGAAACTTCCCGGCCATCTCCATGGCCACGTAATTGATCGGTCTGGGCGGTTCGGGGAAGACAAAGGCAAAGTACCGGGCCACCGGAGCCGGGAGCTGATCGGCCATGCCTGGGACGTACACCGGGGAAGACGCGGCTCGCCCCATGTCTTTCACTTTTTCCCGATGCGCATCGAGGGTCGCTTCCGTCCGGTATGAAGAATACAGAACGAACCCGGCTCCCACGGCCAGAGGAATCGCCAGGGCAATGGCAGCGATTTTCAAATATTTCAAATATTTCGACATTTGCCACCTCCATAAATAAACGGTGTTTAGTTTTTGGACGAAAAAAACGGGCCCCTGCCATTTCCCTCACCCGGAACCGCGGGTTGATTACAAAAACCCGGTCGGCCAAGACGCGTATCGGCGGCCAGCCGGGATCGGATACCTTCCCTCCTGTTGTCCCTTGGCCGACTCATGACGGTTGTTGCCTCCCTCAATAACTGAACGATGTTTAGTTTCAATGTACAGCCTGACCCCCGGTCTGTCAAGCCCCCTTGAATAATTCTCTTTACCCAAACAGCACCGTCTTTGCGAGCAGCAGGCGACGAAGCAATCAGCCGGAGGCTGATAAATGCGCCAGAGGCGCACAAGTCTCGCTCAACCAGGACGCACAGCCCGGCCCGCTCAACGCGGCATTTCTCTGACGATTCTCCGCCCCGCCCCGTTTCCCCTTGACATTTACCGGAATCCCTTATTAGAAAAAGAAAGTTACGTAAAATCGAATATCGCGAGTGAGGCCAGGAGGAAGAAATGGGCTTCTTGTCCAGACTGTTGGGAATCTGCCGGACCCGGCCGCCGGCGGCTCCGGAGGCGTGGCGCTATGCCCAGGGCTCGTTGGAAATCGAACTGCCCCGTGTCCAGGAACTGGAACAGCCGGGCGGGGCCGTCCGCCTGGAAGGCCGGGGCCTGCCGGTCCGGGTCCTGATCGTTCACGGCGAGGACGGCGAGTATCACGCCTTCCGCAACCACTGCACTCATGCCGGCCGACGCCTCGACCCCTTGCCGGGGCAGCCGAACCTGATGTGCTGCAGTGTAAACAAGTCCACGTACGACTATCACGGCGACAAGCTGGCCGGCCCGGCCAAGGGTCCGGTGGACACCTATCCGGTGGACCGGCGCGGGCACCTGCTGATCGTCGACCTGAGCGAAACCGGCTAACAGGGCGGATTTGCCCGGCTCCAAAGCCGCGGCTGGCGGCCGGTCCGGCCCCAAGGAGGTTTCGTCATGAGCGCCCGGATTCTAACCATTGCCCTTGGTTCGGTCAACGCCTATCTGGTGCGGGACGAAGGCGCCCTGCTCGTGGACACGGGCGGTCCGAAAAACGGGGACGAAATTTTCAAAAAGATCGAAGCGGTCGGTCTAAGGCCGGATCAGGTGAAACTGATCGTCATCACCCACGGGCATTGGGACCACGTCGGTTCGGCCGCCGAGGTCCGGGACCGGACCGGGGCTGACATCGCCATGCATGCCCGGGAAAAGGACTGGCTCGAAAAGGCGGAAAAACACATGCCCCCGGGCCTGACCGGCTGGGGCCGGGTCATCAACCGTATCGGGACCATGCTCCTGCCCCTGGTCAACTTTCCGCCCGCCCCGGTCGGGACCGTGATCGAGGACGAGGGCCTGACGCTGGACGGCTGGGGCGTGGCCGGCCGGATCGTCCACATGCCGGGCCACTCGCCCGGCTCCGTCGGCGTCCTGCTCGAAGACGGCCGGGCCATCGTGGGCGACGCGGCCATGAGCGCCTTCCCCATGGTCCTCCGACCCGGGCTGCCGGTTCTGGGATACGACCGGGAACTGCTCAAACAAAGCTGGCGAAGGCTGCTGGACATGGGCGCGAAAAAGGTCTATCCCGGCCACGGCAAACCGTTCGACGCGGAGATCATGCGGGCGATCGTTTCCTAGCGGTCAGCCTTCATCGACGCGGCTGACCCCGGCCTCGAACGGGCCGGCCTCGTACCCGGCCAGGGCCATCAGGCGCCGGGTGTCGGCGTGAAGCTCCTCCCAGCGCTCGGCCAGGGTCTCGACGTCCCACCATTCCGCCTCGCCCACGTCGTCGTCCGGCTCGAGGCGGCCGTCGACCGCTTCGGCCAGATAGTCGATATAGACCACGTGGAGCGTCAACTCTCCGTCGCGCCGGACCACGGTCTCGAAAGGCGGCAGCATCCGTTCCAGGACCACATCGAGATGCGTCTCTTCCTTGACCTCCCGCAACACGCCCTGGGCCATGGTTTCGTCGGGTTCGAGACGCCCGCCGGGGCAGATCCACAAGCCTTGCCAGTAGCCCTTGCGTTCCGGCTTGTGCCGGACCACGAGCACCCGGCCGGCCTCGTCCCGGATGACCGCGCCCACGGCCACCATGATGCCCCGGTCCTTCGGCTTCGGACTCACGCGGTCAGCCCCCGGTAGACCTGGGGCAGAATCCGGGGCAGGGCGCTGGGCCGCTTGACCACCAGGTAGTTCTCGCCGGCGCACATCTCCTGCAGGTAGTCGTTGCCCGCCTGGTCCACCGTGACCAGAAAGGTGTGGATGTTCCGGCGGCGGGCCTCCCGCAGGGCGACCATGGTGTCGTGCAGCCCGTAGTCCCGGCTCATGCGGTCCGGCCCGTAGTCGTAGTCCTGGGGGTACCCGTCGCTGAGCAGGATCATGACCTTGAGCCGGCAGCCGGTCCCGTCCAGCTTGTCCAGGGTGTGCCGGATGGCCGGGCCCATGCGCGTGCTGGTCCGGGACTTGAGCGCCCCGATCCGGCACCGGGCCCGCTCCGAATACCGCTCCGAAAAGTCCTTGACCGTGACGAACTCGACGTTGTCCCGGCCGTACCCGGAAAAACCGTAAATGGCATACTCGTCGCCCAGGCTCTCGAGGGCCTCGGCCATGATGACCAGGGCCTCCCGTTCCACGTCGATGACCCGCTGGCTGGGCCGGGGCTCGGACAACGGCTCGACGGGCCCCACCGAAGCCCGTCCCATGTACTCGTCCAGACGGTTGTCCAGCATGGCCTCGCGGGCCTTGCCCAGGGCCCCGGGTTCGTCCTCGATGAACTCGTTGGTCGAAGCGCTCAGGTCCAGGAGAAAGGCGGTGGCCACGTCCCGGCGCCTTCGGTCCCGCTGCTGGTAGATGCGCTCGGAAGGCGTCAGCCCGGCCCGGCGGTCGATGACCGCCTCGATGGCCGCGTTGAGTTCCACGTCCTCGCCGCTGGGCAGACGATTGACCCGGTGAAGCATCTCCGGCCGGATGCGCTGGAAATGCCGGCGGACCTGATGGATCAGGGCGGCCCGTTCCTTCTGGATGCGGTTGACGATCTCGCTGGACTCCCCTTCGACCGTGATCTCCCGCAGCTTGCACCAATGCGGCCGGTAATCGCCGATCAGGTAGTCCCATTCGTCGTAGTAGAAGACCCGGGGGCCGTCGGCCGGGTCCGACTTGAGGGGCTGGGCCTTCTGGAGCAGGCGGGCCAGCCTTTTTTTGTCTTCCGGAGACAGGCTCTTGATCTTCTCCTGCATCAGCCCCTGGAGATCGGTCACGAACAGGCCCTGGGCGTCGGCCAGCTCCTTGGCCGTCATCTGGCTGATCTTGATCTTGGCCCCCCGCTTCATCAGTTCTTCCAGAAGTTCCTTGGACAGGGGCACGCCCTCCCCGTCTCCGGGCGGAGCCGAGTCCTGGAGCATCTCGACGGCCAGTTCGAACTGGACCAGGTCCGGGCTGGTCTGCCCCCGGAAGTCCACCGGCTGGGCCGGAAGGTAGGGCAGGTCTTCCTCGCCGGGCAGGTCCGAACCCGGGCTGGCCAGGCCGGCCGCCTGCTCGGCCGCCCGGGCGGCCGCGCCGGGGGACGAAACCCGGGCCAGGTTGCGGGCCGGCCCCAGAAGCAGGCAGATGCGGACCGCGGCCGCCGCCGAATCAATCACGTCGGCATCCGGCCGGAACACGCCCGACATGATCCCCGTCGTTTCGGCCGCCAGGCCCCTCGCTTCCCCGGCCACGGCCTCGTCCGGCGGACCGCCCAGGGAAAAACGGATCAATATCTCGACCAGGGCCTCCCGAAAAGGCAGACCTTCGAGGTCGGGCCGGTCGGCCAGGGCCTCGCGCTCGGCCCGGTCCAGGGCCCGGACCAGCCCCCGGTACTTGCGGCGAAGCAGAAAGTCTATCCGGCCGTCCTCCACGGCGAAAAAAACGTCGCGGGCCAGGACCGGATCGTCGAAAAGCTGGAAAAAAAGCTCGTAGTGGGAGGCCAGGGCGTAGCGTTCGGCCCGGTCCCAGGCCAGGCCCTCGGCTTCCGGCCGCTCCCGCAGACGGTCCAGGTCCAGATCGAAGGTCCCGAACTCGAGATACCCGGCCTGGTGGGCGGCCAGGACCTTGTAGGACTCGAAGTTGTCCTCCCAGGCCGCATACCGCTTCACGGTTTCAGGCAAAAACACCGTCTTGCCGTCGGTCAGGGGAAAAGGCCGCCGGTCCCGGATCAGCTCGTCGGGCGCCTCGCCCACGCTCTTGACCCCGACCTTCTTTCCGGAAATGGCCGTGCAGTAAAGCTGAAGAATCCGGCTCACGTCCCCCAGATGAACCGACTGGCGCCGCCGGCTCAGGGCCGCCATCCCGGCCTGCGACTCCTGACGGAAAAAGGCTGCCGCCGCCCCGGGGTTGTCCGCGCCCAGGGCCAGGCCCTCGTCGATCCAGGCCTGATACTCCGACTCGTTCAGGAAACACAGGGGCTCGGACCCCCGGCAGAAAAACTCGGTCGCGATCACGGTCCGTTCAGCCATGGCCTCGGCCCGGGACAGAAACAGCCGGCGCTGCGCAAGACTCAGCCCGCCCAGCACCCCGGCGGCGTTGTCCGCGCAACGCAACGCCGCCCGGGGGTCCGAGTCGAAAACCCGGCCCAGGAAACGCACCAGGCTGGACCGCACCGGCTCGACGAACGGACGGGCCGCCTCGGCCAGCCGTTCGGCCGTCACCTGGGGTTCGGGTCGGCCTCGAAACTTCATGCCTCGAATATGCTGCGGATGATCTCCGTGACCGCCCGTTCCGTCTGCCGATCGTCGGTGATGGACTTGGCCACGGACAGCTCGCAGGCCCGGCGGGGCGAAATTCCGGAGACGATCAGTTTGCCCGCGTAGATCAGCAGGCGCGTGCTCACGCCCTCGTCCAGCCCGTGCTCCCGAAGATGGCGCACCTTCTCGGCCAGCAGGGCCAGGGCCTCGGACGTCGAATCGTCCACCCCGCTCTCATGGGCCACGATCCGGGACTCAAGGTCCTTGGGCGGATAATCGAACTCGATGGCCAGAAAACGCTGGCGCGTGCTGTGCTTGAGGTTCTTGAGCACGCTCTGATACCCGGGATTGTAGGAAATCACCAGCAGAAAGTTCTCGTGGGCCTCGATCATCTGACCCTTCTTCTCGATGGGCAGAATCCGCCGGTAGTCGGAAAGCGGATGGATCAGAACCGTCGTGTCCTTCCGGGCCTCGACCACCTCGTCCATGTAGCAGATGCTCCCGATCTTGACCGCTCGCGTCAGCGGCCCGTCGATCCAGACCGTCTCGTCACCCACCAGCAGATACCGGCCGATCAGATCGCTCGCGCTCAAATCCTCGTGACAGGCCACGGTGATCAGGGGCGAAGTCAGACTGTCCATCGATTCCAGCCCGGCCTCCAGACGCTCCCGCTGAAGCGTATAGGCCATGTACTCCAGAAACCGGGTCTTCCCGCAGCCGGTCGGCCCCTTCAACAGCACGGGCATCCGCAATGAATAGGCCGTGCGGAATATCTCCATCTCGTCGCTGATCGGCAGGTAGAAAGGCTCTTCGGTGAAAAAATGCTCCTCGAAAAACCGCTCCACGCCCCCGACCCGTTCCACGGTCTTGTCCGTCATGTACCATCTCCCCCGTCGGAATGATCCGCCTTCGGCGAATCGTGCCAGGAAGTGTATCCGCCCGGGCCCGGGTTGTCAAATGACCTCCGCCCCGTGGGCCGACCCCGCCCGGACCGGATGGAGGACGGTTTGCGCCGACCGGACCGGCTTTCCCCCCAAAAAAATCATTGACAGGGTCCGGACTCCATGGTATCCTGAGGCTAGGTAAATGTTACATACACCACGGTTGCATGGCAATTTTGACAAATTTATCAAATAGATGGATATGAAAGTAAACGTTACATGATCCAGGGGCCTGAAAAAACCGACGAAATTGTCCGCCGCCCCCCCCCGGCTCCGCCGGCGGCCGGGCGGCGCGTCAAGACCGAACCGGCCCGGAAGCCCCTGCCGCCGGCCGGGATCAAACTGGCCCAGGCCCTGCGCCTCCTTTTGGCGGCCAAGGACTTCAATTCCATCACCACCGCGGAAATCGCCCGTGAAGCCGGGGCCAACGAGGCCCTGATCTACCGCTATTTCGGGGACAAGCGCGGTCTGCTTCATTACGTCCTCCGTGAATATCTCGAAGCTTACATCTCGCAGACCGAGCATGCCGTGAAAGGCATTCAAGGAGCCCTGAACAAGGTCCGAAAACTCATTTGGTCCCATATGAACTTTTACAGTTCGGATCGGGTCTTCTCCAAAATACTGCTTCTGGAGGTCCGCAACGATCCGGGCTACTGGCAGAGCGAGCCCTACCGGCTGATTCAGGGATATGGCGACATCATTCTGGAAATGCTCGAGGAGGGCATGGCCAACGGTGAAATCCGACCGGATGTTTCACCATCCTACTGGCGACAGCTCATTTTGGGCGCCATCGAGCACCTCTGCCTCCCGGCCATCATTTTCAACCATGAAATCGACGTCGATTTCATGGCCGGCCAGATGTGCGACATGGTCTTTTTCGGACTGAAAGCCGAGCGAGTATAGAACGCTATTAACCGTCAGGCTCCCCCGTCCCGCCGTTGGCTCCGCGGGCCGGGGGAGCCGGTTTATGTTGAGTATGTTGAGGAGGAAAACGATGAACGAAACGCAAGTGAAACCGGCGGCCACGCCCTTGAGGATACTGGACACCACCCTTCGGGACGGCCACCAGTCCCTGCTGGCCACCCGGATGAAGACCGAGGACATGATCCCCCTGGCCGAGCGGATCGACGAAGTGGGCTATTGGGCCTGCGAGGTCTGGGGCGGGGCCACCTTCGACACCATGCACCGCTTTCTGGACGAAGACCCCTGGGCCCGGCCGCGCATCCTGAAACAGTACATCAAGAAAACGCCCTTTTCCATGCTCCTGCGCGGCCAGAACCTGGTCGGGTACCGCAACTACGCCGACGACGTGGTCCGGGCCTTCGTGGACCACGCCTGCGAAGTGGGCATCGAGATATTCCGCGTTTTCGACGCCCTCAACGACTTCAGGAACTTCGAGACCTGCGTCGAGGGGATCAAAAAGAACGGCATGCACTTCCAGGGGACGATCTGCTACTCCCTGACCGAACGCCGCATGGGCGGGCCGGTCTACAACCTGGACTACTACGTGGAAAAGGCCGGACAGCTCGAGGCCATGGGCGCGAACTCCATCTGCCTGAAGGACATGGCCGGGCTGATCGCCCCGTACGACGCCTTCGAGGTGATTTCGGCCCTCAAGAAAAAGGTCTCCATTCCCATCAACCTGCACACCCATTACACCTCGGGCATGGCCTCGATGAGCTATCTCAAGGCGGCCGAGGCGGGCGTGGACGTCGTGGACTGCTCCCTGTCGCCTTTTGCCATGCGCACCGGCCAGCCGGCGGTCGAGGCCATCGCCGCGGCCGTGATGGGCACCCCGCGCGACACCGGCTTCGATCTGAACCTCCTGGTCAGCCTCAGCCAGAAACTGGAAGAGGTGGCCAAGAACTACAGCCAGCTTCTCGACGACCACAAAATGGCGGTCATCGACACGGGTGTCCTGCTGCATCAGGTCCCGGGCGGCATGATCTCCAACCTGGTCAACCAGCTCAAGGAACAAAACGCCCTGGACCGGCTGGACGAGGTCTATGCCCAGATTCCCAAGACCCGGCGCGAACTGGGCAACCTGCCCCTGGTCACCCCCACCAGCCAGATCGTGGGCGTTCAGGCGGTCCTGAACGTACTTTTCGGCGAATACAAGATCGTGACCCACGAGACCCGGGCGATTGTCCAGGGTCTGTACGGCCGGACTCCGGCGCCCATCGACCCCGAAGTGGCGGAAAAGGTCCTCAAGTCCGGCGGGGCCAAGGCGGACCGGACCCGGATCGACTGCCGGCCCGGCGACGTGCTCAGTCCGGAAATGGACAAGGTCAAGACGGACACCGCCGGCGTGGCCCAGTCCGAAGAGGAGCAGCTCATCTGCGCCCTTTTCCCCCAGAGCGGCCGGCAGTACGTCGAAAAGCAGCGCAAGGAGTCGACCTGAGCCACCCCCCATGCCCTCGAATCGGTCGTCTCCAATCGTGGGGCGCGACCGATTCGGGTATGGCCCCTTTCCCAAGGAATCCTTGAGCATTTCATAGAAATTGGAGACATGGAACAGGACCTGCCGTCCCGGGAGGCCCCCCTTCAGGCTCCCGGCGCCATTCCGGGGACGCCGGAAAGGGGCTGTTTGTCGTTTAGCAGGCCGGCGGGCTGAATCCCGGGTCGGCCCCTGATGAAAGATTTTCGGCCGGCCGAATGGCCTGAAGCGGCACCATCCGGAGGGCCGACCTTACATCCCTGTTTGATGGCAAGGCATCCCTCCCGGGCCGTGTTCAGGTCAAGCCCGTTTGTCGCACCCGACCAAACCGGTTTTACCCGGATGGAGACAGGAACGACTCGGCCAGGGTAACGAACAGTTCGACCCCCAGGGCCAGGACGGACTCGTCCGGGTCGAAGCGGGGCGAGTGGAGCATGGCCGGCCGATGGTCGCCGGGCCGCCGGCAGCCCAACCCGAATACGGACCCCGGGACCTTGTCGAGAAAATAGGCCATGTCCTCGGCGCCATACGAAGGCGCCTGGAAAACGAGGTTCGGGGCGCCGACGACGGCCCCGGCCAGGCGGACCAGCTCTTGGGTCATGGATTCGTCGTTGCGCAGAATCGGGTATCCGGGGACGAGACGGACCTGGATGTCGCAGGGCGAGCCGGCCCCGGCTTCGGCGGCCGCGGCCCGAATCGCGTCCAGGGCGCGTTCTCTGGCGGAGCGGTCCAGGGAACGAACGGTCCCGGAAATCAAGGCCCGGTCGGGAATGACGTTGGTGGTGGTGCCGGCCTGGAAGAAGCAGACGGCGACCAGGGCCCGGTCCAGTCCGGCGCTCCGGGAGCGGATACGCCCCACCAGTTCGGCCGCCGGGGCCAGCGGGTCGTCGGCCAACTCGGGATGGGCGGCATGGCCTCCCCGACCGGTCACCGTGATGTGAAAATTGTCGACGGCCGCGTGGGCCGGGCCGGGGGTGTACCCGACCTGCCCGGTTTCCAGGGTTGGATTGACGTGGGCGGAGAAGATCGCGTCCAGGGGCGGGTCGTCCAAGACCCCGTCGGCGATCATGGCCAGGGCCCCGGCCCCCTCCTCCTCGGCCGGCTGAAAAATGAACTTGACCGCGCCGGCCAGGCGCTGACTGTACCTCGAATCATCGGCCAGGACCCGGGCCGCGCCCAGAAGCATGGCCGTATGCAGATCGTGGCCGCAGGCGTGCATCATGCCCGGGACCGTCGAGCGCCAGTCGTGGTCCAGGGCCTCCTGCACGGGCAGGGCGTCCATGTCGGCCCGCAGTCCCAGGCAGGGGCCCGGACGGTCCGCCCGCCACAACCCGACCACTCCGGTCCGGCCGATCCCGGTTCGTGGGGGCAGGCCCATGCCGCGCAGGGTGCGTTCCACCAGGCCGGCGGTCCGGGTCTCCCCGTACGCCGGTTCGGGATGGCGGTGAATCTCCCGGCGCAGGGCCACCAGCCAGTTTTGCAGGGCCGGAATCTCTGGGCGAATGCGGGCCATGGAACGACCTCCCAGCCACTAGTAGCACGCCTACGGCGGCAGGGACAAGGACTCCTTCCATATCCGGCCCAATAGCGGAACCCCATCACCTTCGATCTTAACGCAGGACCGGTACTCGATGGAATGAGCCATCCCCCTGTGCTTGTTTTTTCAAGGGACTGTGGTACGCTGAGGCCAGCAAAGCAAGGAGGCGTCATGGACGAAAACATGGAGAAAATGCTGGCCGCGATCTTTCGGGAGACCGGCGGCGACCCGAACCGGAGTGCCGGAATGTGGGCCATTGGCGAGGCCATGGGCCTGGACCGGCCCCTGACCCAGGACATCGCCATGGAGCTGGTCGCCGAGGGGCTGGTCGAGATCAGGAACCTTTCCGGCGGGCTGTCCCTGACCGAAGCCGGTCTGGGCCAGGCCGGGACCGGGGCGGAGCCGCAAGGGGCCGAGGCCCCGGACCTGGGCGCCCTGACCGCCCGGTTCGAAGCGGCCGTCAACGACCTGGGACTCGATGCCGCTGCCTTGAAAGACGTCAAGGCCGACCTGGAGACCTTGAAGGCCCAGGGGCGGCGTTCGAAGCCCCTGCCCGAGGTGGTGGCGGTCGTGCTGGCGGCCCTGGCGGCGGCTTTGTCCTCGGCAGCCGGTTCCGAAGCCGGCGCGTTGCTCGAGTTGATATCGAAATACCGGGCCTGACCCCGGGGCCGGTTGCGTGCGTTCCGGGGCCTGTGCTACAATCCGGAATCGATCAAGACCGGAAGGCTGTTTATTAAGACGGGCGGTGTCGTGCGGTGAAACGGATTCCCCTGGACCAGGCGAGGCCGGGTATGATCCTGGCCCAAAAGATGGTGCGCGACGACGGGGTCCTGCTCTGCCAGAAGGGGACGGAACTGACCGAGGCCCTGCTGCGCATGCTCCAGCGCATGAATTACGAGACCGTTCCCATCGAGTTCGTCTCGTCCGAATCGCCGGAGGAAAAGCAGGCGCGTCTGTCCAAACTCGAGGCCGAGCTGGACGCGCGTTTCGTCCGGGTCGAAAACGACCCCATCCTGGTCGAACTCAAGAACGCGCTGCTCCGGAAACTGCGCGAGGACGAGTGATGGAAGACCGGTCGGAAGTCAAGAAAAAGGTCAAGCGGATCAAGAATCTGCCGACCCTGCCCGGCATCGTCCAGAAGATATCCCGGATGGTCGAAAACCCGGATACCTCCTCGGCCGACGTCGGCCGGCTCATCAGCCAGGACCAGGTCATTTCGGCCCGGGTCCTGCGCATGGCCAACTCGGCCTTTTTCGGTTTTTCCCGCCGCATCTCCTCGATCACGCAGGCCCTGGTGGTTCTGGGCTTCGACGTGGTCAAGGGCCTGGTCCTGACCACCTCGGTCTTCGACATGATGAAGAAAGGGATGGTCGGGTTGTGGGAGCATTCGGTCGGCTGCGCGGCCGCCTCCGGGGTTATCGCCGCCCGCCTGGGGAGGCCGGACGCGGAAGAGGTGCTGGTGGCCGGCCTGCTCCACGATCTGGGCAAGGTGGTCCTCAATCTTCAGCTTCCCGAGGAGTCGGCCCGGGTCCAGGAAGTGGCCGCGGCCAAGGGGATCACCTTTTACGAGGCCGAGAACAAGGTGCTGGACTTCAACCACGGCGACGTGGGCCTCTGGCTGGCCGAGCACTGGAACCTGCCCGACGCCCTGGCCGAGCCCATGCGCTACCATCACCGGCCCGAACTGGCCCGCAACGCGGTGCAGCAGACGGCCATCGTCCATCTGGCCAACATCGTCGTGCGGGCCATGGGCTTCGGTTTCAGCGGCGACCGGCTGGTGCCCCCGCTGTCGCCCCGGGCCTGGGAGGAACTCGGCTTGTCGACCGATGACTTCGACGGCATTCTGGCCGAGGTCGAACCCAAGCTGCTCAATCTGTCGGATTACACCTGACCCGCGCCTTCCGGCCCCCGGCGGCGTCTTGTTGTTGCCCCCGCCCTCTGATATATTCATCCCAGACCATGGGAACCAAGACGAGGAGTGACAAGGGAAACGATGACCGAGCCAAAATCGCCCTGCACGGGCCATCTGGAAAAAATCTGCCTGGACAACGAGTGTTCGGAGGCCTGGGAGAAAATCTCGCCGGCCATGGCCGAACATCTGGCTGATTTTATTTTCTGCCCCTTTTGCGCCGAAGAGCTGCACCTTCAGTGTTCGGCCTGCAAGGAGGGACTGACCAACAAGGACTTCAAATACTGCCCCTGGTGCGGATGCGAGTTCGAGGACGGGGCGACCGTCTCCTGATCGGACCTCGATTCGAATGATTTCCGTGCGGCCCATACCCGTGGACCTGTCACCGGCCCGGCTGGCCGGGGAGGCGGGTTCGACCGAGCGGGAGGCGGCCGGGTTTCTGGACCGGGCCGGACCGCTGATCGAGGCGGCCGGCCTTTTCGACGAGGTCGAGCCCGGGAAGGTTTTTCAAGGTGCGGTTCCGGGGCGGGGACCGACCGTGATCGTCGGCCTCTGCACGCTGGGACCGCGGGCCGCCGAAGCCGCGGCCGCGGCCGGACCGGACCGGGCGAACTGGGAGGTCCTCTGCCGGCTCGCCCTCCGCGAGGCCCTGGACTTTCTGGAATATCGAATCGATCTGTTTCTCAAACCCACGGGGAGACGGCCGGGTCCCCGGCTGGCGCCCGGCTGCCCGGACCTGCCCCTGTCGGCCAACCGGGACGTGCTGGACCATTTCGGCCCGGAGCAGGGCCGGGGCTTCGAGTTGCTGCCTTCGGGCGAGATGTCCGGCCGGACCGGCCTGGTCGTGGTCTATCCGGCCCCGAGCCGGGAAGCCGCTCCGGACGGACGCTGCGCCCGATGCGCCCGCCAGGACTGCCCGGCCAGGAACGGAGGCCCGGGCGGAAAGGGAACGTCATGACCGAGAAAAGCGGCGGCCACACCCAACCCGACAAGCGGCTGGCCGCGGTCTGCGGGCTGTTCTGCCCGTCCTGCACCGTGTACATCGGCACCCACGAGCATCCGGAGCGGCTTAAACGCATCGCCGCCCAGTTCGGCGTCCCGGTGGAAGAGGCCATGTGCGACGGCTGCCGGGCCGAACGCCGCTGCCCCTATTGCGCCACCTGCAAGATGGAAAAATGCGCCGCGGAAAAGGGGCTCGACTTTTGCGGCCAGTGCGAGGACTATCCCTGCGAGGAACTCGAGGCCTTTCAGCGGGCCATGCCCCATCGGATCGAACTTTGGGAGACCCTCGAACGCATCAGCCAGGTCGGCTGGGAGGCCTGGTACCAGGAAATGCTGGCCCATTTCGCCTGTCCCGAGTGCGGGACCCTGAATTCGGCCTACGACCGGTCCTGTCGGAACTGCGGATCGAGCCCGAGTTGCGCCTATGTCGGCCGGCATCAGGACCGGATCGCCCGGATGGTCCATGATCAGAAATGACGATCGGCCGGAGGCCGCCCCCTGGCGAAATGCCCTGGAAAATATTTATCCGCGGATTACACAGATTCACGAAGATTATATACAAGTCTGACTTGTGCCTCTTGTAATCCGGCCGGTCGTTTGATGGCCGCATGCCCTGTAATGATTGAGCCGGAAGAGATGAAATCCGCGTTGTAACCGTTTCTCGACCAAGTCCCGCGCTATCGGCTTCAGCCCGATTTCTTCTTTTTTATAATCTGCGTCTTTCTGCGTAATCCGCGGATAAAATCCTTCGGGTCAGGTCTGGCGGGATACGGCCTGGAGCGCGGATTTGAGTCGGGCCGTCTCCCGCTGGAGGTCGGAGGCCGTGGCATCGGCGCCGGCCAGGTCGCCCCGACGGGCCATATCCACGAGGGTGTCGGCCAGATGCCAGGGCTTGTTGGTCGTAAAATAGCCGATGCCGCCCTTGAGCGAGTGGGCGGCCCGTTCCAGCCGGCCGCGGTCCGACGACTCGAGGGCCGACCGGATTTCGTCCAGGCGCTGGGGCAGCTCTTCCAGGAATAGGGCGATCATTTCATTGATGAGTTCCTGGTCCCCGCCGCAACGGTTGCACAAGACCTGGTAGTCGAACGCCGGGCCCGACGCTTCCGGCGCCTCGGTTTCATTTTCGTCCGAAGGCGAAGCGGGGGGCGGGCATCCAAGCATTTCGGCGACCTTGGCCAGAAGTACCTGAGGCCGGATGGGCTTGGCCAGATACCCGTCCATGCCGGCCTGGAGAAACCGATCCTGGTCCCCTTTCATGGCGTATGCGGTCAGGGCCACAATGGGCGTGTGGCCGCCCTCGAGGTCTTCCCGTTCGCGAATGGCCGCCGTGGCGCCGAGGCCGTCGAGTTCCGGCATCTGGATGTCCATGAGGATGAGGTCGAAGGTCCGGTCTTTCCAGGCCTCGAGGGCGGCCCGGCCGCTGTCGGCCAGGACCACCTCGTATCCGGCCCTGGCCAGGACGCGCTCGGCCAGCCGCTGGTTGATGGGGTTGTCTTCGGCCACGAGAATCCGCTGGCCGATTCCGGACTCCGGCGCAAGGCATCCGACGGCGGCCGGGGCCGCCTTGGATTCAGTGGCCGCGTTCTCGCCCGGCGCGGACCGCTCGGGCCGGTTGAAGCGGGCCGTGAAACAGAACGTGCTGCCCCGGCCGATTTCGCTTTCCACCCAGATGCGGCCGCCGAACATCGCGACCAGTTGGGAGGAAATGGCCAGACCCAGTCCGGTGCCTCCGAACCGTCGGGTGGTGGAACCGTCGGCCTGGGTGAAGGCGGAAAAAATGCGCTCGCGGTCCCCTTCGGCAATGCCGGGCCCGGTGTCCCGGACCTGAAAGCCCAGTTCGATATCCGGACCGGCGGCCCGCTCCAGGCCGACCGTTACGGCGACCCCGCCCCGGTCCGTGAACTTGACGGCATTCCCGACCAGGTTGATCAGCACCTGCCGCAACCGGTCCGGGTCCCCCAGCAGGTCGTCGGGCGCCTCCTCGTCGGCCTCCCAGGACAACCTCAGCCCCTTGGCCCGGGCCTTGACCTCCAGGGTCCGCAAGGCCCCCTCCAGGGTCTCCCGCAGGCCGAAGACCACGGGCCGCAGTTCCAGGCGGCCGGCCTCGATCTTCGAGAAATCCAGGATGTCGTTGAGCAGGACCTCGAGATTTTCCGCCGCGGCCTGGATCAGTTCCAGATACTCCCGCTGCTCCTTGTTCAGACCGGTCTCCAGGGCCAGGTGGGTCATGCCGATGATGCCGTTCATGGGCGTCCGGATTTCGTGGCTCATGTTG
>JAHJTB010000364.1 GCA_018830135.1 Pseudomonadota bacterium | reverse complement strand
TTTCGTTCCGGAACTTGATATATTCCGTAATCTCATTCATATGCTCCATAAATTCCGCCCCGCGGGCCAAATAGAGGTCCTTGGTCCCTCGGACCGCAATGGCCTTGACCCCCTTGTCTCCCATGACCGCGCCTCCCCCCAGTCTGCTGGCGCTCGACCGGCCCTGCTCTATAGAGGCTGTAAAGACACGATTTTCTCCCGCCAGACCTATCGCGGCCACATGGGCGTTCGGCTGATTCAACTCCTTCCTTATCAATTCTTGCGTTTCCAGGGCGCCTTTACCTCGCAAGTGCGATGCATCGCGTATTTCTACCCTCTCATTGTGAATCCAAATATAAACCAGATCGGGTGACTTATTGCGGAGGATGACCTTATCATAACCGGCATATTTCAATTCCGCCGCCCAGAACCCTCCCATCATCGGATAGGCCAACAACTCGTTCTGAGGCGAAACCGTGCTGACTATCGTCCGGTTACAGCTATAGGCGGGGGTGCCGCATAATAGACCGGCGGCAAAGATGAGAAGATTGCCCGGGTCAAACGGCTTTGTTTCCGGGGGAACCCGATCCCAAAGCTCCTTGACGTTCGTCCCCAGCCCGCCGAGAAACAGTTCCATGTCCCTCCGGTCCGTCTCGATCCGTTCAATATTTCCCGTGGCTAAATCGATTTCTAAATTATAACCGGTCTCTGCGTACCTCATTTCCACCTTCCAGCCTAACTAGTCCCTGTTAACGGTCGATCCATTTCTCCAAGCGCCTTTGTCGGGCCGAAGTTTTTAAACACATGAATATATCAATATATACAACATGTTAAAATGATAGCCCCTTTCCAAATTGAAGGAAAGCTCCTGTCTTTGGACACTCGACAGATACAGGTCAAACCGGCACCCGGCCTTTGATCACTGCAATCACCGGAACCGCAAACTGCTGAAGGGGCCGCATTTTCCTCCGCATCATGATATCGCCCGAAAAATGTAGTTACAAAATAGCTGTAATACAACTATCAGTCAAGAATAAAATATGTCAGTATTGATATATTTCTATTCTCCAGTTTCCTCGTTCTTTCTGTCTGGACATCCATATTTTTGATAATGGATGGCAGCCCCAATCCAGAAGGGCACATCCTGGCCCGATTGCCTCGGAATCCAAGAGGCCACTATATGGATGTCTTGGGATGGATATGGATGTCTTGGGATGGTCAGGGCATGCTGGCCCGAACATGAGTCGCCGCGGGGACTGAAGCGGTCCAGTGGTCGGGTCCGGGTAACGCTTGAGTGAAGCGGTGCAAATCATGTTTCAGCCGGCCGCGCGGCCTTTGTCCGAAGGGAGACTCCGACGCCGAGTCCCTTACTATATATGGAAAAGGCGGCAGCCGGAGTCCTGAGGGCAAAGGCCGCGACAGGGCGATCCGACGGCGCCGCCAATAACTGAATGGTTACGGGTCCGGGGCGATTTCTCTTGACACTTTGGTCGGTCCATTTATACTGGCGGGCATACGTTCACCAAATGAGCAATTGCTCGGAATACAGACCCGGAGCCCAGGGCCCATGACGGACATGGACATACCCACGACCATCAAAAACCAGGACCTGGTCAAAAAACGGCGCAGCCAGATCGTCCGCGCGGCCACGCGGCTTTTTTCGAAAAAAGGCTTCCACAAGACCACTATCCGGGAGCTGGCCCGGGAGGCCGGCCTGAGCCAGGGCGCCATCTACGACTACGTCCAGAGCAAGGAAGACATCCTGCTCATGAACCACCAGATCTTCGCGGAGAAGTCCTCGGAGATACTCAAGCAGGGTTTCGAGAACATCGACGATCCCCTGGAAAAGCTGCGGCGTCTCATTCGGGCCGAAGTCAAGATGATGGACCAGTGGGCCGAATTCCTGTGGATGGGCTACCGGGAGTATCGCCATCTTCCCCGGGAACAGTTGCGCATGGTCCTGGGCCACGAGCGCCGGCACCTGGACTTCATCGAGTCCGTGATCGAGGAAGGCGTCCGAAGCGGTCGGCTCGCGCCTTGCAACGTCCGGGTCGTAACGCATTTCATCAAGGTTCTGGCCGAAACCTGGGTCCTGAAACAGTGGGACCTCCGAGGCCACGCGGACCTGTCCGAGGTGGAAGACGAACTGATCCGGCTGGTCTTTCAGGGCCTGCCGGCCGAGAACCGGTCCGGTCAGGCCGCCTGGCCCGACCGTTCGAGCCTGGCTGGACGGACCGCCCTGGTCATCAACGGCGGCACGCCCCTGGCCATGTCTTTGGTTTCGTATCTGGCCGCCCGGGGCGCCCGGCTGTCGGTCTACCTGGAGGCCGGAAGCGAGGCCTGGCCGGCCCCGCCGGCCGCACCGGAAATCCGTTTTTTTTCGGAAGCGAACGACGGCCCGCTCGATGCCGGCCTGTTGCGGCGCATGGCCTCCGATCCGGGACAAATCGACATCTGCGTTCACGACCTGGGCATCGGCGCCTTCCGGCCCCCGTCCGGGGAGCCGGAACGTGTCCAGGTCGGACGGCGTCTGGAAAACAACCTGGGCCGGGCCCAGGACCTGGCCGACGTACTGCCGGATATCTTCCCCGGCCAGGGTTCGGGTCGCCTGATCTACCTTGCGCCCTGGGCCTGGGACCGCCTGGCCGATCCGGTCCGTTACGAAACCGTCAAAAGCGCCGTGACGACCCTGACCGAAATCATGGCCCGGGCCATGGCGCCGTCAAACTGCACGGCCAACGGCATCCAGCCGGGTCGTATCCGGGTCGCGGGCCTGCCCGCCTTGGACGACTCGCCGGCCTCGTTCGGAACGGCCGGCGATGTCGCCCACGCCCTTCAGTATTTGGCCGACGAGTCCGCGGGGTACCTGACCGGCCAGGTCCTCCGGGTGGCCGCTGATCCGGGCTCGGGCGGCGTGTAAACAGGCATATCGAAAGGACGTTCCATGAAAGTCATGGCCATCAATTCCAGTCCGCGACCGGCCCAGCAGAGCAAGACCGGGATGATGCTCGGGGCCTTGGTCGAGGGCCTGCGCGAGGCCGGGGCGGAAGTGGACCTGGTCGAACTGCGAGACAAGCATGTCAAGTTCTGCCTGGGCTGCTACGCCTGCTGGACCAAGACGCCCGGCCGGTGCATCCAGCGGGACGACATGACCCGCGAGCTGTACCCGCAATGGCTGGCCTCGGACATGGCCGTGTACGCCACGCCTTTGTACAATGACGGCCTCAGCGCGGCCATGAAGGTATTCGTCGAGCGGACCCTGCCTTCCTACGAGCCCTGGCTGGACCGCCGGAACGGCCGGACCCATCATCCGCTACGGGGGCATCACCCGGCCATCGTCATCCTGTCCGTGGCCGGCATGCCCGAGCCGGCCAACTTCGACCTGCTTTCGGCTCACGTCAACTACACCTTCCGCAAGTCCGGCAAGCGCCTCTGGGCCGAAATCTACCGGCCCGCGGCCGAGTCCCTGGCCGCCCCCTCCTTCGCCCAACAGCGGGCGGACGTTCTGGAGGCCACGCGCCAGGCCGGACGGGAGCTGGTGGAAACGTCGGCCGTCTCGGAAAAGACCCTGGCCCGGATCGCCCAGCCGCTGGCCGATCCGGAGGTCATCAACGAGGGGGCCAACCGGTTCTGGCGAATCCTGATCGAGGCCCGCATGACGCCTCGGGAGTTTTTTTCCAAGCGGGCCGGGAACGGCTCCGGCCCCAAGGGCGAAAGGAATTGAGTCCGGGCCGGAGGCGGCCCGTTATGGACGCCCCGACCTGATTCTCCGAAACGGCCGCGGACCTCGATTCCGGCCTCTGACATGAACCACCGGCCGGCCCCGAAACCGGCCCTGATGGCGACAAACCCAAATAAAGAGGAGGTCGAGTATGCAGACGAAACGAGTTGGCTGGGGACTTTTCATGATCGCCGCACTGGCGGTACTGCTGCTCCTGCCGGTCCGGGCCGGGGCCGAGACCCAGGGCGTGACCGACGACAGCGTGCTCGTTGGGTCTTACCAGGCCTTGAGCGGCCCGCAATCCATCGTCTCCCTGGTGGGCAAGGGCGCGGACGCCTATTTCAAGATGGTCAATGAAAAAGGCGGCATCAACGGCCGGAAGATCAATTTCATCATGGAAGACGATCAGTACCAGGTTGCCCGGACCGTGGCCGCGGTCAAGAAGTTCGTCGAGCGGGACCGGGTCTTCGCCCTGGTCGGCGGCATGAACACGGCCGGCGTTATGGCCACGATCCAGTACACGGAACAGAAAAAGGTCCTCCAGATCACGGGCATGGCCTCCAGCAAGTTCCTCTTTCCGCCCATGAAGTACGGCTTTTCCGTACGCCCGGCCAGCTACGTGACCGGTCTGATCATGGCTAACTACGCCCTGGACAAGCTGGGCGCCAAGCGGATCGGCATCTTTTATTACGACTCCAGCTACGGCCTCGACACCATGGATGGACTCATGAAGGTCTTCAAGGAGCGGGGGGTCGAGCCGGTGGCCAAGGCCGCCTTCACCAGCCAGGACGTGGAGTTCAGCTCCCAGGCCCTGCTCCTCAAGGATGCCAAGCCGGACACGGTCATCCTGGTCTCCTCCTTCAGGGATTCCCCCCGGTTGCTGACCGAGGCGGAAAAAATCGGGTTCAAGCCGACGTTTTTCGGCATCACCGAAAACAACACCCCGGTCCTGCTCAAGCTGGCCGGCAAGGCGGCCGAAGGCGTGGTCATGCCCTCCTCACTGCCCCAGCCCAACTCGGACATGCCGCAAATGGCCGAATACCGCAAGGCCTTCTCCCAGTACTATCCCAAGGAGAACGCTTTCAACTCCCTGCCCATGATCGGCTGGTCGGCGGCCATGACATTCGGCGAGGCCCTCAAGCGGGCCGGACGGGACGTGACCCCCGACAAGATGGTCGAGGCCCTCGAGTCCATCAAGAACTGGGACGGCGGGCTGGCCTACCGCCTGACCTTCGCCCCGGATCGCCGGGACGGACAGCGGGCCCTGCGGATGTGCCAGGTCAAGGAGGGCAAGATCGTCCAGATCGAAGACTTCATCGAGATCGACAAGGTCAAGTAAACCGCAACCGGCCTTCGGCGCCCGGGCGCCGAAGGCCGGCCATATCGAGCTTTCTTCCAGGCCCTTACGCATCCAGGAGAAACGGAGTGCTATTTCAAGCCGTCATCAGCGGACTGGCCATCGGCAGCACCTATGCCTTGACCGCCCTGGGCATGGTCATGATCTACAAGACCTCCCACGTCCTGAACTTCGCCCACGGGGAAAAGGCCATGTTCACCACGTTCATCGCCTTCAGCCTGCTGGGGGCGCCCCATGTCCCGGTCTGGGGCGCCGTGCTCCTGGCGCTTCTGTCCGCCGTGTTCATCGGTTTCGGCGTCGAGTTGCTGATCATCCGTCCGGCCCGGAAACGGGGGGCCAACGAAGGGACCTACGTCCTGATCATGCTGGGCTTTTTTCTGGCCATCGAGGGCGTGGCCGGATGGATTTGGGGCACCAGCGTCCACCGCTTTCCCCAGATCATCAGTGACGCGCCCATCCGGTTCGGCGGGCTGGTCATCAGCACGGACGCCCTGGTGACCCTGCTCATCACCTGCCTGCTGATGGTCGTATTGTACCTTTTTTTCCAGTTCACCCTGACGGGCATGGCCATGCGGGCCATGAGCGAAAACCTGGACGGCAGCCTGCTCATGGGCATCCGGGCCAACCGCATCTTTCTGGCCGCCTGGGGCATGGCCTGCGCCCTGGGGGCCACGGCCGGCCTGCTGGTGGTCAACATCACCTACCTGTATCCGGGCATGATGCTGCCCGTACTGCTCAAGGCCATGGCTGGGGCGATCCTGGGCGGCTTCGACAGCTATCCCGGCGTCCTCTTGGGTTGCCTGCTGCTCGGGCTGGCCGAAAGCCTGATCGGCCTTTACATCTCGACGGAACTTAAAGTGGTCTTCGCTTTCCTGATGATCACGGTCGTCCTGCTCGTCCGCCCCACGGGGATCATGGGCAGCAAAAACATTCACAAGGTGTAGCGTGACGAGTATCTACCGACGAATCGGATGGAAACCGGCCCTGGGGCTGCTGCTCCTGCTCTGGCCTTTGCTGACCCGCCTGATCGCCCCGGACGTCACCTATTACGACTACATGGTCTCGCTCATCCTGATCAACATCTGCATCGCCGTGGGACTCTGCCTGCTCATGGGCTACACCGGACTGGTCTCATTGGGACAGGCCGGTTTCGTGGCCGTGGGCGCCTATACGGCCGGACTGCTGACCACCAACTACTCCTGGGATTTGCTGCCGGCTCTGCTCGCGGCCGCGGTCTTTTCCGGCCTCCTGGGATTTCTGCTCGGGCTGGCCGCCATCCGCCTGAAATCCACGTACCTGATCCTGGTGACCCTGGGGTTCGGCGTATCCGTGCCCCATCTGATCGCGATGTGGAAGTCCGTAACCGGCGGGCACGACGGCATGGCGGTCAACGGCCCCACGCTTCTGGGCCTGGATGTATCCGGCCCCAAGAAATATTATTACGTCGTCCTGGTCGTGACCGGTCTGCTGCTCTGGCTGGCGAGGAACATGGCCGGAAGCAAGATCGGCCGATCCTTTCAGGCCGTCCGCGACAGCGAAGCGGCGGCCCAGGCCATGGGCATCAACATCCTGATCACCCGGGCCGTCTCCTTTTCCATCAGCGCGGTCTACGCCGGAATCGCGGGCGGCCTGTACGCCCACCACCTGGGCTACATCTCTCCGGGGGACTATGAAATCATCATTTCCCTGAACTTCCTGATCATGGTCGTGGTCGGCGGGTCCCGCTCCATGGTCGGCTCCGCCCTGGGCGCGGTCTTCCTGGTCGTGATCACCGAACTTTTCTCCCGCGCCCCGGCGGGCCTGATGGCCGTGTTTCTGGGCTGCACCATCATGGCCGTCATGCTCGCCCTGCCCCGAGGCCTGGCCAGCCTGCCCGACGTCCTGAGGGAATGGTGGTACAAACGAAAAGGGGAACCCCGTGGCGCTGCTTGAAATATCGGGTCTGGTCCAGGCCTTCGGCGGCCTGGTGGCCGTGGATCAACTGGACCTGTCCGTCGAGGACGGCCGGATTTTCGGGCTGATCGGGCCCAACGGCTCGGGGAAAAGCACGGTCTTCAACTGCATCAGCCGCTTCTACCAGCCCCAGTCCGGCGGAATCCGATTCAACGGGAAAAACCTGCTCAAGATGAAACCCCATCAGGTGGTCCGGATCGGAATCGCCCGGACCTTCCAGAACCTCGAGCTGTTCGAGAACCTGACCGTCCTGGAAAACCTGCTCGTGGCCCATCACACGCACTTCCGGTCCAAGCTCCCGGGCTGCGCCCTGAACCTGCCCCGTTCCAGGCGGGAGGAACGCGCCGCCCGGGAGGCCGCCCTGGAAATCCTCCGCCTGCTGGACCTGGCCCAATACGCCGAAGAAAAGGTCCCCTCCCTGCCGCTGGGCATGCGCCGCCGGGTCGAAATGGCCCGGGCCCTGGTCACCCGGCCCCGGCTCATTTTGCTCGACGAACCGGCCTCCGGCCTGAATCACCGGGAGATCGACCATTTGACCGAGACCTTGAGGGATGTCAACGACCGCTTCAAGGTCACGATCCTCCTGGTCGAACACAACATGAACATCGTCATGTCCCTATGCGAGCGGATCGCCGTCATGAACTTCGGGAAAAAGATTGCCGAGGGCACGCCGGAGGAGGTCCGCTCCCATCCCGAGGTGGTCACCGCGTACTTGGGGGAAAAGAAGTAACGTGCTCGAGATCGAAAACATTCATGTGCATTACGGCAAGGCCCGCGTCCTCGAGGACGTCTCCCTGTCCGTGGCCCGGGGACGAATCGTCTGCCTGATCGGGGCCAACGGGGCCGGCAAGACCACCCTGTTGCGCACCATCTCCGGCCTGGTCCGGCCTCGGACCGGAACCATCCGCTTCCTGGGGGAGGCCGTACACAACTGGCCCATCGACAAGATCGTCCGGAGCGGCCTGGTCCACGTGCCCGAGGGGCGCGACATTTTCACCAAACTGACCGTATACCAGAACCTGCTCCTGGGCAGTTATACCGCCGACACCCGAAAGACCGTGCCCGGTGACATGGAAAAGGTATGGGACTATTTTCCCGTGCTGAAAAAAAGGCGGAACCAGATCGCCGGCACCCTGAGCGGCGGGGAGCAGCAGATGCTGGCCACCGGCCGGGCCCTGATGGCCCGACCGAAAATGCTGCTGCTCGACGAACCGTCCCAGGGCCTGGCCCCCTTGATTACCGAGGCGATCTTTGGCATTCTGCGGACCGTCAACCAGGCCGGGACCACGGTCCTGCTGGTCGAGCAGAACGCTTACAAGGCCCTCGAGTCTTCCTCGGACGGATACGTCCTGCAGAACGGACGCATCGTGCTGCAGGGCCCGGCCCGCGAGCTGCTGGAAAACCGCATGGTTCAGGAACACTACTTCGGGGCCTGAATATATCCACATGGAGTGATGGGAATGGAAGAACGAATCTGGCATAAAAACTGGCCCACGGGACTGCCCAAATCGCTGGACTATCCCGAGACGCCCGTACACACGATCCTGAAAAGCGCGGCCGTCAAATACCCGGACCTCGAGGCCTTTGTCTTCGAGGGCCACACCTGGACCTATCCCCGAATCCGGGATTCGGCCCGACGTTTCGCCAATGCCCTGCACGGACTGGGCCTTGAAAAAGGCGACGTGATCGCCTTCTTCCTGCCCAACCTGCCCCAGTTCGTCATCGGCTACTACGGCACGCTGATGGCCGGGGCCGTGTTCAGCCCGTGCAGCATCCAGCTCGGGGACCGGGAGCTGACGCACCAGCTCAACGATTGCGGGGCCAAGGCCGTTCTGGCCTATGCGCCGTTTTATCCCAACATCGAAAGGGTCCGGGCCGAAACCGGCCTCGAACACGTCATCGTCACCGCGCCGGAGGAGTCCCGGCCGCCCTGCAAACCGGCCGAACCGCCCCCGGGCTGCCTGTCCATGGGGGCCATGATCGCCTCGGCCCCGGCGGACGAGCCCCGGGTGGAAATCGACCCCCGCGTCGACCTGGCCCACATCGCCTACACGGGCGGCACGACCGGCCGGTCCAAGGGCGTGCTTCTGACCCACTACAACATCCTGGCCGGGGTCATCCACGTCGTCCACTGGGGCTACAGCGGCCGGCCTTCCCTCGAGGACGGCATCCTGTACATCCGGGACCGGTACGAACCGCCTCCGGGCGAGGAACCCGAATATCGCGAGGAGGGCGCCGGCGTCCTGATCAACGTGGCCCCCTGGTTTCACGCCATGGGCGTCATGAGCGGCCTGAACGCCTCGGTTTACACCGGGACCAAGGTCGTCATCCACGCCGCGCCCAATCCGCAGAAACTGGTGGAAGACATGGTCAAATACAAGGCCACGCTCCTGACCGGCGCCCCGACCCTCTTTCACCAGCTCATCCAGGTGCCCGGCCTGGAAGACCATGATCTGTCCGGTATCCGCGTCATCCGCTCGGGCGCCGCGCCCCTGCCGGTGGAACTCCGCCGCCGCCTTCAGGACATATTCCCCCGAGCCGCCATCTCGGAAGGCTACGGCATGACCGAGGCGGCCATCATCATCGCCAGCGGACCGTCCAACCGGAGCGGGCTGACCAAGCCCGGCACCGTGGGACCGCCGACCTTTGACACCGAGATCAGGATCGTGGACCCCGAGACCGCCGAGGAACTGCCCTTGGACCGGCCGGGCGAAATCTGCGCCCGAGGCCCCCAGGTCATGCGGGGCTACCTCAACCGGCCGCTGGAAACGGCCGAGACGCTTCGGGACGGCTGGCTGCATACCGGCGACATCGGCTATTTCGACGAGGACGGGTACCTGGTCATCGCGGACCGCAAGAAGGACATGCTCATCTACAAGGGCTACAACGTCTACCCCAGGGAACTCGAGGAAATTCTTCTCGAACACCCCCGGGTCAGACAGTGCGCGGTCGTGGGCCTGCCCCACCCCGAGGCCGGCGAAATCCCCAAGGCCTTCGTGGTCCCCGCACCGGGCGCCACCGTGACCGAATCGGAACTGATGGATTACGTCAACGGAAAAGTGGCGTCCTATAAGAAAGTCCGGGCCTTGAGCTTCATCGACGCACTGCCTGTCAGCGGCACCGGCAAGGTCCTCAAACGGGTGATCAAGGAAAACGAGACCGCCGGCCGGACGGCCGCGGCCAGCTAAGGAGCGCGACATGAGCGAAGACGTCTATCAACAACTGGCCGAACTGTTCGACCGGATCGGATTCGGCATCCAATACGGCCCGGAACTCGACGCCCTGCTTCGGGCCCTGTTTTCCGAAGACGAGGCCCGCCTGGCCCTGAACGTTTCGGCCATGGCCCCCGAATCTCCGGAAAGCGTGGCCGGACGGACCGGACAGGACCCGTCCCGGGTCGCGGCCATGCTCGACGAGATGACCGACAAGGGCCTGCTTTATTGCAGCGAACGGAACGGCGTGAAACATTACAAGATCATCCAGGTCGTTCCCGGCATCTTCGAACTCCAGTTCATGAAAGGCGAGGTCACGCCCCGCACCCGCGAACTGGCCCGGCATTTCGACGCCTACTTCCACGCCAGACAGGACGATCCGGCCCCCGCGGGAGCGGTGACGCCCTTCGCCCGGGTCATCCCGGTGGACAAGAGCGTGTCCCCCTCGGTCGAGGTGCCGGACTACGAAACCATCAGCCGGTACATCGAAGAGTCCGAGACCATCTCCCTGTCCACCTGCTACTGCCGCCACAAGCAGCGCCTGCTGGACCGGGGCTGCGACCACCCGGACGACGTCTGCCTGTCCTTCGGTTCGTTCGCCGAGTTTGCCGTCAAGCGGGGATTCGGCCGCAGGATCACCCCGGACCAGGCCCGCGAGGCCATGTCCCGGGCCC
>JAHJTB010000363.1 GCA_018830135.1 Pseudomonadota bacterium | reverse complement strand
GGAGGAGCCGCCGCCCAGCGTGACGGTCGTGGTCGAGGCGCCGTCCGGGACGGTGACGCTCTGAGTTTCGGTCTGCCCGCCATAGGTGACCCGGACCTGGAAAGACTGATGACAGGGGTTGATGTAGTTGGTGTACCCGTCGGGGTCCGTGTCGCTGAAAGGCGAGGTCGTGGAATAGGTTGCACTGGAGACCTTGTCGCCGAAAAGCACATTGGTGTTGGTTACGTCGCCGCGGACGCTGCCGCCGGTCGAGATGCTGGAGCCGTTTACCGGGGCTGCCGTGCCGATGAGGCCTACCGCGGCCCCGGAAACCGGACTGGAATTCTGGTCCAAGACCCTGACCCGAAAAGTGCTGCGAGGGTAACCATACACCAGGGAAGCCACGTCGTCCAGTTCCAGGGAGGCCTTGTCCGTGGGCTGGCCATAGCTGTAATTCCAATACATGGTCGCCGACTCGAATTCCGGCCCGCAGCCGGAACTTCCGGAAGCGCGACAGGTTGAGCCCGGGTGGGTCAAACCCGCGTTGTGACCGCCTTCGTGAGCGATCACGGCAATCGTGTTTTCCGTTCCACCCGTACCGTCACCCCAGGTGAACTCTTCCCCATTGAGTATGATATCCGACTCGATGGCGGTATACGGGTTGGTGGAATACCATGTCCCGGAAAAACCGAGTATGCCCTGTCCACAGTTGGCCGAGTTATGAGTACAGAAAGCGCTGTCGATGTTGACCAGGTTGATGCCGTCATACAGATATTGGCTTTCGCTGGTCGGGTCTCCGTTAATAAACGTGAACGTGGACATGGCCACGTTGTTCCAGCGCGCCATGCCGGTCCGGATATCATTGTACAAGGCGGAACTGGTGGATGTGGAAATCTTGTAGACCATGGTCCCGTTTGGCCATTTCCTCAACGCTCCGGTACAACAGGTCTGCTGGTAATAGCCGGAGGAGCAGCTGCTGCCCGAGGGGCCCGTATCTCTGATCCAGCACCAGGCCCCGGCCTCGGAAGGGAAACAGGAAACCGCGGTCAGGAGCGCCAGCAACACGATGGATAAATTTCTCATGCCGCTTCCCCCATCACCGTGATTCCAAAAGGCTCCTGATTCGGTCGATGAACCGAGCCAGGTCTTCCCCGCCCACGGGCAGGGTATTGCTCCTGGATTGCCGGGTAGCCAGGTCATGGACTTCGCGGTTGTCGAACAAGGGGCCCGACACCCATTTGGACCCGGCGCGAGTCCCCGGGGAGACGCGATAGGCGCCGTAGTAGATACCGTAAACCTGGTGCTTGTAGCCGTCGCCGACCAGAAAAAGGAGGGCTTCTTCCCCCGCATTGAAGACGGGGGCCTGATCCATCTCGAGGCGGATGTCGCCGACCTGCCCCCCTGTAACCTTGATCTCCAGTGTCGCGGGCCGATCCGGCTCGCCGCCTTTGATATATTCGCTCACTTCGAAGGCGACGGCCGTGTATATGACCTTGTCTTCCCAATAGGCGGACTGGCCGGTTACCCGGCCCAGGACAATCGTTTCCGCCCGGCCGGTCATATATTCAAGGGAGGAGGGAATGACCATGGTGGCCCGGGCCACTGGGACCGGGCCCGGATTTAGTAGCAACATGATGAAAATAAAAGCCAGATAACGACAAGCCGTGGACATAAGGCAACTCCCTTCAGTAAAGGAGGTTATCCCTCGGCCCCGGCCTGAACGGTAAAGGCCAGGGAGAGCAGGATCGCGGCCAGCACGAGGCAGCCGGTTTTGAGATATGTTTTGATCATGTTTGTCTTCCTGAAATTTGAATACCCCGAGCCTGGGCCCGTCAACGACGGTTTGTCCGTCAACGACCCTTTGTTCAGATTTTGATCGGGCGGATTTTCACTCCAGGCGTCGGGACGAAGGAGTCCTCTTCGACGTGCCGGTCGGGCTGGGGAGACACAGACAAGGCCTGCTGGGTGAATTGCTCTTTCCGTAAATGCATTCCTCCGAGTTAAACGCTACGGCATCGATACAAGAGCAAAACCTGACCCCCTTGTTGATGGTTTAATGAATTATAGATATTTTTTTTGTTTGTCAAGAGATGCCGGACCTCGTCGGTCATGGCCTCCGGCACCGGTCCGGAATCCGGATGCGCCTGGATGAGCCCGGGATACGATCAATCCCTGAAGCATGCCGCCATGACACGGCCATGGCGAAAAACCACGCCGTGATGAAAAAGGATGGAAGCCGGGGCTTCCAGCATCCGGTCCCCAAGCTCGAGCTTGGGAACCAGGATATAACCCATAACCCACGGGCAACCCGAAGGCCGGCCCCTCGCAATGGCCGTCTTGACTGCCCGATCCTTGCAAAACAGGCGCCTCCCGAGTTGCCCCGTCCCCTTCCGCCTCCGGCGGAGGCGGAAGGGGACGGGGCCGGTTCGGCCGGAGCGCATCTATCAATCCAGGATCAGGTTCATCCAGGGCAGGCCCTTGGGCGGATGGGACGAAGCGTCCCTGGGGTTGGACCCCCAAGGGTATTCCTGGCAGTTGGTGAACCCGTCCCCGTCCGGGTCTTCGTTGCAGTCGTCGACCCTCGGGTTCAGGCTGTACCGGACCTCCCAGGCGTCGGGCAGGCCGTCGCCGTCCGTGTCGGACGTGCGGGGATCGGTCTCGCCCTCGTCGACCAGTCCGTTGCGGTTGGCATCCTCGACCCCGTCCTCGATCCCGTCGTCGTCCGTGTCGTCGTCGCAGGGATTGGTTTCGCCCGAGTCCAGAACGCCGTTCTTGTTGGCGTCCTCGACCCCGTCCGGGATGCCGTCGCCATCCGTGTCCGGGTTGTTGGCGTCGGTGCAGGCGGTGTTTTCCACGTCATCCGGAATGCCGTCGTTGTCCGTGTCGTTCAGCAGCGTGGTCGCCAGGGCGCT
>JAHJTB010000362.1 GCA_018830135.1 Pseudomonadota bacterium | reverse complement strand
CGGGGCCGTCTCTTCCAGAACCAGGACCTCCTCGAAAGGCGACAAGGCCCGGGCCAAGGCCGTCAGATTGAGCGGATAAGGCATCAGGACCTGAAAAAGCGCCAGTTCGGCATCCAGCCTCGGGTCCTCCGCCAGGGCCTCCTTGGCATGGGCCAGGACCACGCCCGAGGCCACAACGGCCCGGGTTTTGCCCCCGGGGTCGTTGATCGCCACGGGCTCGGCCAGCGGGGAGGCGGCGATCCGTTCCAGCTTTTCGTTCAACTGGCCGTGAAGGATCAGCCTGAACTTGGGCGTGGCCGCCCAGCGCCCCGGATTGCGTTCAAAGACCGGTGTCCGGGGCCTGGCGCTCAAGGGCCGGCATTCCACGTTCTGTCTGGCGTGGCAGACGCGGGTGGTGGGACGGATCATGACCGGTATTTCATGGGTCTCGGACAGATCGTAGGCCGCGGCCACCAGGTCCTTGGCCTGTCGAGGCGAGGCCGGGTCCAGGACCGGAACCTTGGCCAGCATGGCCAGAAGCCGGCTGTCCTGCTCGGTCTGGCTGCTGTGCGGACCGGGATCGTCCGCGGAAACGACCAGGAAACCGCCTTTGACGCCGATATAGGCGGAACTGAGAAACGGATCGGCGGCCACGTTCAGCCCCACCTGTTTCATGCTCACCGCGGCCCGCCCGCCGCAGTAGGCATGGGCCAGGGCCGTTTCATAAGCCACTTTCTCGTTGATCGACCATTGCGCGTGTATGGGGTACCCTTCCTCCCGGGCCATGGTCTGGATGGCGTCCAGTATCTCCGAGGCCGGCGTTCCCGGATAGGAAGCGGCCATGGTGCAGCCGTTTTCGATCAACCCACGGGCCAAGGCTTCGTTGCCCATCAGTATTCTGGTCTCGCCCACATCGTCCTCCCATAAAACGTCGATGGGGCCGTGGAATCGTCAGATCGCCGGCCCCCAAAAGGATCGCGATACTCACCTTACATAAGGATGGCCCCGGCTGTCAAGCGAACCGCCCGCTTTGACGTTCGATCGGATGCGGGCTCATTCCCCGGCCCAAAGAAACAGCCCGGTCTGAGGATCGAAGCGTCTCGTGAACCGGCCTTCTGATTCCAGGACCTCGATGACGTACTCGCAGGCGAACACCATCGAGCCCTCGAAGAGGTGGCCCCCAACCACGCCGCCGTCCCTCCGGCCCAAGGTCACATGGGCGTGTACAAAAGGCCGCCCCTCCTTTTCCGAAACGTTCCCGACCAGGTCGATCAGTTCCAGTTGCATGGCCAGATCATGGTAGATGTATTCCGCGGCGGCCTGGTCGTAAAACCCGATCCGGGCTTCGCTCAGCGCCCCGATGGCTGAAACCCGCCCCAGCATGATCCCCTCATCTTCGCAAATCCGGGTCAAGGCGACCAGGAGGTCGTCCCCGAAAGCAAGGCGCCCCAGCACCTGCCTGACCGGTCTGACGTCGTGCTTCATCCTTCACCCCTTTCCAATCTCAGCCCTGTTCGAGGATGCCGGCGACCCGATCCCGGTAACTCCGGCTGGCTTCATCCGCCGCGACCAGATCGATATCCTTTGCTGAAGAGGCCCCCAGTCCCAGTTCCGCCGCCCGGGCGATCTGTTCCTGTTCAAAAATCGGACGATCCATGATTTCCGGATTCGAGCCCAGGGTTTTCAGGACGGCCACTCCGACCGCATCCACGGCGACCCGATCGGCCGAAGCCAGAAAGACGCGGCCCCGAACCTGCCTGCCCGTGGCCGGTCCGCCATCGACAAACGCCTCCAGGCCATCGAGCACGACCAGGTCGGGGCTGAACGGTTCGTTGACTTCGGCGATCATCTTGCGTTGGTCCGGAGAGCCGTGAAGCTGGCTCATGTAATCGAATCCGTGACGGCGAGTCGGGACCACACCGACATGAAGTTTAAGCGACAAGGTGAACACGCCCCCGAACTGGTGCGTCTTCAAACAGCAGGTCGAAACCAGACATTCGGCTTCGAGAATGGGGCGGGCGATGCGAAACCCGTCAGGCCAATGGGAGATCGGAGGACGAAACTCGACCCAGTCCCGGGAATCCAGCCCGTCGAAATCGACGATCTCGACGTCCCTGTCCTTTAAAAGCGGCAAGACGCCTTTCTGCTCCATGACCTTGCCGGTTCTCGGGTAGCTGCGCTCGCCCAAGGATACCCGTCCGGCCCCCATGGACCAGATTTCATCCACCAGCGCGACCAGCGTGTCGTTGTGAGTCGAACCCGGACATGGATCGGCCGTATTGAAATTGGGCTTGACCAATACGGCCTTCCCCTTGACCGGATTGGTCCCCAGCCCCTGGAGGGCCGCCCGAACCCCATGGCGGCGCTCATCGGTTTCGACAAAACTGACTCGGCTCATGCTTCCGCTCCTTATTACATCCATTGACAAGCTATTAGTGTATCAGAGCCTCACCCCGGTTTCCAAGCGATACAATTTGAATAGACCGCCTTTTCCGAACTTGTTTGCTCGGATGAATTCGTATATGAATAAAGGCGACAGGACGCCCTTGGTGCAGGGAAGGGCTGGTTTTACCGCGCGTAATGACCTTTGAGGGGCTTCAGACCGGCCCGTCACGTCCGAACAGGGGTACAGAAATACCAGCGGGGCGGAATCAGTCAGGGGAGTGACCGGGGGAGCAGTTTTGCTTCACAGGTTCGACTGACTCCGGGGGAGGTCGATGATCGACACCGACAAGACCAAAGCCGAGTTGCTTTCGGAAGTTCGAGCGCTACGACGTGAACTCGAGGAATCACGACAGGCCCGGATCGACCTGGAAGCGGCCCGTTCGGAAATTCAAGGCATTCGGGAGGCGGTCAGGAACGCACTGGATCAATCCCCTTTGCCGGTGCTTTCGATCGACCGCCAAGGCATCATCGCCACATGGAATCGCGCCTGTGAATCCTGCTTCCAGTATGGCAGGGAAGTTATCGGCAGCCGCCATGATCTGCTCTGGCCCGACGCCGAAACCGCCCGCCAGGTCGATGACCTGATCGCCGGCCAGTTCGACCGGCCCGTCTTCGATGAGACCGAAATGACCTTTCGCCGCCGGGACGGTGCAACCGTGCCCACCTCAACCCGGTTGTTCTCCTTCGCCGATCCCGGCCTTCAAATGGAACGATGCGTCCTGGCCTGTATCGACGCAACCAGGCGCAATCAGACCCTGTCCGACCTGGAGGCCAGCGAGGAGCGCCTGCGTCTCCTGACCGAAACGACCGGAGAGGCCCTGTACCAACTCCGCTACGCCACCATGGCCTACGATTACATGAGTTCGGGCATTGCCGGATTGACCGGATACACGCCGGAAGAGTTGGGTCGAATTTCCTTCAAATCGCTGGTCAAGCGCATCATCTCCCCGGACGGATCGACCCTGGCCAGGGACTATATCATCAAGGAACGCCAGTCCGGCCGGACGGGCGAATACCGGGCGGACTACCTGATTGCAACCCGATCGGGGGAGGAAAGGTGGCTGGCCGATCACTCCTTTCCCTGGTATAACGACCATGGCCGCCTGATCGGTTCCGTGGGAATTTTGACGGACATCACTCAGCGAAAGAAGATGGAAAACGCGCTCCGGGAATCCGAGGAGAAGTACCGGCTGCTCGTGGAAAACATGCCTCTGGGCATTGTGGTGGTTCAGGACGGTTTGATCCAATATGTCAATGCCAGCCTCCTGTCCGTCGCCGGCCGGCCGCGGGAGTCTATCCAAGGGAAACATTTCCTGGACTTTACCCACCCCGACGACAGAGGCGAAGCCATGCGCCGCTACCTTGCCCGGCTGGCCGGCCAGTCCCCCGGCCAAACCGGCCCGGTGCGCATGATCGGTCCCACGGGGGAAGCCGTATGGGCCCAAGTCCGCGGCATGCCAATCTATTGGGAGGGCCGGCCGGCCGTGTTGAACTTCGTCCAGGACGTAACGGCCCAGAAACGGGCCGAACGGGAACTGTCTCTGTTTTTCGACGTGTCGCCGGACCTGATGTGCATCATCGACGGCCGTGGGGTTTTCAGGCGTGTCAATCCGGCCTTTGAAAGGACCCTGGGCTGGTCGGCCGACGAACTCGTCGATCGGTATCACAAGGAACTTCTGCATCCGGACGACCTGGAAGCGACCCGGCAGGTTAAACGGCGGATAATGAACGGCGAGCACCTGCCCCGTATTGAAAACCGGTACCGCCGCAAGGACGGGGCCTACCGCTGGCTGGCCTGGACCGCGGCCCATCTGTTCGAGGAAAATCTCACCTTTGCCGTGGCCCGAGACGTGACCGAGGACAAGCGACTGGCCCAAAAGCTGGCCGAATCCGAGGAAAAGTACCGGGCCGTCATTAATGAGGCCGCGGACGGCATCCTGCTGACTTCGCCTCAGGGCTGCATTCTGGAGGTCAATTCCAAGGCGGCCGAGCTTCTGGGATACAGCCGGGAGGAATGCCTGAAGCTGAACGTCGGAGATATTTATCCCGATAAGGAAATCGAGAGCCGAATCGATTTGCTGAAGGAACTACTGGAAACAGGCGCCGCGTTCCTTAAAGACACGTTTCTGCTGCACAAGGATGGACGGAAGGTTCCGGTGGAGGTAAGCGGCAGTCTGATTACCTTCGGCGGCCAAAAGGTCGCTCTCGGCATCGTCCGGGACATTACCGAGCGGAAAAAGACGGAGGCCTGGATACAGGACGCCCTTCAGGAAAAAGAGGTCCTGCTGCGGGAAATCCACCACCGGGTAAAAAACAACCTGCAGGTCGTCAGCAGCCTTCTGAACCTGCAGGCCTATGGTCTCGACGACCCGCGCCTGTCCGAAGCGATCCAGGAAAGCCAGAACCGGATCATGGCCATGGCCCTGATCCACGAAACCCTTTATCAATCCTCGTCCCTGGCCTGCATCCATCTCGGCCCCTATCTCCGCGAACTGATCGCTTCGCTGACCCAGGCTTATAGCACGGAACGACGCGGCCTGGACGTCCGGGTCCATGTCGAGGACGTCGTCCTGGACATGGATCATGCCGTGCCCATCGGGCTGGTGATCAACGAGCTGGTCTCCAATGCCCTGAAACATGCGTTTCCCCGGGGCGGGCCCGGGGAGGTTCATGCCTCCGCCCGGCTGGTCCGAGAGGGTGCTGTCGAGATCGAGGTCCGAGATGACGGCTCCGGACTGCCTGAAGGGGTCGAAACCCGGAAGTCCGGAAGCCTGGGACTGCCCTTGGTCATGGACTTGGTCCGCCAGCAGCTCAAAGGCGAGATACTGATTCACCGAGACCCCGGCACCCGCTTCGTCATCCGATTCGAACCCGTACGACGATCATGCCGGGACTGATTCCGATCCTGAAGGATCGGTCGGGGACGTCTTTCATGCCCGAAGATACCGCGCCACAGAACCCGGACTGGCGGACCAAACCGTCGGACCGCTTTGTATTGAAATGGATCAAACTCAACCTGTCCGCGCGACTGACGCCGCGCTTGAAGGAAGCGGTCTGGCTCAGGCCCTGGATGATCACCCTCTGTGCCTCCGCCCTGGGCGCCCTGGCCGGACTCGTCTACGGCCTGGAATGGGGCGCTTTGGCCGGTTTGCTGGCCGCCGCGGCCCAGGTGCTCGACGGAGTGGACGGTCAGCTCGCCCGCCTGACCGGCCGGCAGAGCCCGGCCGGAGCGTTCCTGGACTCGGTCCTCGACCGATACGCCGACGGCGCCATGATCATTGGCATGATCGTTTATCTGGTCCGGGCCCCCTTGCCCTGGCCTCTCTGGCTGATCATGACCGTCGGGGCCCTGGCCCTGGTCGGAAGCAACCTGATCAGTTATTCCACGGCCCGGGCCGAAGCCCTGTCCATCGACCTGGGAAGACCGACTCTGGCCAGCAAGGGCACCCGGACCACGGTCATGGTCGTCTGCGCCCTGGGCAGCGCGGTCTGGCCGCTTCTGCCGTCCGCGGCCCTGGTCTATCTGGCGGTGCATCCCAACGCCGTGATCGCGGCCAGGCTCTGGAAGGCGTACCATGCCCGTGACTGAAAAAGCGCCCGCTCCCCTTGGCGTGGTCCACGGCCGGTTTCAGGTCCTGCACTACGACCACCTCAAATACATACTGGCCGCCAAGGCGAACTGCCGGCACCTGGTCGTGGGCATCACCAACCCGGACCCGTCCCTGACCCGGCCCGAAGACGCCGACCCGTCAAGGAACGCCCCCCGGTCCAACCCGCTGACCTATTTCGAACGCTACACCCTGGTCCGCCATGTTCTGGCTGAAAAGGGACTGTCCTGGCGGGATTTCAGCGTCACGCCGCTGCCCATCAGCCACCCGGACCTGTATCGCCATTATGTCCCCTTGGACGCGGTCTTCTTTCTGACCATCTATGACGACTGGGGCAGACGAAAGCTGGAACGCTTTCAGGCCTTGGGACTAAAAACGCGGATACTGTGGGATAAACCGATCTCGGAAAAGGGTATCACCGGGACCCGGGTCCGAACCCTTATGGCCGGGGACGGAAACTGGGAAGACCTGGTCCCTCCGGCCGCCGCTCGATTGATGAAAAAATGGGACATCCCCGGACGGCTGGCTGAAACGGAACACACAGCCGGTTGACTTCCCGGAGAGGCCCCGGAAAATCACCTGGCCGAGTCCGAAGGGATCCGAGGGGCTTCAGCCCCCGGGGAGCGCTCCCTGGAAACCGGCAGTCCGTTTTCAAGAACCTCTTCGATGAAAAGTTCGACCAGTTCCTTGGACAGGCCGCGGCCAGCCAGGTCCCGTAGGATGGCAAAGGCCTCGTCCCGGGTTTTTCCCTTCTGGTAGGACCGATCCGTGGTCATGGCGTCAAAGGAATCGGCCACGGCTAGAATCCGGGCCCCCTGGGGAATCGCCTCGTCCCGCAACCCGAACGGATAACCGGTTCCGTCCGCTCGTTCGTGGTGGAAGAGGACGTAGCTTTCAGCTCCACCGAGAAAATCCAGGTCTTTGATAATTTCCGCGCCGATCACGGGATGCCGCTGTATCTCCTCCCGCATGTCGTCCGGCAGACGAATGTCAATGTGTTCGAATATCCGGTCGCTGAAGCCGATCTTACCCACGTCGTGAAGCAGTCCGCCGATCAGGATGCCCTGCACCTCCTCCTCGGACAGCCCCATCCGTCGGGCCAGACGGACGGCGTACTCGGCCACGCGTTCCCCATGTCCTTCCGTGTACCGGTCCCGGGCGCCCAGGGCGTTGGCGATGCCGCAAACGGTCTTGATGATATTGTTCTGCAACTGCTCGTTGAGTACTTCGAGTTCAGCGACCAGGTTTTCCAGGCGCTGTTCCCGGGCCTCGACCTTGACCATCATCATGCCCATGGCTTCGGCCAGCCTCCGGATGGGCTCCGGGTGTTCCGGCCGGGTGTATTCCATGATGTCGTTCGAGTAGTTGCCGGCGGCCACCGACTCCATGATGCCAATCAGTTCAACGATCATCTTTTCCACGGATCACCTCACGTCGATGTTTCGCCCGGCCCGCTCCGCGGGTCTTTTCGAGGCCTGCCTTTCCGCCACAGTCCGAATTCCACAAGAAAAATCAGGCACCAGAACATCACATCGTCGATCCAGCCCACGGGTCCGAGGATGTCCGGGATGACGTCCAAGGGCCAGAGACTGTATACCACGGCGGCCACTAGAAAGATGATGGAGGCGATGAGGCGGAGGCCGGCGGGCAGAAACGCCAACACTCCGCCGCTCAAACCCACCCGCCACGATCCGGCCTTGGCCTTTCCGGGACGCTTTTTCAAGGCTTTTTCTCCTGAACCCCAGTATAACCAGGCTGAGAGAGAGGTCAAGTCTTTGGGGTACGGCCGGGTCCCGAGGGAACCCCTTTGACCTTGATTTGTAAAATCGGGGCTGATCGAATACAATATGACTCGCTGTTAACCCGGATTTTATAGTTGGGTTGGTAGCGAGGTGTCGAAATGCATAGCGAAACGCGAAGTTGGACCGGTTTTTGGCCGCGAGCGTATCAGTAGATACGTCGAGGCTGAAAAAAACGGGAAACGAGCGTTGCAGCACGCATTTCGGCGCCGCAGTAGAAGTCAACTGCAAAATCCGGGTTAAACAAAACGATTGAACGGGAACCATGACGTTGAATTCGGAAAACTGGCTGCTGAGGGCCTTGTCCGGACTGGCGGCCCGGATCGTGGTCGTTTCCCCGGACCTGCGGCTGCTGGCCGCGGCCGGCAAGGACATGGACGTCCCGGCATCCGCAATAGACGGCCGGCCCTGCTACGAAATTCTGGCCCACCGCCGGACCCCGTGCCGGCCCTGTGAGGCGATGGAAACGATCCGGGCCATGGGGCCATCCTCTCGCCTCGTCGAAGGCCGGGGATCAATGATGGGGACCCGGGTTTTGCGAAGAACGGCGCCTATTTTCAAGGGCAAGCAGATCGAGGCCGTGGCGATCATGGACGTCGAACTGCCCGAAGAACCGGACACGCCCCTGGAATTGAGCACGGCCGACAAGTTTCTGACCAATCTGATCATGAGTTCTCCGGACGCGGTCATCGCCTCGGACATGGCCGGCCGCATCCTGATGTTCAATGAAGATGCTTCGAAAATCACCGGTTATACTCGCGAAGAGGCCTTGAGGCAACTCGATATCCGGGCCCTGTACTCTGGAGACGGGGCTCGGGAGGCTATGCGTCGGATCAGGAGCGAAAGTCACGGGGGGCGAGGCAAGCTCAAAGGCTTCCGAGTGGACCTCCGCAGCAAGGACGGAACCGCCGTGCCCATCGAGTTGAGCGCGGCCGCCATATACGACCGGGGCAAAGAAGTGGCCACGGTCGGATTTTTCCACGACCTCAGAAGCCGACTACGCATGGAGGGCCAGCTGCAATCGGCCCAGAAGCAGTTGATACAGGCCGAAAAGCTGGGCTCGCTCGGACAAATGGCCGCCGGAGTGGCCCACCAGCTCAACAACCCCTTGGGCGGCATCGTCATCTATTCACAGCTTCTGAAAGAAGAGTACGATCTGGAACCGGCGGCGCTCCAGGACCTGGATCGAATCATCGAGGACGCCAGCCGCTGCCAGAAAATCGTCAGCGAACTGCTGGATTTCGCCCGGCAGCGGACCTTGGAAATCCTGCCGAACGACTTGAACCAGGCCGTATCCCGGACGATATTCCTTTTGGAAAACCAACCGTTTCTCAAAGAGATCGAGATCGTGCGGGAGCTGGCCCCAGACCTGCCCCTTGTACCTTGCGACCTTCAACAGATCAATCACGTGCTGATGAACATCATCCTCAACGCGGTCGACTCCATGGAGGGACACGGCCGCCTGACTCTGGCGACCTCCCTGGGAAAGGACGGCCTTGCTGTACGGGTCGAGATATCCGATACCGGCCCGGGAATCCCGGATGAAGTGCTGCCTTATATTTTCGACCCCTTCTTCACGACCAAGGAGGAGGGCAAAGGGACCGGCCTGGGCCTCAGTGTGGCCTACGGCATTATCAAAAATCACAGAGGCCGGCTGAGCGCATCCAGCAGGCCGGGCGAGGGGGCGACGTTCGTCATGGAACTGCCCGTCCATTCGGACGAACAACCGGGAGGATCACCGGATGGAAACGATTAGACCGGCACGCGTCCTTATCGTGGATGACGAACGGGACATCCGAGACGGTTCGGAACGCATTCTCGGCCGCGTGGGCTATGCGGTCGTCAAGGCCGGGCAAGGTCGGGAGGCCCTCGCACACATGGCCTCGGAGCCCGCCGACGTCGTCCTATTGGACCTGAAGATGCCCGGACTGGACGGCATGGAGGTCCTGGACCTGATCAAGGGCCAATACCCCGAGACGCTGGTCATAATCGTCACCGGTTTTGCCACCATCGAGACGGCAATCGAGGCCATGAGGCGCGGCGCCTATGATTTCATCACCAAGCCGTTCCGCCCGGATCAACTTCGGCTGGTCGTGGGCCGGGCCGTCGAGCATATCCGGCTCCGGGAAGAGCGGGACCGCCTCAGCGCCGAACGGGATGCGGGGTTGTGGGCCATCACCACGGAAAAAAGCCGGCTCAAGACCGTTATCGACAGCATCATCCCCGGACTGATCATCACCGAACTGGACAAACGGGTGGTCATGTGCAACCCGTCACTCAACCAGATGATGGGCTTCGGGCCGGAAGGCATCGCCGGGACCTCACTGGACGATCACGAACCTTTGCGGCCGGTCGGTGAAATGGCCGACGAACTGCTGGCCGGCCTCCCTGTAATGGAAAGGGAGCTGACCCGGGAATTCGTCCTGGCCGGCGATCGGCCGAGATACATACGAGCGACCCTGAACGGCGTACTGGACAAGAATGGAAATCTCCTGGGACTGGTGGCCGTCCTCCGGGACATCACCCACATCAAGGAACTCGAAAGAGAAAAGTCCGCCTTCGTGGCCATGCTGACCCACGAACTTCGTTCACCGATCGGCGCGGTCGACACCCAGCTCCATGTGATTCTCAAGGGGCTGGCCGGCGATCTGACGGAAAAGCAGCAGGACATGCTCGGGCGGATAAAAAAACGGCTCGGCGGGGTCCTGACCATGATCAACGACCTGCTTGACCTGTCCAAGATCGAGGCCAGACAGCTGGTCCAGGAAAAGGAACTCACGGACCTGGGCCCCATCGTCGAGGAAGTGGTGGACCTGCTCCGGGCCCAGGCGGAGGAAAAAGGACTGGTTTTCGAAACCGACCTGAGCCCCCTGCCGCCGATTATGGCCGATCCGGCGGCCATCAAGGACATGGTGGTCAATCTGGTCGCCAACGCGGTTCGCTACACCCCCGAGGGTGGACGGATCCGGGTGCAAACCGAATCGGACAAGGAAGGCGTGACCCTGACCGTGGCCGACACCGGCCTGGGCATCCCCAAGGACTACCACGACAAGATTTTCGACCGGTTTTTCCGGGTCAAGGACGCACGGACCCGGAACGTGACCGGCACCGGTCTGGGTTTGCCCATCGTCAAGGCCATCGTGGAAGACCACCAGGGCCGGGTCTGGCTGGAAAGCGAGCCGGATCGGGGCAGCACCTTCTTCGTGCGCCTCCCCGTTGTGGCATGACAGGCTTTTTCCGGGGACCGGCCATGATCCTTCGAGGCGATTCATGACGATCTACCGATTGGCCGACGGCGACACCGTGGACACGGAGCGGGAACTCGATTTCGAACAACGGAATTTTATCCAGAAGATGATGATCCACGCCCACCTGGACGTCAGCCTCGAAGCCTTCCGTGCCCGCTGGCGGGTGCCGGGAAACCCGGTATGGAATGGAACCGCCAGGCTGTCCTGTCCCAGCCCGGCGGTTCGTATTCTTCTGGATCTCGAGGAAAAGGTCAGGAAAAAAAAGGCGTTATCCCAAGTCTAACGTTCAGGGTCCGCCAGGTCCGGCCCCTTCGTTCAGGCCGGAATCGGGCGGTTCAGCGAACCAGTTCCCCGATGCGGGCAACCAGGATTTCCGGATCGACCGGTTTCTGGAAGTAGTCGTCGGCCACCAGGGACTTGCCGTCGGAATGGGAGTAATGCGTATCCCCTATGTGGTCCACGACCGCGGTCAGCATGATCAAAGGGATTTTGCTCAGGGTTTCGTCGGCGGCCAGTTCCTTGGCCACGGCGTAACCATCCTTGTCCGGCATCATGACATCCAGCACGATCAGGTCCGGGGCTTCCTCCCGGGCCTTGGCCAGGCCTTCCACGCCGCCGTACGCGGCCAGCGGAGTCATGCCTTCGGCTTCCAGGAGCATGCTTACCGCTTCCACCAGATCCGGATCGTCGTCAACGACCAGTATTCTCTTACTCATCGGCCCCTCCTTTCTTCATCCGCTTTTCCGGGCGCCTTGTCACCCGGAGAGTCCCACTGTAGCAGATTTCGGTATCCGGTGTCTATATTCGGAGGTTGGCCGCCTCCAAAATGTGCGGTACGATTTCCTCCCGACCGATAGCCATGACATGGACCCCATCGCAGATTTTTTCATCTTTGATCTGACGGATCATGCGTCCGGCTATCTGGATGCCGGTTTCCAGGGCCTTGCCTTTGGGCGCGGAGGCCATCTCCTTGATCAAGGGGTCGGGGACCATGACCCCCGGTACGTTCCGGTTCATGAAGCGGGCCATACCAGCCGAAGTCAGCAGGATGATGCCGGCCAGAATCTTGACTCCCAAGGGCCGGGCGTATTCCATGAAGGACTTGAAGCGATCGAGGTCGTACACGGCCTGGGTCTGGATGAATTCAGCCCCGCACTCGATCTTCTTCTCGAACTTGATCAACTGGGGTTCCAGGGGGTCGGCCTCCGGAGTGACGATGGCCCCGGCACAGAACTTGACCCCGCCCTCGAGCTGATTCCCGGCCAGATCGTAGCCTTTTTCCATGGTGCGTATGGTCCGCAGAAGCTGGGAGCTATCCAGGTCGTAGACCCCTTTGGCCTCCTTGTGGTCGCCCACGGTCACCGAGTCACCGGTCAGGCAGAGCACGTTGGTCACGCCCCGTGAATAGGCGAAAAGCAGGTCGGCCTGCAAGGCGAGCCGGTT
>JAHJTB010000361.1 GCA_018830135.1 Pseudomonadota bacterium | reverse complement strand
TACCCACCGTACCCGGAGCTCACAGGCCTTCTTCTCTGACTCCAACTTGCGAAACCACTTCCTTGGCCAACTTCCCTGGCGGCCTGGCCCGACAGGACACACAAAATATGCCATCTCCCACTTCGCCGAGAATTGCTGACCAGCCACTAAACCACTGGCCCTGGATGAATTATTATGATATAAATCGGTTCCATGGCCGAAGCATCCGTCCAGTTGGCCGAACTCATCGGCCAAGCCCGGTCCCTGGTGGCCTTTACCGGCGCGGGAGTCAGCACCGAGTCCGGCATACCCGACTTCCGGAGTCCGGGAGGGCTGTGGAGCCGGTACCGGCCGGTCACCTTCCAGGAGTTCCTTGCCTCCCATGAGGCCCGGGTTTCTTACTGGAGCCGCTATCTGGACATGCATCCCGTGTTTTCCGGCGTCCAGCCCAACCCCGGCCACTACGCCCTGGCCGAACTCGAACGCCAGGGCCGGCTGACCGCCGTGATCACCCAGAACGTCGATGGCCTCCATCAGGCGGCCGGCAGTTCCGAGGACAAGGTCATCGAACTTCATGGCCGGGTGGATGTGACCCGCTGCCTGGACTGCGGCTACACCCTTCGGACCAACGAGGTCATCGAACGGGTCCAGGCCGGGGTCGAAGTCCCGGTCTGCGACCGGTGCGGGGGCTGGTTCAAGCCGGCCACGATCAGTTTCGGTCAGAGCCTGCCGGCCGAAGCCCTGGACCGGGCTATCGAGGTCTCGACCGCTTCGGACCTGTTTCTGGCCATCGGCTCCTCCCTGACCGTGCACCCGGCCGCGGCCCTGCCGGGTCTGGCTTTGAGGCACGGAGCCCGGCTGGTCATCCTCAACGCCATGCCGACCGACTATGACCAGAATGCCCATCTTGTCATTCAGGGACGCTCCGGATCGATCCTGGCGGACACAATCAAGCATCTGGGGGGGTCCTTAACGCCCCATTGACTTGTTCTTTTTGCCCATTCCGGTCTTGACCCTTTCAATCAATTCTGATATATATAGTCTGGAATCGAACCAAGCTCTCATCGATCGGCAAGATGGGGGGACCCGGATCAACCGAATCACCGGCTGAGAATCGGGTTCTGCCGTGGGTGAAGGGGCGCATCTGAGGAGGGAGCATGTATTTCAAATGCTGGGGTTGCCGCGGCAGTCTGCCATCGCCCGCAACCATGGGTTTCGATACGAGGCGTTACGGCGGCAACACCACCTGCTTTGAGATACGGACCCGGTACCAGGACAAGGAAGAGTTGTTCATCATCGATATGGGCACGGGCATCTTCCGCCTGGGCAACAAGCTGATCGAGGAACTCTTCTCCGGCCGGGCCCAGTCCATCCGGGCCCGGTTATTCATCACCCACATCCATCTGGACCACACGTTCGGCATGGGTTTTTTCGCGCCCCTGTTCATGCCCGGCAACCACATCGAGTTCTACACCCTTCAGATGCCGGCCACGTACGGCAACCTCAACCGCCAGCTCAGCGGCTTGTACGACGGTATTCAGTTTCCACGGCATCTCGAGCAGATGCCGTCCATCGGCGGCCTGAACGGTAACCACGAGGCCTTTCACGACGTGAAGTTCTGGGATTCGCTCGAGTTCGACACCGTCAAGGTCGACGTGGTCGAGTTGAACCATCCCCAGGGCTGCGCGGGCTGGCGCTTTCAGGAACGGGGCGCGGCCGGGAATTACGACGGCGCCGTGTTGAGCGTGGCCACGGACACCGAGCATTTCGACGCCACCAACCCCAAGGTTCAGAAACTCGGGCGGGAGGCCAATCTGCTGATCCTGGACGGCCAGTACGAGGACGACGAGTACATGGGGCTGGCTCCGAACCGGGCCGACAGCAAGCAGGGCTGGGGTCACGGCACGCCGCGCTCATGCATCCGGGAAGCCTCGGCCTGTGGCGCCCAACGCCTGGGAATCACCCATCACGACCCCAGTCACGACGACCGGACCCTGGCCCGCATGGAAAGCCGGGCCAAGCGGTACAACCGCCGGCTCCAGCAGCCGGTCCCGGAAGTCTTTTTCCTCAGAGAGGGTATGGAAATCAGTTTTTAACCCCATTTTTCCATTTTGCATGAAAATGACTTGGTCTATTACACCGTTATTCCGCTCGTTCCCGAGCTCCAGCCCGGGAACGTCATTTCGCCTTGAAGCTCTGCTTCAACACCTTATCCCGTAAGGCGTACCCATGGCCAAACCCGACTCCATGACGGAAAAAGAGGGAAGCTGGAGCTTCCAGGATCGGGTTCCCAAGCTGGAGCTTGGGAACCAGCCATAATGGCAACGTCTTTTTTCGCCGACGCTGCCAAGCGCCCGCCCCACAGGGCGTCCGGGTTCTTTCCGGAATGAACCGCTCCCTTCTTGCCTTTGCATCCCCTATGCTGTGTATCGCCGTCCTGGTCGGCCTCTGGCTGCTCCTGATCGGAGTTCCGGCCGGGGCCGCCGACGATGATCCCTTGCGACTTCTCGAACTCCTGAAAACCCAACGGCCTCTGCCCGAGTACCAGGACCTGCTGCCCGCCCTGGAAATGCCGGACGCCCGCGTTCGATGGCTGACCTGCCGCGATCTGGGTCTGCGGGGCCTGCCCGAGGCTGTGCCTCATCTGGTCCGACGTCTGGCCGACCGCAACCTCGAGGTTCGCCGCCTGGCCCGGGAGGCCCTTCTGCGGCTGGGCCAGGCGCAACCCCGGCCCTTCGACATGCTGATCGAGGCCAGCCTGACCGGCCTGGACCCGGAGAGCGTCCTGACCGCCCGTGCCGTGCGGGATGAGGGCCGAGGCCGCCTGGCCGAGGCCCGCCGCCAGTACGTCCGGGTCTTCCAGGCCGACCCCCGCCGTCTGTGGGCCGCGGTCTGGGGATACGACACCGGCCGCATGCTTCGGGAAATCCGGGCGCCCCTGAAAAAGGAGGTCGAAACGGTGACCCAAGCCCTCCGCCAGAGCGAAGCCGCGCCCCGAATGACCTATCCCGAGTCCGTGCTCCGACAGGCATACGCCTTGTCCGTACTGTCCTCGACCCTGTCCCGCCTGACCGGGAACGCCGTGTTCGAGGCCCTTTCCAGGGGCCGGACCCAAGCGGCCCGCGACCTGCGCCGGGACCTGGCCGAAACCCTGTCCGGGGCCGGCGAGCTCGAAACCACGGCCCGGCGCATCGAGGACAAGCTGGTCGAACACGTGCGGGATTTCACCCCCTCCGACCTGGACCCGGCCCTGGACCAGTCCGCCGGTCTGATCCGGGTCCGGGCCTCGGCGGCCCGGGAACTGGGACGCTTCAGGACCCAGGCGGTCGAGCGGGGACTGATCGAGGCCCTGAACCGCGACCCCGGCCCTTCGGTCCGGGCCTCGGCGGCCGAGTCCCTGGGACGGATCGCGTCGGACAATGCGATCCAGGCCCTTCTCGAGGCATTTGAACGGGACGAGTCCATCCGGGTCCGACGGACCGCCCTGACCTGGCTGGGCGCCCGTCCCGATCGACGGGCCCGGTCCGTCATTTATGAAGCGGTCTCCCGGGACGAGTACAAGGAGGCCGCCATCCTGGCCATCGGACTGCGGGGCAAACCCGACGACCTGGAATTCCTGCGCCGGGCGTCCAAGGACCCAACCTTTTACACCCGCCAGGACAAGGGGCTCGGGCTGGCCGGCCGGGACACCGAAACCATCCGCCTGGCCATCGCCCAGGCCCTGGAAATAGCGGCCCAACGGGCTGAATCGCCCTTGAACGGCCGCCTGCGTGAGGAAGCCGCCCGAATCCGGGCTGAAGCCTCCCGGGGCCGGCCGCCGGAATAGTACGGCCCGGCCAAAAATCGGGTTGCCTGACCCGTATCTTTGGTGTATAAGACGGCCTGTGCGGTGGGTGTAGCTCAGTAGGTTAGAGCGCCAGGTTGTGGCCCTGGAGGTCGCGGGTTCGAATCCCGCCATCCACCCCAATCCCGTTCAATCATATCAACCACTTACAAACCAAACTGGCAAATATCACAGGCAATGAACGATATCGGGATGGTATCGATGAATAAGGCCCCTTGGGTTTCCCCTCGGCGCCTCGGCATGGCCTGCCCCGGGAAAGAACTGTTCATGGTCTGAAGTTCCGCATCAACTCCCGCGTCCTGGCCCGGTCCGGCCGCCTTGGGGCATTCGAATTATAACATATTAATATAATTGATTTAAAATAGTTTTATTTACTATCATTAATTTTTTCTTGACAATAATTTCCTGAAGGTATATCTAATTGGACAAAATATAACTCACAGTTAAATTTTACATAGCCATTCAATATCCCAAACGCCGGCCGGAGCGTGAGCCCCAACCGACGGTTGCAAGAAACGACGCAGACGAACCGCTGTCAAGGACGGGCATGAGCATGGCCGGTAAAAAAAGAACCCTGGTTCGCCGGGAGCAGATCGTTAAGGCCGCCAAGAAGGTGTTCGCGGCCAAGGGGTTCTACGAGGCCACCATTTCGGACATCGCCCGCGAGGCCCAACTGTCCGAGCCGACCATCTACGAGTATTTCACTTCCAAGGAAGACGTCCTCTTCACCATCCCGGGCGAACAGTCCGTCGAGGCCCGCCGGACCATGGAGCCCAATCTGAACATGTTCCAGGGGGCGGCCAACAAACTCCGCGGCATCATTTATACGTTGTGGAATTTCTACCAGACGGATCAGGAATATGCGGCCGTGGCCATGTTGATACTGAAACAGAATCGCAAGTTTATCGGCACGGAAAACTATAATGCGGTCCGCCAGTACTTCCGCTTGATGTATGACGTGATCAAGGAAGGCCAGGCCGGCGGCGAGTTCAGAAGCGATATCAGCCCGTTTTTCATCCGTTCCGTGGTTATCGGCACCATTGAGCACCTGACCACCCGAAAGGTGCTGTATGACACGGAAAACAGTCTGGTCGAATTCGTCGATCCCCTGATCGAGGTGCTAACCAACGGCGTTGCCGTCCGTCCCGGTCCGGCCGACATCCAGGTCCACGTGACCATGTCGCCGTATTCCGGAGGATTCGCTCCGCCCGAACCGGCGGATGCGGGCTTGGAGGTCGGGAACGCCCCGAAGCCGCGCCGGGAGCGTCGGACGGGTTCCTGATCGGGTCCGGCTTCTCCGCGAAGTCGGGTTCGGAGGGGTGAAGTACGGGGGCCGCGCCGATCCGGGAGATCGGACGGCTGTACTTCGCAGTTCCAAACGGGAAATGCCGCATGGGTAGTGGATTCGGGAGGTTTTGGCGGTCGGATGTTCGTTGGAAAAAATGCGGGGCCGGCTCTTGACATCGACCTGGCGCCTTTTTAAGATGACGGCTCTGCATACAGATGGAAGCAATCTTCAGGCGCCAAAGGCGGACGCGGTTAAATCCAAGTCGAACGGGGGCTAATTCATGTACTACCGCAAATCGGCCAAACCGGTCGAACTGACCCAGTTGAAGCTGGAAGACGTCAGCCTCAGCTTCGGCGGCGTTCAGGCACTCAGCAACATCAGCATCGATCTTTCCGAGCGGATGGTCATGGGGATCATCGGTCCCAACGGCGCGGGCAAGACCAGCATCATGAACTGCATCAGCGGGTTCTACCGCCCCCAGAAAGGCCGCATTGTTTTCGGCGGTCACGATCTGATCCGGACCCCCTCCCACAAGATCGCCCAGTACGGCATCGCCCGGACTTTCCAGAACATCGCCTTGTATACCGGCATGAGCGTGCAGGACAACATCATGGCCGGCCGGCACGTGCTGATGAAGCGGAACTTTCTGTCCGGCGGGCTGTATTTCGGTCGGGCCCGGACCGAGGAAATCGAGCACCGGCTGGCGGTCGAGGAGATCATCGATTTTCTGGAGATCACGGCCATCCGCAAGTCCATCACCGGCATGCTGCCTTACGGTCTGCGCAAGCGGGTCGAACTGGCCCGGGCCCTGGCCCTCGAACCCAAGGTCCTTCTGCTCGACGAGACCATGGCCGGGATGAACGCCAACGAGAAGGAGGACATGGCCCGCTTCATCATCGACATCTTCGAGTTGCGGGGCATCCCCATCATTCTGGTGGAACACGACATGGGCGTGGTCATGGACATTTGCGACAAGCTGTGCGTTCTTGATTTCGGCGAAAAGATCGCCGAAGGGACTCCGGAAGAGATCAAGCGGGACCCCAAAGTCGTTGCCGCCTATCTCGGAGCGAAAAGAGGAGGCTGAGATGGCGGACGCGTCGGAAAAAACGATCTCCCGGCTCTTCGTGGATGCCTGCCGGCGTTTCGGCGACGGCCACGTGGCCATGCGCAAGAAGAATTTCGGCATCTGGCAGAGCTATTCCTGGCAGCAATACTACGAAAAAGTCAAATACGTGGGCCTGGGCCTGCGTTCACTGGGCTTCGACAAGGGTCAGAAGGTGGCCGTCATCGGGGACAACGACCTGGAATGGGTCTGGGCCATGTTCGCCGCCATCGTCACCGGCGGGGTCCTGGCG
>JAHJTB010000360.1 GCA_018830135.1 Pseudomonadota bacterium | reverse complement strand
TGCCGTCCCGAATCCGTTCCAGCCGGCCCCGGCCGTCCAGGACCGCGACATAGGATTTGGTTCGGGGCGGCACTTTGCCGACCTCGAGCCGCAGGGGACTATGCCGGCAGGACGGGAGTTCGGGCCGGGAACGCGGCCCCCTATCTTCGCTTCCCGTCAATGCTTCCTCGATCGCTTCGACCAGCCCCCTGGCCGCGGACTCGGCCTCCAGAGCCAGGTCCTTGAGCAGGCCGTTGATTTCGTTCTGCAGGGATTTGGTATCGTAGTGCAGGTACTCGTAGACGCGCTGATTGATCACGGCCCGGAGGGCCTCGGCGTCACCGGTGCTGTCGATCGCGTTTTTCGACTGCTCCTTGACCCGGCGGTGGTGCTCCCGCACGAGCCTGCGGGCTGCATCCCGGGACCGCGCCGCGGCCCGCTCGATGACTTCACGGCAACGGCCGCGGCCTTCGGCAATCAAGGATTTCAGGTCAAAACGGGCTTCCCGGTTCTGATCTGCCTGAAGGGTCCCGTCCTTGGACTGACGATCGCGCAGGCCGTTTTCCAGGATGCCGAGCAGGTCCAGGGTCATCCGGGCCAGACATCCCGCCCGGCCTGGGGTTCGGCTGGGCAGCCGGGCCTTGAGCGCGGCGACCACGTCCCCGAACCGTTCGCCCCAGACCGCGTGCTCCGGTTCGACCCGCCGGCCGGTCAGGCCGTCCAGGACCACTCTCGGCGCGCAGGGGATGACGTTGAACTCCTCGGTTTCCAGGTATCGGGCCAGCCGGCGCCGGATACCGGACAGCATCGACTCCCATTCCGAGGCGGCGATTCGGTCCATGTGCGTGATCAGGAAAAGCGTGTCCTGGGGCGCCGGACGAAAGTCCCGGGTCAGCAGGTCGAGCAGGCTGGGCGTAACCCGCGTGGTGGCGGGGATGAGGACGATCAGGGCATCGGCTTCGTCCCGGATGACGCGCCGTGCCGCCTCGGGGTCGACACGCCCCGCCGTTTCCGACCATGGCGTGTCAATCAGCACCAGACCGTCGGCCAGCAGGTCCGACGGTCGGTGCAGAACGACCCGGCGGGGCCGCGCGTTCCCGGTTGGCGGACGTACGGCTCGGGCCATGTTTTCCGCCAGGTCCTCTTGGCCCCCTTCCCGCCTTTCGGGCATCGAGCCGGCCTGCATCCCGGCCCCATATGGCGTCAGCAGGCGGAGCATACGCTCGGCCGGCGACGCGCCGATCCCTCGAACCAATCGGTTCCGGCCGTCGCTGAACCACGCCTCGACCATCAGGTTCGGATGATGACGGACCCGGACTTCGCAACCACCCGCCCCGGGCGCGGGCAGGGGCAACACCGGTCGCCCCAACAGGGCCTGGACCAGGGTGGTCTTGCCCGAGGCCGGTTCTCCCACCACGGCCACGTAAAAGCTCGGATCGGACCGCCGGGCGTTGATCCGCTGGACTTGCGGTCGAATCCGGTCCTGGACATCCTCCGGCAGGTCCGCCCGTTCGGCCGTCTCCGAGGCAAAGGCCAGAAAGCTCACCACGTCCAGGGGCAGGGTCAGGAGCCAGTCGGAACAGGACCGGTCCGTCCCGGTTCCCGCGGTCCTCGAGTCCGGCCGGCAACGCGCTTCGATCCAGGGCGCGCCCTGTAATCGCTGGAAGAATCGGGCCGCCCGGGCCGCGCCGGTCAACCCGCGATCTCCTGCCGAACCATCCGCCATCGTCCCCATCAGCCTTTCATCAGTAAAAACACGATCAGGCCGGCCACCGCGGACTGGAGTAGAATCGTCAGGACGAAACCGATGATAATCGACCGGCGCACTCGCTGGAAATGGGTGATCCCGTCATCCACGGTCTTCCGGGTCTCATCCAGCCGGGTCGACATCTCCTGGCCGAAAGCGGCCATCTGTTCGCCAAAGGTCTGCTTGGCCGTCACGGTCCGGGTCAGAATCGAGGTCAGTTCCTGCTCCGCTTTCTGGACCCGTTCCAGGGTCTGCTGATGCCGCCCTTCGAGATGGACCTGTGCCTGGCGGCAGTGCTCGTCGAACTCGGCCGCCGCCCGGCGCATGGTCGAATCGACCCGGAGTTCGGACTCCCGCCAAGTCCGCTTGAAATGATTGGCCGTCTGCTCGAGCGTGTCCCCGGCTTGCTTGATCCGGTCCGCAACCAGGCCGACCGCCGACTGGATGCCGGCTGCCAGGGATTTGAGGTCACCGATCATCTCCCGGACCAGGTTGGTCTTGCCATCGATCTCGGCCGCCAGGGCCGCCGTTTTTTGGGCCAGTTCGTCAAAGGACCGGCGTGTGTCGCCAATCACCCGCTCCGACTCGGTCTTGACGGCCGATCGGACCGCCTCCATATGGGCCTGCGCCTCATGCAGGCCGTCCCGAACCGCCTCGGCCGACTCCCGAATCGACTCCAACCGCCGCAGCAGTTCCGACATGCGGGCAGACCATTCGTCCTGGACCTCCCGCACGGCCGGCAACACCGCGGCCTTGCCTACGTCCTCCGAAACCTGGCGCAGCATCTCCTCGAAATCGGAAAGCAGCGCTTCCATTTCCTGCTTGTGTTCCATCCCCGGCTCCTGGTTCAGGAATCTCTTCTGATGTTCATAATCGACCCAGGGAAATACCCGGCCTCCGGTCCGGCCCGCCCGATCAGCAAGAAGCGAGGCCCTGGTATCCGGCCCCGAAGGCGTCCAAGGGGTTTCCCTTGTGATATCGCAATGATAATAGGATGATAAGCGAAAACCCGCGTCAGGTCAATGTTTTTCACGCCCTGAGGGCCGGAGCGGGTCAAATGGTCATGGACTGGGCGAAAAACGTAGTGAAGTCCGGTCGATTCGTGAGTTCCAGGTACTCGATCCGTTCGGCCAGGGCCGCTGCCTCGACCCTGAGGCCGGCCGAAATCAGGCACATCCTGGCGCCCATGCCGGCGGCGTTGCCGACCTGGTGGAACCGTTCGAGCGGGATGTCGGGAAACATGCCGATGGTCACGGCGCTACGCACGTCGATGTAGCTGCCGAAGGCGCCGGCAATGACGAACTCGTCGACGGCCGCCGCTTCCAGGCCGGCCTCCCGGAGCAGAATCTCGATACCCGCCCGGATGGCCCCTTTGGCCAGTTGGACCTCGCTGATGTCCTTGCGGGTCAGGATCACCTCCCGGCCGTGACGGGTCTCGTCGGCCGAGGCGATAACGACCTCCAGGCCTTTTTCCCCGCGCCGGACCAGGGGGTGTTCCAGGTCCATGGCCGCGCGTCGGTCCAGTATCCCGGCCCGTTTGAGCTGGGCCACGGCGTCGAGGATACCCGAGCCGCACAGCCCGACCGGCGCCTGATGGCCGATGGTCTGGTATTCGATCCGGCCGTCGACGACGCGAAGCCGCTCGATGGCCCCATCGGCGGCCCGCATACCGTCCTTGATGTGGGCGCCTTCGAAGGCCGGACCCGACGCGGCCGAGCAGGAGATCAGCCGGCCATGGGCGGTCAGGGTGATCTCGGTGTTGGTGCCCACGTCGAGGCTGATGGCCACGCCCGTTTTTTTGTGCGCACCCGTGGCCAGGAGCATGGACGTGTGGTCTGCTCCCACGAACCCGGCAATGTTGGGCAACAAGTGGACCAGGGCGCCGGGCGCCAGTCCCAGGCCCAAGCGGTTGGCCCTGACATCCAGGGCCGACGAGACGGCGGCCACGTATGGGGACAGGCCCAGCTGCCTGACCGGCAGTCCCAGAAAAAGGTGATGCATGGCCGTGTTGCCCACCACGACGGCGTCGACGATCTGCCCGCGGTCGTAGTCCCGGCCGCACAGGTTCTCGGCCATCCGGTTGAGCCGATCCACAAGGGCCGACTGGAGCAGGTCCAGGCCCTGTTCGTGCTCCATGGTGTAGGCGATTCGGGACATGACGTCCTCGCCGTAGGCGATCTGGGGGTTCATCTCGCCCAGTTGGGCCAGGGTTCGGCCGGTGGTCAGGTCCACGAGGTAGGCGGCCAGGCTGGTCGTCCCGATGTCCACGGCCAGACCCAGCATGGGAGTGCCGGGAGGCGCCACGCAGATCGCCTCGGCGCCACGCAGTCCGATCCTGACCCGCCAGTCGTGCTCGCGCAGCAGGTCCGGCAATTGTCTCAAGACAAGGAGCTCGCGGCAGGGAGACACCGAGCCGCCGACTTCGGCCACGGCGTCCGCCAGGCGCCGCCAGTCCGCCCGCAGGTCGTCCCGGTCGGGTTCCTGAAGAACCAGGTCCATGGTCCTGACCTGAGGAGCCACGTCCACCGGCCTTTCCTCGCCCTCGACCTGAGCGCGCTGAGGGGCGTTCAGGGATTCCGGAGGCACGTCCACCCGGGTCCCGCCCAGGACTTGGACCTGGCAGGCCAACCGGACGCCGCGGGACAGGTCGGCCGGTCCGATCTCCTCGGTTTCCATGCCGCTGGGCGGACTGACCGGCGCCTCCAGGGACAATCGGACCCGGCAACGGCCGCAACCGCCCTTTCCCCCGCAGTCCGCGGTCAGATCGACGCCCGCCATACGTGCCGCATCGAGGAGCGTGGTCCCCGGCTCGACCTCGACATACCGGCCAGAAGGCTGAAAATCAACGGTCACGGACATGAATGCCACCCTTGAATACCAGACTGCCCGGCATTCTACCCGGAGATGACCGGCCTGGCAAGGCCCGCCGGTTCGGGTCAGCAATTCTCGGCGAAGTGGGAGATGGCATATTTTGTGTGTCCTGTCGGGCCAGGCCGCCAGGGAAGTTGGCCAAGGAAGTGGTTTCGCAAGTTGGAGTCAGAGAAGAAGGCCTGTGAGCTCCGGGTACGGTGGGTA
>JAHJTB010000359.1 GCA_018830135.1 Pseudomonadota bacterium | reverse complement strand
TGGCCGGCGGTATTGCCCATGACTTCAACAATATTCTGGCCGGCATCATCGGCTATACCGAACTGGCCGGCATGGTTTTGCCCAAGGACTCGCCGGCCCGGGGCCATCTGAATGAGGTCGTCAAGGCCGGTCATAGGGCTCGGGTCCTGATCCGGCAGATTCTGGATTTCAGTCGCCGCGGAGAAAGCGAGCGCCATCCCGTCGAACTGTCCCTGATTCTCAAGGAAGTCATGAAACTGTTGCGTCCCACCCTGCCGGCCACCATTGAAATCAGGCAGGACCTCGATCCGGTTCCCTTGATCGTCGAAGGCGACCCGACCCAGCTTCATCAGGTGTTGATGAATCTATGCGCCAATTCCGCCCATGCCATGCGTCAAACAGGAGGCATTCTGGGAATTCGTCTGTCGGCCGTGAATCTGGACGATCCCTCCGTGTCCGGGGTCCCGGACCTCTCTTCGGGCCGTTACTGCGTGATGTCCATCCAGGACACGGGACATGGCATGAGCTCCGAGACGATGGATCGGATATTCGAGCCGTTTTATACGACCAAGGGCACGGGTGAAGGGACCGGAATGGGCCTGGCCGTGGTTTTCGGGATCGTCAAAAGCCACGGGGGCGCCATCACCGTTCAAAGTGAATTGGGCCAGGGCACGACCTTCGATGTCTTTCTACCCCTGATCGATTCCGGAGGCCCCGGTGCCGCAAAAGACGACGATATTCCGATTTCCACGGGGGACGAATCCATCCTGTTCGTTGACGACGAGCCGGTCCTTAGCGAATTGGGGAAAAAACTGCTCGAACAACTGGGCTATCAAGTCACCAGCATGACTTCGAGCCGGGCTGCCCTCGAATTGTTCCGGTCGAGGCCGAACGATTTCGACCTCGTCATTACCGACTACACCATGCCGCAGTTGACCGGTGTCGATCTGGCCGTGAGAATGCTCGAGATCAGGCCGGACATTCCCGTCATCCTTTGCACGGGCTTCAGCCACCAGATCACCGCGGAAGCGGCCCTGAAGACGGGGATCAGACGATTTCTGATGAAGCCGCTGGGGCTCGAAGAAACGGCCGAAGCGATCCGATCGATCCTGGATGAAAAAAGGAAATAGCCCGGTTAACCCCGGATTTCCCAGTTGTTTTCTACCGGGGCGCTGAAGGGTTCGGCGCTCGCACCGGTTCGGCCGGGGCCGTCATGGCCCGTTCGGCCGAACCGATTTTTTTCGATAGCCCGGATTTCTTACCGGGTTCCGTAGCGAGGTCGAGAAATCATTAGCGAAACGTAAAGTTGGAGGAGATTTTGGCCGCAGGCATATCAGGGTGATATGTTGAGGACCAAAATCTTCGAAACGAGCGTTGCAGCAATGATTTCCCGGCCGCAGCAGGAAGCTGGTGAGAAATCCGGGATAGCCTTAATTTATGGTCCTCACGGCCTTGGTGTGATGCTGGGGCTGATTCTCGATTTCCGACGGCGGCAGTTTGCTGACAAAACCCTTGCTGAAAAAGGTTTTGTAAAACCAGACAAAAACCAGTCCGCCCGGAGTCTTGTCCTCGGTCCACAAGCCGGTGTTGGGTTCGGGCAGCTTGATGGGAAAGGTATCTGACGGCTCACCTGCGGCCAGGTAGAGGGAATAGACCTCCTCGGTGGTGGGCAGACGCCAGTTGCTCGCCCCGCCGAGGCGCTTTTTGTTGGCTTCCTCGGCCATGTGCTGGGCAAACTGGGGGAAGTTCTTCGGGGCGTAGTCTTTCTGCCACATCAGCCCGGTCATGCGGTCGGTAACCGTGCCGTCCCCGTTGTCCAGGAAGCGATTTTTGACCACCTCCGAGTGCTTGGCCGCCGCTTCGGCGAATTTCTCCTTCAAGATGGATTCGAGTTTATTGAGGGAAATATCGCTGGCGAAGTTCTTCTGGGTGCTTCTCAGGGTAACGGGCGGCGGTCCGAGGGGTATCGGGGTCTTGCTTCCGGCCTGGGCCGTCGCGACGGGTGTCGAGCCGGCCGGGGCGGCAGGGGCGACCTTCAGGGGCGCTCCCCCGGCCTGAACGGCCGACCCCGGTTGTACGGCGGTTCCGGGCTGGGCCGGTGTTCCGGGCTGGACCGGTGTTCCGGGCTGGACCGGTCCGGATACGCCGCCTTCGGGTTTGGCGCCCTGCTTTTTCAATTGGGCGTCGAGGCGCTTCTGCTCTTCATCGAGCTTGCGCATCTCCTCATCCAGACGGGCTTTTTCCGCTTCGATCTGTTTCTGTTCCTCGATCAGTTTTTGTTTATCCGCCTCGGTCTGCTGTTTGGTCCGGTCGGCCGAGGAGCTGTCTCCGCTGCCGACCTTTGAGGCGACGGAGGCAACCGCACCGGCGGCGGCCGATACGACCGCCGCACCGACTTTGACGGCGGCGGCCGTTCCCGAGGCCGCCGCGGCCTCTCCCGCCGCGCCGGCCGCGGCGGTGGAAGCAGCCGCGCCGGCGACGCCTGCCGTGGTTTCAACGGCCGCACCGGCGACCTTGGCCGCCGTGGCCACGGTCGAGGCGGCGGACGGCTTGACCGGCATACGGCTCAGCTTGTCGAGGGGGGCGGAGTCAGTGGGCAGCATATCCTTGTAAAGGATTTCGAGAATAGCCGCCGTGATCTTGATGGGCTTGGTCGGAATCTTTCCCTCGAAAACCTGGGTCAGGGTATTCGGCATGACGGCGACCGATTTGTCCGGCTGACGAACGTTGGCCACGTCAACGACCTTGTCGAAACTGGCCACCTGGGTCTTGTCTTCGGCTTCGGCCCAGACCAGGAAGTCGGTCCCGCGCACGCCGATTACCGACGTTTTGGTCGTCACCCGGAACTTCTTGTTGCGATAGTTGGAAAAGTCGGAAACCCAGAACTTGAGCTTGCCCAGGACGACGTCGATCCAGCCTGAACGGATTTTTTTGGCCGCGTCGTAATAGTACTCGGAAACGGTGAAGGTCGCCTCCGGCCCCACGCTCACCGCGGACTTATCCACAAAAACGATCCGCAGGTTGCTCTGGGGTCCGGTCTTGATCGTATCGTGCAGATAGATTTTCGATCCCACCTGGAGTGCGACCGCCTTGTCATCTCCTTTGTGGGTCAAGGTCGCCTGGCCCTTGACCACGGTCACCGTTCCGGCCTCGATCAGGAGGCTTTGCCCGAAGGCCGGCCCAACGGCCAGCAGTAGAATGCAGATCAGCATCCCCAGTGGGATGAAGCGACTCCATCGGCCCGACCGGCCTGGGGGAATATCCCTGATGCCCAACAAAACTGCCTCCTGTTTTCCCGTCACGATCGGCCTGACGAAAGCGTCATCCGGGGCGGACCCGGCCGGATGGATGGATCGACACCTTTTAATGGTAATACTTTACCCGTGATTTCTCCACTCTGTCAAGGAGGCCCCAGCAATTCTCGGCGAAGTGGGAGATGGCATATTTTGTGTGTCCTGTCGGGCCAGGCCGCCAGGGAAGTTGGCCAAGGAAGTGGTTTCGCAAGTTGGAGTCAGAGAAGAAGGCCTGTGAGCTCCGGGTACGGTGGGTA
>JAHJTB010000358.1 GCA_018830135.1 Pseudomonadota bacterium | reverse complement strand
GGCCGACGAGGTGCGGAACCTGGCCATGCGGGCCGCCGACGCGGCCAAGAACACGGCCAATCTGATCGAGTCCACCATCCAGAAGATCGACCAGGGCAACCAGTTGGTCAAGACAACGGACGAGACCTTCACCGAGGTGGCGACCAACTCCAACAAGGTGGCCGAGCTGGTCGGCGAGATCGCGGCGGCCAGTCAGGAGCAGGCTCAGGGCATCGACCAGGTCAACACGGCCGTGTCCCAGATGGACACGGTCACCCAGAAGAACGCGGCCAATGCCGAGGAGTCGGCCAGCGCGTCCGAGGAACTCAACGCCCAGGCCGAAACCCTGATGGACGTGGTCAACGACCTGGTCAACATGGTTGGCGGGGCGGAATCCGGAAGCCGCCGGATGACCGGCCGGCCGCCGGCCAAGGCGGCCCCGGTTCGTCGGGCCGCTTTGCCGGCCGCCAGAGGAAAGGCCCCCGCTCCGGCTCCGGCCCGGGCCAAGAGCAAGGTGGTCAAGGCCGACGAAATCATTCCCATGGATGACGATTTCAGCGATTTCTGAGCCGCTGGAAATGGGTCCGGGGTCGGCGGTTTTCCTGAGGCTTGCGCCCGGCCGACCCCGGGTCCACAATATAAACGAGTGTGGCGGTACCGGACGCCCGCAAGGCATATATATCGAGTCAAAGGTGTCGAGCATGGCATTCTGGCGCAAATGGACCAAAGATAAGCCGCCCCGATCGGAAGAGGCGGGAGACGTGCTCGATCTTTCCAAGAGGATCACCCCCCTGGTTGACGATACGGTCAATCAGGTCTTTCACGCCCACGCCCGTCTCCTGATCGCCGAACCCATCGCCTATATCGTGCCCGCGGTCTGGGGGGCCGCCAAGGGGGTGGAACTGACCGAAGTGCAAAGAGAAATTCACGCCCGGATATCTCCGGCCGTACAGGAGATATTCAAGCTGCTGGACCTCAAGGACATCTCCCAGCAACAGGCATTCGCCATCGCCTACCTGATTCGGGGCCTGTTCATCGCCAAGATCACCTATATGATCGAAGCGTTCAAGAACCTGGCCGATTCGCCCGAAGACGATCCATCGAATCGGGGGTGGCTGGACCGGACCGACCCGGCGGGCAACGCCTGAACCGGGTTTCCGGCCGGACCTTCAGGGGCGCCGTTCGCGGCGCCCTTTTCGCGTACCGCGCCGATCAGCTCACGGCCACCCGGAAGCCGATGTCGTGGTCCCGATGGACGGGCAGGTGCCAGTCCCGAAAGCCGCAACGGCAGAAATACGGGTCCGACATCCAGCCCCCGCCCCGGACGACACGGGGGTCATGCCCCTCCGGGTCTTCCCGCCCGTCGCCCGCCCGACAGGGGTAGTCCAAGGCCCGGGAACTCGTCCACTCCCAGACCAGGCCGTGCATATCGAACAGGCCGAAGCGGTTGGCCTTTTTCAAACCGACCGCCTTGGGTCGGAACCCGGCGTTGCCCGCGAACCAGGCGTAGTTGTCCAGGCGGTTGGTCCGTCCGTCGAAACAGTAGTCGCCCGTGGCGCCCGCCCGGCAACAGTACTCCCACTCCGCCTCGGTGGGCAGCCGGTGGGCGTCGGTGCCCATCATCTCGTTGAGCCGGCCGATGAAGTCCCGGGCCTGGTACCAACTCACGCTTTCGACCGGATAGTCCCAGCCGTCCTTGAAGGTGGCCGGATTGCGCCCCATGACCATCTCCCACTGGGCCTGGGTGACCGGGCGCCGGGCCATGTAAAACGGTTTGACGGCAACGAGGTGGCGAGGCGCGAAATCGTACATCGTAAAGCCCTCTTTCCGATGTTCCGCCTCGACCGCCGAAACGACCGACTCCAGGTCCCGGGGATCATCGACCAGGTCGTCGATGCCCATGACGAATTCACCGCCCGGGACCAGAAAAAATTCCATCCCGACCTTGTTGACCAGCTTTTTTTTAAGCGGTTTTTCCTGATTAGACTCTGTTTGATCCATGATATCACGTCCGGCGCTATGGCCCCTTCAGGCCCGGCGCCCCGCTCCGAGTTCGTTGTTTCGTCTTTGGCCCGGCCCGTTCATGAGGTTCCGCGGCCAGGCCGACGACTCATGAATCACCCGGGCTAAAGCGCCGCCCGGATTCGTTCCGCGTCCTCGGCGATCCGGTCCATGTCTCCCGGGGCCGAATCCCAGACGGCCACCTTGGTCCCGTCATCGGTCCAACGGGGGAAAAAATGCAGGTGGAAGTGCGGAATAAGCTGGGTGGCGGCGCGTCCGTTGGACTGGACCAGGTTGAGGCCTTCGGCCCCGAGCCCCTCGACGGCCGCCGCGGCCAGTTTCCGGGCCAGGGGCAGCACCTGGCTCAAAAGGTCGTCCGGCATGGCCTCCAGGTCCTGGTGATGGGCCTTGGGGACGAGCATAAAATGCCCCCGGCCTCCCGGGTAGATGTCCATGAAAGCGAAAAACCGTTCGTCTTCGTAGACCTGGGTCGACGGAATCTCGCCGGATACGATCTTGCAAAAAATACAGTCCTCGTTCATTGGGTTCCTCCCGGATCGTCAAGACGGCGCCTTGGCCAGGGCCGGCTGGATGGCCTCCCGTTCCCGGCGGAAGACCCGGCCCAAAAAATCCTCGACCCGCTGACGGGCCTGCCGAATCGGCGGAATATCGGGCCAGGGCCGAACCCCGTCGGCCTGGGGGTCCAATTTTTTCAGGGTCATGGTCTCCTCCAGGGCGCCGACCTCATCGGCGCTGAAGTTTTCCCCCATAAAATGCTTTTTCATCCGCATGGTCGTATCCATGCTCTTGAGAAAATGCACGATGGCCATGACGTCGAAGTTTCGATGAAATCGGCTCACGTCCTCGTTGATCTCCCGGGCCAGGTCCCCAAGCCTTTCCGCCTCCCGCCCGCCCTCGGCCGCCTTGCTTTGGAGCCGGCCGTAGACATGCATGATCAGATTCACATATCGACGGCGGCGGGTCAGCCCCCAGGGGGTCAGTCCCCAGGGGCAGAAAGGCTGGCGCTCGGCCAGCTCGCCTCGATCCCACCGGCTGAAAGGCGGTTTGTCGAAACCCAATAGCCGGAAGAATTCTTCCAGATTCCCCCGGCTGACCAACAGACAGGCCAGCATGTCCCGGGCCTCCCGGGCCCCGGCTTCAAGGGTCCGGTACCGAGCCAGCTCCTCCTGATACTCCGTGTACTCCTCTTCAAGGATCAGGCGTTCCCGGAGGTAGTTGTTGACCACCTCCTCTTTGACGCGATAGTTCAGCGCATCGAGGAAATCGTCCCTGACGCCGACCATGTCCCTGAACCAGCCTCCCTTTCAAAGCCTATTTGTATGCAACGCGGGCCGGCTTGTCAATTGTGGAGTCTCCCCCCCATGGGGTCCCGGATCGGGCTTATGGGGATTTCCAGGCCTCCGGAGCCGACTAAACTGCAAAATTCGGGCTGCTAAATCGAGACTTCCAGGCCATCGTAAGCCGTCTCGACGTCAAGGCCTTCGGCATGTTTGAGCATATCGGGCCCCATGTGGGTGACGATGAGGCGCTTGCAGTCGATCCGGGAGCGGTGCCGCGAGAGGGTCGCGTAGTCCAGATGGAACCTTACGGACTTGTGGAACATGTATGCCTCGCAGATGAAGAGGTCCGCGCCGGCGGTTGCGGCAACGAGGCGATCCGTCCACTCCGTGTCTCCGGAGTAAACAACGGTTCGGCCGTCCATTTCAAGGCGAAGGGCGAAAGCCGGCGCGCCGCATTCGTGAACCACCTCATGGGGCGTGACGCGAAGAGGGCCGAGGGTCTCGGGAGTCCCGTCCGCCAGTTCGCGATACGCCGTCTCAAACTTTCGACGGGCTTGGGAAGAACCGGGAAAAAAGACTTCCATGGCCCGGGTGACGCGTTCGGTGAGGCCCCGCGGCCCGGCGATCAGCAGGCGGTTCGAGCGGCGTGAGAACTGTCCGTCGAGAACGAGGAAAGGCAGACCCCCGAAATGGTCTCCATGCAGATGGGTTATCAAGACCGTGTCGATGGCGTTGGGATCGAGGGAGGCTCTTTTCAAGGCAACCAGTGAAGACGCACCGCAATCGAGGAGGCAGCGAAAACCGCCCGACTCCACAAAAATGCAGGTCTGCAGCCGCCCGCCGCTTCCAAAGGCATCTCCGCTACCCAGGAACAGGATTCGCATGTTTCACACGCTTCCAGGCGTTCGATCCGACATGGTTACCGTACAGTTTGTCGATCCGGGCCGTCCCGGACCGGGGGACGACTTCCCCCGGGTGGGCCGGCTTCAAGATGGGACCGGATTTCTCAGAGGATGGCGGCGGCCGTTCAGTCCTCGATGATGTTGGCCCGCCCCATCTCGGGCGAATAGACCG
>JAHJTB010000357.1 GCA_018830135.1 Pseudomonadota bacterium | reverse complement strand
TACCCACCGTACCCGGAGCTCACAGGCCTTCTTCTCTGACTCCAACTTGCGAAACCACTTCCTTGGCCAACTTCCCTGGCGGCCTGGCCCGACAGGACACACAAAATATGCCATCTCCCACTTCGCCGAGAATTGCTGTCGGTTCGGGTTGCGTCTTGAACATTTGGGCCTTTCCTGGTAGTCTGGCGGCCTCTGATCGAACATCCAATACGACTGTTGCCGACACACGACGTCCCCGTCGGGCCGGCTTGGAGCAACTTGAATACCACGGAGAGGTGAGTGAGATGAAAGATATCTGCCACGACCTGAAAGCCGAATGCGAGGCCCTGGATGCCATCGTCGCTCCGCTGAGCGACCAGGACTGGAACCTTTTGACGCCGTTCATCGGCTGGACCGTCAAATACGAGATCGCCCATCTGGCCTATTGGGACATGGCGGCCAAACTGGCGGCCACGGACGCGGAGGCCTTCAAAAAGCTTATCGAAAGCATGTTCGCCACGGAAACGGCCTATGACGATTCCCAGCGGGAACTCCGGCAGGCCGAGCCGGCCTACATCATGGAATACTGGCGCCGGGAGCGGCAGGGCCTGATCGACGCCCTGGCTGCCTGCGCCCCCAAGGACCGCATTCCCTGGGTCGGACCGACCATGAGCGCCCGCTCCAAGGCCACGGCGCGTATGATGGAAACATGGGCTCATGGCCAGGACGTGGCCGACACCCTGAAGATCAAGCGGGAGCCCACCGATCGCCTCAGGCACGTGGCCCACATCGGCGTGACCACCTTTGGCTGGAGCCATGTCAACCGGGGTCTGGATGTTCCCCAGACGCCGGTTCGGGTGGAACTGGCCGGCCCGTCCGGCGACCTGTGGACCTGGGGCCCGGAAGGCGCGGCCGAACACGTCAGCGGCCCGGCCCAGGACTTCTGCCTGGTCGTGGTCCAGCGCCGCCATCTGGAGGACACGGCCCTCGAAGTCAAGGGCGACACGGCCCGCAACTGGATGCTGATCGCCCAGGCCTTTGCCGGCCCGCCGGTCACCGGCCCCCAACCCGGAGTCAGGGCCTGGTAACGCGCCACCTCCTTTAAGCCGATATGCGGGTTCCCGGGTCTCCGGACCGGGAACCGGACCAGGAGATTTTCGCATGGCCGACACCCCGCCCGCCCGCCCCGTTGCGATACTGGCCCAGTGCAACGACCACCCGGCCAGACTGGCCGGGATACCCGCCCCCAGATTCTTTACCGACGCCGAGGTGTTTGCCCGGACACAGGTCCTTGTCCAGGCCTATTACGGCTTCGACGTCCTGGTCGCCCCCTGGGACGTGTACAACATCGAGGCCGAAGCCCTAGGCCAGAAACTTGTCTACCATGACCAGGGCATTCCGGACGCGGTCCGCAACGAACCCCTGATCCGGACCCAGGCCGACCTCGATCGTCTCCGGCCGCCCGATCCCTATCGGGACGGACGCATGCCCTGGGTCCACCAGGTCATCAAACGGTTCGCCGAACTGACCGGCCGGCCGGCCCGGGCCTATTTCTGCGCGCCCTTCAGCCTGGCCGTAAACATCCGCGGGTACGAGAACCTGCTCGAAGACATCTATGACAGTCCGGAGTTCGTCCACCGCCTCTTCACGTTTTTATGCGACGAGGTCCTGGCGCCCTATATCCAGTCCATACGCGACGTGAGCGGCTATCCCGACCTGCCGGCCGACGGCAACGACGCCTGGGCCTCCCCGCCCATGATCAGCCCGGACATGGTCGACGAGTTCGTCGTGGCTTACACCCTGCGCCTGAGGGAAAAGGCCGGCACACGGGTCGTTACGAGAGGGAACTGGGGGGACAGCCACTGTCGGGACCTGGAACGATTCCTGGACCAGAAGCTCGAATGCAGTCCGGGCTTTCTCGGCGTCCTCGATCCGGACCTGCACGCAATAGGGGCCGAACGAATCAAGGCCTTTGCCGACAAGCGCCGGGTCCATGTCACGGCCGGAATTGACGCGCGCCTGCTTCGGGAAGGTCCCGTCGAAGCCATTGTGGACCGGGTCAAACAATATATCGATGCCATGGCCCGTGATGGCCGGGGCGTCGTCATGCTCAACCAGATTCCAGCCGAAACCCCGCCGGAACACATCCACGCGGCCGTGGCCGCCTGCCGGGCCTACGGCCGTTTTCCCATGCCCGATAACCTGGACGAGGTGGCTTTCGAGTTGCCCCGGCGGGAGAGCTTTGCCGAGTTCCTGCGACTGAAAGGCGAATCCATCACCTGACCTGTGCCTCCGCCGCGGTCGCCCGGGCGGCCGAACCATGGTTGCAACGCTTTTTCATGACGGATCACCGGGAACTCACCGCCTGCCCGTCCCTGGCAATTCAGGTGATATTTCAATTCAAGGCAGGCGCGCTGAGGGCGGGGGTGAGAGAAGGGCCGGGGCCGGGGCCTCATGGCCGTTGAGCAGCCTGCGCATATTTTTCAAATAGGCTTCCCACTGATTCAGGTAAAAAGACAGTCCCCGGGAAAAGTTTTTCCCGATGATGCCGTCAATAAACATCATGCTGATATCCCGCTGTCTGGAAAGAATGTGCTGGCAACCGACCAGGATTTGTATCTCCTCCGGGGACAGGGTCCGGGCCAACTGCCTGAGCGCGGTCCGGGCCCGGGGTTGATAGAACCAGAAATAGAGCAGGTCCAGGGCATGGACGATGATCTGGTTTTCCAGTTTCTGAATCTCGATCACCGGAAGCTTTTCCGGCTCGCCAAGCGACTTGAGGGTTTCCAGGACCTGGGTGTCGGGAAAAAGCAGTTCGAGGTCGGAGTAGGTCTCGATGAGCTGGGTCAGTTTGTCCTTGTATTCCCGGAGCCGGAGATGCACGTTGTGGTGCCGGTCGGCCAGTCCTTCGATGATGCTGGCCACCAGGTCCGAGGCGGTCTTGGAAACAATTGCGGCCCATTTTTGAAGGATGATTTCCACGCCGACGAAACCGGCCATGTGCAACAATTCTTCCGCGCCCATGTTGAAGGCGATGGCGATGGGGATCGAGAAAACGCTCCGGAAGAAGTTGCCGATGATCGCCCCCCGGGGCAGACCGCGAAAGGCGTTGTGGGTGGACAGGTAAATCCCGTTGGCCAGGGCCATCAGGGCATACAGGGCCATGGGGTTGGTGGTGGTCGTGATTCCCAGACCATGGTCCAGAATCAGGGTCTTGACCACCAGGTCGAGCAGAGGCACGGAAAAACCCGTGAAAAGCAGGGAGTCCGTGATCCGCTCCCAGGAGATGTAATCATTCCAGCGGAGCAGGGGCGAGCGTTTCAATCCCCCGCCCCCGAGCACGGACTGGACCACGTTGCGAAAACCGGTGATCCCGAACCAGATCAAGGCGCCGCCGTACTTCAGCAGCCACCAGTCGTAGCTCAAGGCAAAGGTGGCAAAGGCCGGCACGAAGCCCAGTAAAATTTTCAGCACGTGCTTGATACGGTTGTTCAGATATTTCCAGGACAGGACCTTGAATGGCCGGGCCTGGGCGTCCACTTTTTCCAAAGTCAGGTTGTTGCCCACGTCCTCCTGAATGCCGCCCAGGGTGACGATGTTTCCGGAGGGAGTCATCTGGGTCGTTTCTTCCAGGCTGATCCATTCGTCCCGACGGGTGTAAAACAGGGAACGCAGAAGCGGCAGCGACCCGACGGTTTGAACAAAGCGGTTGAACCGGGCCGACCGGGTCAGGTTGGGAATAAAGGTCGTTCGGCGATAGGCCGGGATGGACAAGGGAATGATGGTCCGTTTGGACAGGGGCTGGTGGACCTCCCGGCGTGCCCGGGGCGGCAGGCTGTCCACGATCGCCAGACCCATGCCGTGCATCCGGGCCGACTGGCCGGTCGAATCGCTTCCGATCCGTGATTTCAGGGGCGTGGTCTGATAGAACTTCTTGAACTTCAGAATCTGGTGCAGAATCCGGGTCAGTTTGGCGACCCGCTCCGCCCGGTCCGGCCGATCGGACTCGGTCACCCGGTCGATCACCTGGCGGATCACGCCCTTCAGCTTGATGATGTTGCCCTCGTTCAGGGCCATCTGCAATTCGACGATCTCCGGGATGTGGGATATCTTGTTTTCCGAGTAGTCCTTGAGGTTGAAGATTTCCAGCCGGGTGATCATACCCTGGCAGTCATAAAGCAGTTCGAGAACATCTTCGGCCCGCATGTCACTCAGGTTCAGAGTGATGCGGTATCCGGTGCGAAGCTGGGCCAGACGTTCCAGCAAAGCGCAGGAGGTCAGCCGCAGGAGTTCGGGCACATCCGGCCCGTCAACCGGGACTTTGGGGTCCGGCAGGTCCGGGTTCCAGGCCGGCGCCAGATACAACTGGTGAATGCGGTCGTCGTCCAGACGGTTCAGATCCTCGACCAGCGCCTCGATTTCCAGACGCCGTTCCCGGGTCGCCCCGGCGTATTCGGCCTGGAGGTCCAAAGCGCGGGCCCGGATCAGAGGCAGCAGCCGAGAGTGGATGAACTTGGCCAGGTGGAGCAGGGAAGGCTGGCCGGGCCGGACAAAGGCCAGGAAGTCCTCCCGGGACAAGGCGTCCAGGGCAAGACCGTGGTCCCGGTGAATCGCTTCCCGGTGGGTCAGGTTGAAGGCCCGGAGCATGTCCAGGACATAGCCGTGCTGGTACTCCGAAACCTTGCGGCCTTCCTCCATCAGCCGCTGGACCGGGTCCTCGTCCAGAAAGGCGAGAAAGGACTGGGAGTCCTGAAAACCGCGGGGGACCCAGATCAGTTGGACGTATCGGTCGCGGAAACGGGCCGATAACTCGATGCCGATGCGGATCGTGATGCCCATGATCTCGGCCGCTTCCAGCAACTCGGTGGCGAACTGGGGCTGGATGTAATTATAGTAGATAACCCGCAGACGGCGGATGCCCTTGATCCAGGCGTCCATGATCAGATGCGTGGCCGACTTGCGGCCCTTGGTGTTGATGTCGTGGACGTGATCGTCAAAAGCCAGATGATTCCAGGCTTCCGGCATCTCGATCAGGTGATACCGCCGCAGATGCTTGCGCACGATGCGCGGCTTGCCCGTAGCCACCTGCCGGAACTCGTGGGACAGAATGAGCTGGCGGGTATAGTCCCCCCGACTCCGAACCAGGTCCTTCATGATCTGCATCAGGACCCGGGCCGTGTTGCGGGGCAGCGAACCCTCCGAAGCGTTGAGCACTTCGTCCCGAAGCGATCGCAGGGAGGTCAGCCGTTCGTCCTGCTGGCCCGCCTCGAGGGACTCCAGCAGGTGAATCACGGCATAGGCGATCCGGAATCCCCGGGTCTCCGCCAGTTCCTTGATGCCGCGAGGATGCAGCAGGGGATAGAACTTGCGCTGGCTGTGGTCCCGCCCGGTCTGACGGCCCAGCACTTCGTTGACCATGCCCAGCAACTCATGGTCTCGGTGGTCGAACAGCAAACGCGGAATTCGGGTTTCCCCTGAAATGGACTTCGAATCACCCATCAAACGGCTTCCTGAAACTCCCCTCACGGCCTCCCGGCCGCGCACTCATCAACAATCCCGGCCCGACCCAGGCCCGGCGCCATGCCTCACGCTTGATTTAACCGCCCTATCATACACTAAAACAGCCGCTTTTGCATCAGGCCCTCTCGCTCGATCTTGCCGGAGTCATGCCCCGACCGGCTCCAGGGGGCCATGCGGGCGCAACCACCTTCCATACGGAACCCAAGCCCCGACCCCGCAGGGGCCCGAGGGATTCGAAACGATTAAAATTAAATATATTCAATATGTTATAAAATTAATTCCCCTACGGCCATAAAAAATGCTTGACAAAATCCGACCGTTAACTATATTCAACGCATACACTAAGTATTATTAAGACGCTATTGATTGATCGTCGGGCGCCACGGGCGCCTTGTGGGAGATCCTTTTGTGAAAACAGGGGCCGCGGACCAGGTTGTCATAAATATTGGTAGTAAAATCAACAAAATGAGAATTGGCAACCACCTCTCTCTTCAGCAGTTGGCCGAACGGGCCGGCGTGTCTGGAGCAGCTATTCACAAGATCGAGCACGGCCAGATGACCCCTTCCATCACCGTGCTCATGAAGATCGCGGACGCTTTGGGCAAACGGGTTACCTATTTTCTGGGCGAAGAACGTCGTGACGACTTCTATTTCGTCAGGGGCGTCGAAATGGCCCCCCGGGACGAAAGGCGCCGGATTGAATACTCCGGCGGCTCGGTCGAACTGGAGCGCCTGGCCTTCAGGCTGGAGCGCGGGCAGATTCACTCGGGCATCTATCGCTGCAAATCCGGAGTCAAGAGCGGCAGCCGCCCTCATTCGCATCCTGGCGAGGAACTGGTCTTCCAGCTCGAAGGGATGGTCGAGTATACGATTCGTGGCGAGGTCTTTGTGCTTCGGCCGGGGGACTGCCTCCATTTTCGATCCGAGCTTCCTCATACCTGGCGCCTTCTGGGTGACCAGGATTCAGCCGCCCTGGTCGTATTGACTCCGCCGCCCTACGATGCCGCGGAACTCAGCGAGGCCCGGAGGGACATCTATTGACACGGAACGGTCCGGACCGTTTTCAGGGGACCGGTTTTTAGGCGGAAAGAGGGTTTTTTATGAATTTCGGATTTACGCCCGAACAGAAAATGCTCAAGGAGTCGGCCAAAAAGCTCATGCGGCAGGAGGTGGTTCCGTTTCTGGCCGGGGCGCCCGAGGACCGGCCCCTGCCGGCGGACGAAATCAAGCGCCTGTTGAAAAAATTGATACCTCTCGGGTATCTGGGCAGCACGATCCCGGAAGAATACGGCGGTTTCGGTTTGGACTACCTGACCTACGGCATGCTGCTCGAGGAACTGGAGCCGCCGGTATACGGTCTGGTCATGCTCCAGGCGGGTACGGCCCGGTCCATATTTCTACTCGGCAATGAGGAACAGAAACGGACCTTCCTGCCGAAGCTGCTTGCCGCGGAGCGGATCGGTTGTTCCTGCATCACCGAGCCCAACGTGGGTTCCAACACGGGGTCCATCCAATGCCGCGCGGTCCGGGACGGAGACGAGTGGGTGATCAACGGAACCAAGACGTGGATCACCAACGGCGCCTTCGCCGATCTGGCCTTTGTTCTGGCCAATGCCGACCCGAGCCAGGGCAAGCGCGGTCTGGCCCGGTTCATCCTGGACAAGGACGTTTCTCCCTGGGAGGCAAACGCCATCGGGATATTGTCCGGTGACGGCCAGATTCCCTCCGTGGGCGAACTGGTTTTCGAGGACTGCCGGGTGCCCGGAGGCAACCTGCTCGGCGAGTTCGGCCGGGGGCTCAAGGACACCCTGATCGGTTTCCAGGCAGCTCGCTGTTACGTGGCCCTGGACGCCATCAACATCGCCCAGCGGGCCTTGGACGCGGCAATTCGCTACGCCAGGGAACGGACCCAGTTCGGACGGCCGATCGGAAAATTTCAGATGGTCCAGGCCATGATCGCCGAGATGGCCATGGAACTGGATGCGTCGCGACTGCTGGCCTATCGGGGCTTGTCCTTGGTGGACCGGGGGCTCCGGTGCGCGCGGGAGACGTCCATGGCCAAGTTTTACGCCACCGAGGCGGCGGTCCGGATCACGTCCAAGGCCATCCAGGTACACGGGGCTTACGGGCTGTCCCGGGAATACCCGGTTGAACGGCTTTTCCGACACGCCAGGGTCCTGCCCATTCCGGACGGGACGACCCAGATTCAAAAGCTGATCGTGGCCCGGGAAATACTCGGCCTCCAGGCCTTTGCCTGATCGAGGTCTCACGGAGAAGGACGCATGAACGATCTGAATTCGAAACCTTTCAAGGAGGGCCTGTTCACCCGGAACGAAGTTCCGGAACTGATGGGCGTGAGATGCCGCGACTGCGGCCGTACGGCCTTCCCGCATCGCGACCTCTGCATTTTCTGCCACGGGCGCGACGTCGAGCCCGTCGGGCTCAGCCGCAGGGGCATACTGCACACCTACACCGTCTGCCGCATTCCGGTGCCCTTGCTGCCTGTTCCTTACGCGGTCGGGTACATCGATCTGCCTGAAGGCGTCCGGGTCTTCGCCAGGCTCGAGGGCGGGGAAAAGGGGGGGCTGCGGACGGGCATGGAGATGGAACTGACCGTGGGCCCGATAAAAACCGACCGGGACGGGAACGAAATCGTCAGCTACAAATTTCGTCCCACAACCCCATCGTGAAAAGGAGAAAACCATGACCTACGAAACCTTGTTATATGAAAAAGCGGATGGAATCGGCCTGGTCACCTTGAACCGGCCCGAACGGCTCAACGCCCTGAGTTACAAGATGAGGGAGGAACTGGCCGCGGTCTTCGACGTCATGGAAAAGGACGACGAGGTCAAGGTGGTCATCTTGACCGGAGGCCCCAAGGCCTTCTCCGCCGGCGCCGACATCAAGGAACGCTCGACCCAGACCACGACCCAGCCCGCCTACTATTTCATCCAGCAGAAGACCCACCAGTTTTTCACCCGGATCGAAAATTTCGAAAAAGTGGTTATCGCCGCGGTCAGCGGCGTGGCCGTGGGCGGAGGGTGCGAACTCAGCCTGGTCTGCGATCTTCGGATCGCCTCCGAAACGGCCCGTTTCGGCGTGCCGGAGGTGAAAATCGGCGTCATTCCCGCCGCGGGCGGCACACAGCGCCTGCCCCGGATCATCGGGGTGACCAAGGCCAAGGAACTGTTGTACACCGGAGATTTCATCGACGCCCAAGAGGCTTACCGGGTCGGCCTGGTCAACCGGGTCGTGCCCGTGGAAGAGCTGCTCGACGCGGCCAAGGCCATGGCCGGCAAGCTCATCGCCAACCCCCCGCTGCCGGTCAAGTTCCTCAAACGGGCGGTTAATACCGGCATGCAGTTGGACCTGGCTTCGGCCCTGGACTACGAAAGCTACATCGCGGCCATGCTGGCCTGCTCCGAGGACCGGATCGAAGGCTTCAAGGCCTTTGTCGAAAAACGCAAACCGGTTTTCAAAGGCTGTTAGGACCGGGGGGAGCATCCATGAGGGAAGTCTGCATTATCGGGGTCGGTATGATCCCCTTCGGCAAGTTCCCGGAAAAAAACATCGAGGAACTGGCCGTGCCGGCGGTGCTAGAAGCGGTGGACGACGCCGGCGTTCCGCCTGAACGAATCCAGGTGGCCTACTGCGGCAACGTATACGCCGGCAACTGTCCGGGGCAGCGCGTCCTCCGGGAGGCGGGCATGTCCGGCATGGAGGTGGTCAACGTTTCCAATGCCTGTTCCAGCGGTTCCACCGCCGTCCGGGGCGTCTGGAACCTGATCGCCTTCGGGGTCTATGACATCGGACTGGCCATTGGCGTCGAACAGATGAGCCGTCACGTGAGCGGGGCCATTCCCCTGGACGAAAACGACCTGGAAACCGGGCAGGGGCTGAACATGCCCGCCTTGTACGCCATGCGGGCGCGGAGACACATGGATCGGTACGGGACCACACCGGAGCAGTTGGCCCTGGTTTCGGTCAAGAATCACGAACACAGCGTCCACAACCCGCGGGCCCAGTACCGAAAGACCTTCACCGTCGAGGAGGTCCTGGAATCGGCCATGATCTGCGACCCCCTCACGCTGTACCAGTGCTGTCCGACGGGGGACGGCGCGGCCGCGGCCGTGATCTGCGCCCGGGAGATCGCCGACCGGTTCTCGGACCGCCCCGTGACCATCGCCGCCTCGGCCCTGTTGTCGGGCCGGACCAACTCGGAGCCCAGGGAGTTCTCCGGTTCGGAACTGACCGTGCGCACGGCCAGGCAGGCCTACGAGATGGCTGGAATCGGCCCGCGGGACCTCGACGTCCTCGAAGTGCACGACGCCTTCACCATCGGTGAGATTACCCATTACGAGAATCTGGGGCTTTGCGAACCGGGTGAAGGCGGCCGATTCGTCGAGGAGGGGCATACCCGCATCGGGGGCAAGGTCCCGGTCAATCCCAGTGGCGGCCTGCTTTCCAAGGGGCACCCCCTCGGAGCCACCGGCGTGGCGCAGATGGCCGAGCTGGTCTGGCAGCTTCGGGGAGAGGCCGGGCCCCGCCAGGTGACGGGGGCCAAGGTCGGGCTGGCCCATTGCATGGGCGGCGGAATCGGCGGCGTGGAAGGCGCGGCCTGCGCCGTGCACATCTTGAAAAGATGAGGACCAACATGAATGGACCTTTGACCGGCATCCGAGTTCTGGATTCGGCCCATCAGTACCCCGGCCCCTTCTGTTCCATGCTTCTGGCCGATCTGGGCGCTGAGGTCGTCAAGGTGGAGCGTCCCCAGGGGGGGGACCCGGCTCGCCGTCTGCAGGGGTTTTTTCGGAGCATCAACCGAGGCAAGAAGAGCCTGACCCTGGACCTCAAAGTTCCCTCGGCCCGGGATATCCTGTATCGGCTGGTGGAGACGGCCGACGTGTTCACCGAAGGGTTTCGTCCGGGTGTGGCCGCTCGGCTGGGAATCGACCACCAGACCCTGGCCCGGATCAATCCCGGCCTGGTCTACTGCTCCATTTCCGGGTACGGGCAGGACGGCCCGTACCGGGATATGCCGGGGCATGACCTCAACTATCTGGCCATGAGCGGCATGCTCGAGGCGTTCAAGGACCGGGCCGGCCGGAACATCCACCCTCACGTCGCCGTGGGGGACCTCTCGTCCGGCATGTTCGCCGCCCTCGGCATCATGGCCGCCTTGATGGCCCGCAACCAGAGCGGCGCGGGGCAGTATGTGGACGTTTCCATGTTCGACGGCCTCCTGCTGTGGACGGCCACCCGCCTGGGCACGTTTTTCGAGACCGGGACCCCGGAGCGAACCTACGATCCGGGGTACGGCGTCTATTACGACCGGGATGGGCGTCCCTTTACCCTGGGCATCGCCCACGAGGACTGGTTCTGGGAACGGCTCTGCGATGTGGTCGGCCTGGGTGAGTACCGAAGCCTTACCGGGGCCGAGCGGAGAGAGCGGGGGGACGAACTGTCGAAAAAACTTCAGAACGTTTTTGCGCTCAAGACCGCTGAAGAGTGGCTGAAACGGCTCCGGGAGGCGGACGTGCCCGCGGCCCCGGTCCAGGGGGCCCGGGAGGTCGTTTCCGATCCTCACGTGGCCTTCCGGAAAATGATTCAGGAAATCCCCATGCCCGACGGTTCGACGAACCGACAGGTGGCCTTTCCGGTCAAGCTGTCCGACACGCCGGCCGCCATTCAGGGCCCGCCGCCGGAACTGGGGCAGCACACCGAGGAAATTCTCGTCCGGGCCGGATATTCGGCCGAGGAGGTCGAACGGTTCAGAAGAGAGGGGGCTGTATGAACGGAATATCCACCAACGGATCCAAGGGGGGATGGAAGACGTGAATATGAACATCAGGGACTATGTCGTCAAAATGGGCCACCTGCACCCGGATCGGGAAGTGCTGGTCTTTCAGGAGCACCGCTTCACCGGCCGGCAGGTCAGGGATCGCATCTTCCGCCTGTCCAACGCCTTGCTGGGCCTGGGACTCGAAAAAGGCGACCGGGTGGCCGTGCTGCTGACCAACAGCCATTACAGCGTCGAATGCTTCTACGCCCTGGCCTGCGCTGGGCTGGTCCTCGTGCCCATGAACTCCCGCAATGCGGCCCGGGAACATTTGTACATGCTGGAGAATGCCGAGGTCCGTGCCGTCCTGGTCGGCCAGGAGTTCCTGGGGGTCATTCAGCCCATCCTTTCGGAGGCGTCCGGCGTGTCGCACGCGGTCTGCATCAACGGCCCGGCCCCTCAAGGCTGGCTGGATTACGAAACGCTCATCGCCGGCGCGGGCGTGGAAGAACCCCAAATCGAGCTCCTGGACGAGGACCTGAGCAGCATCCGCTACACCTCGGGAACCACCGGGCGGCCCAAAGGGGTCATGCACAGTCAAAGAGGAGCCTTGACCACCGTTTACAGCACGCTCATGGACGGTCTGGATATCAAGTCCACTGATTCGGTGGCCCTGATCGGCCCCGTGACCCACGCCAGCGGCTCCTATATTCTGCCGCACTTAGTCCGGGGCGCCAAGGTCGTCATCCTGCCCGGTTTCGACGTGACCAACGTACTGCGGACCGTGGAACAGGAACGCGTCACCATGATCCACCTGATCCCCACCATGCTGGTCATGATTCTGGCCTCGCCCGAAATCGACCGGTATGACCTGAGCAGCTTGAAGACCATCCGCTACGGCGCCTCGCCCATCTCGCCGGACGTGCTCAAGCGGGCCATCGGGATTTTCGGCGATATCTTCGTCCAGGGCTACGGATTGACCGAAGCCAGCATGCCCATGAGCCTGCTCCTCAAGGATGATCACATCCTGGACGGCTCCGAGAAGAGTATCAGGCGGCTCTCGTCCATCGGCCGGGAGGTCACCTTTTCCAAGGTGCGCATCATGGACGATGAGGGAAATTTCGTTCCTCCGGGCCAGATCGGGGAAATCGTCGTGCAGTCGTCCCAGGTCATGCAGGGATACTGGAAGAATCCCGAGGCCACGGCCGAGGCCTTGCGCGGCGGATGGCTCCATACCCGCGACATGGGCTTCATGGACGAGGAGGGATACATCTATCTGGTGGACCGCAAGGAAGACATGATCATCAGCGGCGGATTCAATATCTACCCCAAGGAAGTCGAGGACGTGCTCTACATGCACCCCGCTGTGCTGGAAGCGGCCGTTTTCGGCATACCGGACGAAAAATGGGGGGAAACGGTCAAGGCGGCCGTTTCCCTCAAGACCGGCCAGAAGGCGACTGAACAGGAGATCATCGAACACTGCAAAACGCATCTGGCCGGGTACAAAAAGCCGACCTCGGTGGACTTTTTGGACCAACTCCCCAAGGGGCACACCGGCAAGATCGTCAGGCGCGAACTCAAGGACCCCTATTGGCGGGGCAAGGAAAGAAAAATCAATTGAACCGATCCGACCCGGCCGCAAGGTCCGGGCCATGTCCAAAGGAGGACGTCATGGATTTAGGACTCAAGGATAAGGTGGCCGTCGTATCAGGCGCCGGCCAGGGTGTGGGCCGGGAAATCGCCAGGGTTCTGGCCGAGGAGGGCGCCCGGGTCACGGTCAACGACCTGTTCCAGGACCGGGCCGACAAGGTGGCCAATGAGATCAAGGGGGCCGGCGGACAGGCCCTGGGAATCAAGGCCGACGTGACCAGTCTGGAAGACGTCCAGGCCATGATCGACAAGACCGTCGAGGCCTTCGGCCCGGTGGACATCCTGGTCAACAACGCGGGCGTACCGCACCAGGTCCGGAGCGGGGAGGCCTCCCGTTCGACCTTTGCCATGTCCACGCCCCAGGACTGGAAGCGCCAGATCGACCTGAACCTTTACGGTTTCCTCAACTGCGCCCATGCGGTCATCAACTCGATGATCGAACGGCGCGGCGGCAAGATTCTGAGCGTCATTTCCGAAGCCGGCCGGACCGGTGAGGCCAATCTGATGGTCTATTCCGGGGCCAAGGCCGCGATACTGGGCTGCACCAAGGCCCTGGCCCGGGAAGTCGGCCGATATGCAATCAACGTCAACTGTATCGCGATCGGCGCCACCGCCCATGAAGGCACTCTTCCCATCCTGAACCCCGAGGCCACGCCCGAGACCGACCCCATTTTAAACAAGATGCTCAAGGTCTATCCCATCGGACGCGGTCTGGGCCGAATCGGTCGCCCCATGGACGCGGCCGTGGCCATCGCCTTGCTGGCCTCGGACCGGACGCCGTTCATCACCGGCCAGTGCCTGAGCGTCAGCGGCGGATTTTCCATGGTCAGTTAGGAGGCGGCCGATGAACTTTGATCTGACCGAAGAACAACGGATGCTCCAGGACACGGTCCGGCGCTACCTGAACGACAAGATCGCCCCCCTGGCCGACGAATACGACCGGAAGGGACCTCTGACCAAGGCGGACGCCCACCGCTTCCTCAAGGAACTCAAGCCGTTCGGGTACGTTGGCACCTTGGTTCCCGAGGACCTGGGCGGACCGGGCCTGACCCACATCGACTGGGCCCTGCTCCACGAACCCCTCCGGGGGGCCTGGGCCGGCTTGGGCGGCACGGTGGGGATCACCTCCGCCGGGACCTACGGCGTCAGCCATTTTGAAAACACGGCCCTAAGGGACCGCATCCTGCCGGGCCTGCTGGACGGCGACAAGATCATCTGTACGGCCATCACCGAGCCCAACGTCGGGTCCGACGCCCGGAACATCGAGACCCGGGCCGTGCTGGACGGCGATCATTATGTCCTCAACGGAACCAAGATGTGGATTTCCAACGGCACCATCGCCGATTACGTGACGGTCGTGGCCACCACGGATCGGTCCAAGGGGGCCGGAGGGGTCATGCACCTGTTGGTGGAACGGGATGTCTCGCCCTTCGAATCCCGGGAAATCCACAAAATGGGCGTCCGCTCATTCCCCACGGCCGAGTTGATCTTCGACGACTGCCGGGTGCCCAGGGAAAACGTGGTCCGCGAGCCCGGTCAGGGGCTGAAGCAGACCCTTACGGGCCTGACCTTCGCCCGGGCCAACGCGGCCATCGCCTCGGTGGGCATCGCCCAGGCCGCTCTGGACGTTGCCGTTCGATACGCCAAGGAGCGGGTCCAGTTCGGCAAGCCCATCGGGCAGCATCAACTGGTCCAGGAGATGTTCGCCGACATGGCCGCTGATATCGACGCGGCCCGGCTGCTGGCCTGGCGGGCCTTTTACCTGATGGATCAGGGCCATGTCTGTTTCAAGGAGTCCTCCATCGCCAAGGCCTTTGCCACGGAGATGGCCGTCCGGGCCACTTCGAATGCCCTCCAGATTCACGGCGCCTACGGGCTGTCCGAGGAATACCAGGTCGAACGCTTTTTCCGGGACGCACGATGCTACACTATCCCGGACGGGACGACTCAGATTCAGAAGCTGATCATCGGCCGCGAAATCCTGGGCATGTCGGCCTTCCGGTGATCCGGGGAAACCAAGGAAAAGGGGATAGAGCCATGGAATCGAATCGTGTTCCGGTGCGAGCCGGCCTATGGAAGGAAAAAGCGGGTCCGGATGGGACGCCCCGGCTGATCGGCAGCGAATGCCTGGACTGTGAAGAACTGTTTTTCCCGGTCCAGGACTCCGGAATCTGCACCTTCTGCCAGTCCCGAAACCTGAAGGAGACCGTGTTCAGCCGCAAGGGGACGATTTACAGCTACACCGTCGTCATGCAGCGGCCGCCGGTCTACTACCAGGGCGAGGTTCCCTACGCCATCGGTTTCGTCGAGCTGCCCGAAGGCATCCGCATCGAAACCCTCTTTGTCGATTGCGAATTCGAGGACCTGCGAATCGGCATGGAGGTCGAGATGGTGTTCAGAACGCTGCACACGGATACGGAAGGCCGTGAGGTGGTGACCTACATGTTCCGGCCGGTATCGGCCGGGGGCGAAGGAGGTCCAAAGGCATGAGCGGAACCAGAGACGTCATGGTGGCCGGAGTGGGGCTGGCGCCCTTCAATTTGTACGACGGCCAGAAGGGCCGCCCTTTGAAGGACTACTTCGACCTGGGCGCGGAGTCGATCCTCAAGGCCCTGGACGACGCGGACCTGGGCTGGGGGGACATCCAGGCCGCCTTCTGCGGCAATGTGTACGGCGGTACGGCCTCAGGCCACCAGGCCATTGAAAAGATCGGCCAGACCGGAATTCCCATCGTTAACGTGGAAAACGCCTGTTCCAGCGGCTCCTCGGCCTTCCGGCTGGCCTACCAGATGGTCGGGGCGGGCATATACGACGTGGTCCTGGCGGCCGGGTTCGAAACCCTGCCCAAAGGCCTGCTCAAGAGCACGGCCTGGCCCGAGTGGCAGCGGATCATGGGCTTCAACGTCCAGCCGGCGGCCTATGCCATGAACACGGTTCGGTACATGCAGGAAACCGGCGCCACGGAAGAGGATATTTCCCGGGTTACGGTCAAGAACCGGAAGAACGGGGCCTTGAACCCCAACGCCCGATTCCGGAAGCCGGTGACCCTGGAGGAGGTCATGGCTTCGAGAATGATCGCTCAACCCCTGCGCCTGCTCCACGCCTGCCCCCTGGCCGACGGCGGCGCGGCGGTGATCCTCTGCTCCCGGGACCGTCTCAAGAAAACGGACAAGCCGGTCACGGTTGCCGCTTCGATCCTGACCAGCGGCACTTACGGCCACGTGTACGGCGGGGGTAGCGTGAAAAAAAAGACGCCGGACACCGTCCAGATATCCGTGGAGCAGGCTTACGAGGCCAGCGGGTACGGCCCGGAGGACATGGACGTGGTCCAGGCCTACGACACCATGGCCTCGGGCGAACTGTGGGAACTGGAAAAGATGGGCTTCTGCCCCAAGGGCGAGGCGCCCCGGCTTATGCGGGAAGGATACTTCGACCTGGGTGGAAAGCTGCCGGTCAATACCGATGGTGGTCTGATGTCCAGGGGGCACCCCTTGGGTGCAACCTCTCTGGCCCAGATTATCGAGATATACCGGCAGATTCGGGACGAAGCCGGCCAGAGGCAGGTTCCGGGGGCCAAGATCGGCCTGGCTCACGCCATGGGCGCCGGTCCGAACAGCGCCGTGGTCATCTTGAAGCGATAAGCGGGTGAAACGGTCGCCCGGAGACGCGGGACCGCGCTCCGGCCGGCGGACATGATCGTAAAATCAGTCAAAAAAAGGAGGAAAGAGATGTTGCAAGGCAGGTTCAAATGGGCGGTTTTGGCGTTGGCCATGGTTTTCCTCGCCGGTCTGGCACCCCAGCCGGCGGACGCGGAAGACATCACCCTGCGCTGGTCCCACCCCTCCCCCAAGCGGGGAACCGAAGTGGTCTGGACCGACTGGTTCGTTAAGGAAGTCGAAAAACAGACCCAGGGCCGGGTCAAGGTGCAGATGTTCTGGGGCGGCTCTTTGTGCAAGATCACCGAGATGGCCGAAGCGGTCAAAAGCGGTCTGGCCGACGTGGGCTGGGTAACGTCCGCCTATCATCCCGGATACGGGGAACTGGCCAAGGTCGCGGCGGCCGCCGACTACATCTCGCCGATCGCGTCTCCCGTCGTTTTGACCGAAAAATGGCTCGAATTCTGGAAAAAGGACGACGCGTTTTACAAGGAGTACGCGACCACGAACATGATGCCGATCATTCAGCGCTGGTACGACGTGTACTGGGCCTTTTCCCAAAAACCGATCAAGACGCTGGAAGACTACAAGGGCGTCAAAATCCGGGCCGTGACCGAAATACAGCAGGTGGCCTACAAGGCCATCGGCGCGACGCCCATGTTTCTGCCTTCCGTGGAAATATACAGCGCCCTGCAGAAGGGGATTCTGGACGCGGTCGGATTTTCTCCGGATACGGCCATGCGTTACAAAATCCAGGAAGTGGTCAAATATCTCGTCCGCCAGGATGTAGCCGGCGCCTGGGCCCAATGGTGCGTCAATCTCGACACCTGGAAGAAAATCTCCCCCGAGGACCAGAAAATCATACTCAAACTCGGCGACGAGGCCTCTATGACACTGGCCCGGATGATGTTAGAAGAGCGGGACAAGGTGGCCGAAGCCTTTCAGAAGGCCGGGGTTGAAATCATGGACCTGCCCAAGGCCGAGGCGGATAAATGGAACAACATGCCCGAAGTGAAGGCCTATGCCGACAACTGGGCCAAGGAGGCCGAGGCCAAAGGCCTTCCGGGTCAAAGACTTCTGGCCGAATGGCGTAAGATGATCGGGTCCAAATAACCCGGAACGCGGACGGCGAGCGGGCCGGTTTCATGACCACGGCCCGCTCGTCGGGCCGGTCTCGAGGGTTTCGGGGGGCGGCCCGTACCTTGCGGTCGATTCGCTCCGATGGGCGCGGGCCGGCTGCCCCCCGGGGCCAAATTAATTAAATCCGATTTTTGCCGTTCGGCGGCGCGGGAGAAGCCGACTGCAATATCCGGGTTTAAGGAACCAGGAATCCGTCCTCCAGAGGAGGTTGCCTACATGACAAACGTCTGGGCGAAGATGAACAGGTGGCTGTCCGTATTCTCCGGCGCCCTGCTGGCTCTGGTGATGATGATCATCGTAATCGACGTGATCGCCCGGATCGCCTTCGACAGCCCCATTGTCGGGGTTTCGGACATCGTGACCGTGATGATTCCGATTTTTCTGTTTCTCCCCATGGCCTATACGGAACTGCTCGACGAACACATCCGCGTCGAACTCGTTGCTTCCATCCTGTCGAAGAAATGGAACGCCGTGCTGGACGTTCTGGCCTGCCTGTGCGGGGTTTTCGTCATCGGAGTGTACGCCTGGCAAGGATGGATCTACGCCTGGAGTTCCTGGAGCATGGGCGAATACTATCCGGGCCTGATCCGGATACCGGTTTACCCGGCGAAACTTGCCATCGCCCTGGGCTGCTCCCTGTTCTGCCTGCAACTGCTCGTCAACGTGTTCAAGGGCATCCGAGGCATATTCACGGCACGGGATGCCGGCGGCGGTAGCGCCCCGGAATGAATCCCGGCCGGACCGGGACCAAGATGCGTATGACCAACGCTCTGAAGTAAAACCTTCCACCTCGGGGAGACTAACACAATGGATCCGTTGTATCTGGGCCTGATCGGTTTTGTGATCATGCTGGCCCTCATCCTCTTGCGCGTTCACATCGCCATCGCCCTCGGCCTCGTCGGGCTGATCGGCAGCCTGATCATCATGGGCCCCTCGGCCTTCAGCCTGGCCCGGATCACGCCTTATGGCACCACGGGAAGCTTCGAACACGCCGTTCTGCCCCTGTTCGTCCTCATGGGCATGTTTGCCGCCCAAAGCGGAATCGCCATCAAGTTGTTCGAGGCGGCCCAGCAATGGCTGGGCTGGCTGAGGGGCGGGCTGCTGCTGGCCACGACGTTGAGCATCGGCGTTTTCGGGGCCTGCTGCGGCTCCAGCGTGGCCGCGGCCATGACCTTCACCCAGATCGCCCTGCCTCCGTTGATCAAACACAAGTTCGATCCCGGTCTCTGCGGCGGGGCCATTGCCGCCGGAGGGACACAGGCCGCCTTGATTCCGCCCAGCGCCCTCCTGGTATTCTATGGCATCCTGACCGAACAGTCGGTGGGCAAGCTGCTCCTGGCCGGAATCCTGCCCGGCCTACTGTCCATCATTATATATCTCCTGGTGGTCTGGATCACCCTGTTCATCTATCCCGACAAGGGTCCGGCCAAAATCAGCTCCACCTGGTCCGTCAAACTGCGCTCTCTCAAGGGCGTCTGGCCCATTCCCATGATTTTCACCACCATCCTGGGCGGACTCTATTGGGGAATATTCACCCCCTCGGAAGCCGGCGGCATCGGGGCGCTCCTGACGCTCATCACCGCCGCCGCCACCTCGGGCTGGCGGAACATCCAGGTACCCAAGGCGCTGGTCCGGGCAGCCTGCGCCAGCGCCATGATTTTCCTCATCCTGGTATCCGCCCTCATTTTCGTCCGCTTCGTGGCCCTGACCCAGTTGACCACGGCGGTCGGTGATTATATCGGCGCTCTTCAATTCTCGCCGATCATTATCCTGATCGTCATTCTGGGCATCTATCTTCTCCTGGGCTGCGTCCTGGATGCCGTGGGCATGATCGCCCTGACCATGCCCATTCTCTACCCCATCGTGGAAAACCTGGGCATAGACGGCATCTGGTTCGGCATCCTGCTGGTCAAGGTGGTCGAGATCGGACTGATCACCCCGCCCATCGGCATCAATGTCTTCGTGGTCAAGGGCGCGGCCGGAAACGCCGTGGGCACCGGCGCCTTGTTCAGAGGGATCATCCCCTTTCTGATCGCCGACATTCTGACCCTGATCATCCTGGTCGCCTTTCCCCAGATTACGCTCATTATCCCGAACAGCATGAATTGAAAAGGGATTTAATATAATGACAAGGAGCACGGCATGAATATCGGTTATCATCTTACTCAGGCGGGCCTCTGGTATCCGGACCGGATCGCCCTGATCCACGGCCAAACGCGGTTGACCTTTCGCGAAACACTGGCCCTGGCCAACCGAATGGCCAACGCCCTGCTGGGCCTGGGCCTGAAAAAGGGCGAACGGGTGGCCCTCCTGTCTCCGAACCGGCACCAGTTGACCATCGCCGAGTATGGGGTCCTCAAGGCCGGCCTGGTGGTCGTCCCGCTCAATGCGAGGCTTTCCACCGGCGAGCTGGTCCACATGCTCAACAATTCCGAAGCCGCCGCCTTGATCCTGGGCCGGGAATTCGTTGAAGCCATCGAGGCCTCCCGACATGAAATCGAAACGGTTCGCCATTTCGTCGCCATGTCCGATACACCACCCTCGATGCTCGATTTCGACACCTTGCTCGATCAGGCCTCCCCGGAGGAACCGGACGTTCAGGTCGAAATGGACGACCTGGCCCGGCTCAACTACACTTCGGGCACCACCGGAAAACTCAAGGCGGCCATGCTGACTCACCGCAACCGGCTGTGCCTGGCCAGAAAGCATCTCTTCGTTGAAGGCATGGACCTGACCCGGGACAGCGTCATGTGCCACGTGGCGCCGGTGACCCACGCCAGCGGCGGCATGATCCTGCCCATCTGGTGGCGAGGCGGTCGCAACCTGCTGCTGCCCGGATTCGAACTCGAACTGCTGTGCCGGACCATTGAAAACGAAAAGGTGACCCACCTCTTTCTCGTGCCCACCATGATCAACTACCTCATGGCCTACCCGGAACGGGAGCGTTACGACCTGAGCAGCATCCGGACCATTGTGTACGGCGCCTCGCCCATGCCCAGCCAGCGCATCAGGCAGGCCCTCGAAATATTCGGGCCGGTCCTGATCCAGGGCTACGGCCAGACGGAAACCTCCTCCGGTTTCATCTACCTGACCAAGGAGGATCACCGGTTCGATGGCGACCCGGAAAAAGAAAAACGGTTGAAATCCGCCGGTCGGCCGCTGCCCGAAGTCGAGGTCCGAGTGGTCGATGAAGACGGGCGAGATGTCGAGCCCGGACAGGTGGGCGAGATCATCGAACGGGGCGACGATTCCATGTTGGGCTACTGGAAGGACCCGGAAATGACCCGGGAGACGGTCCGTGACGGTTGGATTTACACCCGGGACATGGCCATGGTGGACGAGTCGGGCTATATTTATATCGTGGACCGGAAGTCGGATATGATCATCAGCGGAGGATTCAACATCTATCCCTCCGAAGTCGAACAGGTTCTCTATCAGCACCCCGCCGTTTTCGAGGCCGCCGTGGTTGCGGTCCCGGACGAGGAATGGGGCGAGTCGGTCAAGGCGGTCGTCGTCCTTCGACCGGGCCACAACGTCGGCGAGGAGCAAATCGTTCAATTCTGTAAAGACCGTCTGGCCAGCTTTAAAAAGCCCCGATCCGTGGACTTTGTCGATGAACTGCCCAAAAACCCCTATGGCAAGGTGTTGCGGAGGAAGATCAAGGAAAAATACTGGGACGCCCGGGATAGGATGGTGCATTGACCCGCGAGGCGGGCTGACTCCGCGACTGGCCGCGGGGGGGCTTTGACCGGGGCGGTTCAGGAATCCAGGCCCGTTGACAACCGCAATCGGCCCTGATAAGGGATGAAACAGGACGCCGTCTTTCAGGAGGTTGTCAATGTGAACCAGCCCGGCCCCAAACCCTCGTGGCTCCGACGCCGGCTGCCGGCCATGGGGCGCAACGCCGTCGTGGATCAGGCCGTCAGGCAGGGCGGACTTCATACGGTCTGCGAAGAAGCCCACTGCCCCAACCAGATGGAATGCTACGGCCGGGGCGAGGCCACCTTTCTCCTGCTGGGCCCCAACTGCACGAGACGCTGCACTTTTTGCGCGGTGGAAAAAAACGCTCCGGCGCCCCTGGACCCGGACGAACCACAGCGGATCGCCCGGGCCGTGGCCGAACTCGGCCTGGCCTTCTGCGTCCTGACCATGGTCACGAGGGACGACCTGCCCGACGGGGGCGCCGAACACGTGGCCCAGACCATCCAGGCGGTCCGCCAGGCCTGTCCCGGCCTGGGAGTCGAGGTCTTGATCTCCGACCTGGGCGGCAGCACGGACGCCTTGCTCACGGTCCTCGAAACCGGCCCGGAGGTTTTGAACCACAACGTCGAGACCGTTCCCCGTCTTTATGGCCAGGTCAGGCCTCAGGCGGACTACAGGCGCTCCATCGAACTGCTGGCCCGGACGCTCAGCCACCGCCCGGCCCAGGTGGCCAAGTCCGGCCTGATGCTGGGCCTGGGTGAGACCCGGGAAGAGGTCTGCGCGGTCATGGAGGACCTCCGCCGGGCCGGCTGTCTGCTGCTCACTTTGGGGCAGTACCTGGCGCCTTCCAACCGCCACCATCCGGTCGTGGACTGGGTAACGCCGGAAACCTTCGAATCGTACAAGGAGGAAGCCCGGAAGCGAGGCTTTGTGGGCGTGGCCAGCGCGCCCTACGTCCGAAGCTCGTACCAGGCAGGCCGCCTCTACGAAGCCGCCCTCTCTTCGGGTCGCGTTATTCCGAACTGAACCCCCGGCAGAGGGCCGACATATCCTTTCCCCGAACACGAAGGGTGAGTCATGGCCGAAGACGGGAAATGGCGGATCATCGTCATTGACGATGAAGCGGACATCCGGGAGGTGACAGCCATGGTCCTCCAGGCCGAAGGCCACCAGGTGATCGCGGCCGCCGACGGCCGGGAGGGCCTCCGCCTTTGTCGGGAAACCCGGCCCCAGATCGTCATCACCGACATCCGCATGCCCCATATGGACGGACTCCAGGTCCTGGAAGCCATCAAACAGCTCGATCCGGACATCCAGGTCATCGTGGCCACGGCCTATGCGGATATGGACCTGGCCATCCAGGCCCTCCAACTCGACGCCTCGGACTTCATCACCAAACCCGTAAACAACGAAGCCCTTCACCTGGCCCTGCACAGGGCCGGGGCCCGGTTCACCGCCGGCAAGCAGGTCCGGGAACAGGCCGAGATTCTCGAACAGGAAAACCTGGAAACCATTCGGGAGCTTCTCAGGACCTTTTCCTTCCAAAGAAACCTGATCGAAAGCTCCATGGACGGCATCCTGGCCTGCGATGAAGAGGAAAAGATCGTGACCTATAACCGGGCCATGGAGGTCATGGTCGGGTACACCAAACAGGACGCCCTTTTCAAGATGTCCCTGGACCGGTTTTTCGCTCCGGGCCGGGAGGCTCTGTTCAAACAGGCCCTGAATTCAAAAAAATACGGTGGCCCGGACCGGATATTTCTCTACGAAACCAGCCTGTTGAACAAGTCCGGCCAATCCCTGCCCGTCCAGGTTTCCGCCACGGCCCTCCATGAAGGCGACCGAGAGGCCGGCCTGGTCTGTTTTTTCAGGGACCTTCGGGAAATCCGCCGCCTGGAACGGGAAGTGGCCGATCAGGCCCGAATCCTCCACCAGGATAAAATGATGTCCCTGGGCCGGCTGGCCGCCAGCGTGGCCCACGAAATCAATAACCCGCTCTCCGGAATTCTCAACTACGTCCGCCTCATGGCCGACGTCCTCATGCGCGGCCCCCTGCCGCCGGCCAAGTATCAAAAATTCCTTGACTATCTCAGGCTGGTCGAGTCCGAAACCAGTCGGTGCACCCAGATCGTCTCCAGCCTGCTGACCTTTTCCCGGAAATCATCCCCGGCCTTCAAGCCGATCCAGGTCGACGAACTGATGCACCGTTGCGAAATGCTCAGCCGACATCGCCTGAAACTCCAAAACATCGAACTGGTCACCCAGTACGATGCGGACCTGCCCTCGATCCAGGGCGACTTCAACCAGCTCCAGCAGTGTGTGATCAATCTTATCTTCAACGCCATCGACGCCATGCCCGAAGGCGGCCGCCTCGAACTGGCCACCCGTTTCGTGTCCGAAAAAAAACGGATCGAAATCGAGGTCCGGGACACCGGGCCGGGCATCCCGCCCGAGGACATGCCCCACATCTTCGAGCCCTTTTT